>WJJS01000002.1 GCA_014729505.1 Candidatus Woesearchaeota archaeon
ACTGTTTGCGGCTTTTTGCCGACAATCTGGGAAATCTCAGACAAATACAACGGCTTGTCGCGAAGAGCTAACAAAATTTGACGGCGTACTTCGCTTGCCAGAGCTTTGTGTAATACCTGGCGATACATGTGTGGCGGCATAGCATAAGATAATCGATCTTTCTATATAACTCTATTGTTTCGAATTATATAGAAATATCGAAACTATTATATACTAGTTTTCCATATTTCTAGTAAAACCGAAATGGAGGGAGATTATGCCACCACATGTCACACAACGATGGCGTTGTCACGAACCCACACATACAGAAATCGTGGAACGCTTAAAACGAATAGAAGAACTCCTGCGCGCACTCACACAGTAGCGCGCTATTTTTTCTTTTTCTTTTCCACAATAATGCCATAACCAATAAGACGCCAGCGTTGTGCCATACGACGAGAAATAGTTACACGAGCTTGAAGTTGCGCACAAACAGGGCGCTTCAAGACAAGATCAACGTGCTTCTTACTAATACCTCTCACGATACCGACAGTCGCAGCACTATTCACATTCAACATAAACACTTCGCCCTTCTTAATCTGGTCGACAAGAAGCTTGTCCTTTGTACCCACAGCCCGATCCAATAAATGCGTTTCAAGCAAAAGCTCGTTCCAGACTGGAGGAAGTTTTCCAACACTGCCAACAACAGAGCCGACCAATTGGTCAGACTTCACAATAGAGGGATCAAGACCTGTTAAAATCGCAAAACTACCGCCAGGACCGACCTGCTTTACCTGCTGATTACCGGCGTGAATCGACACTATCTTTGTCTTCAAAGGCCTCCAATCAACCTTCTGCTTACCACCAACGTTAACACCTGGCAGGACTTCAATTTCTTGCCCGGATTTCAACATGCCTTGACGAAGCATGCCGCCAAGTACACCACCAAGCATCTTCTGCGGATCAGAACCAGGCTTGTTAATATCAAAACTACGCGCAACAAGCATACTAGGATCGGCCTTGACTTCGCGTTTTGGCGTCGGGACCAATTCTTCAATTACTGATAAGAGTACGTCAAGATTAATGCCATGTGTTGCACTCATAGGAATAATCGGCGCATCCGCATATGACGAGTTTGACAAAAACTCCTTGATCTGCTTGTAATTCTTCTCAGCCTGTTCTTCAGTCACCAAATCAACCTTATTTTGAACTACAATAAGCTTTTCGATACCAACAATCTCAAGAGCCTGCAAATGCTCAAGAGTCTGCGGTTGAGGACATTTCTCATTTGCAGCAATCATAAGCAAAGCACCATCCATAATATTAGCACCGCACAACATCGTCGCCATCAAACTCTCATGGCCAGGAGCATCAACCAAAGAAATAGCACGCACTAACTTTGCAGGACCGCCACAAGACACACATTTGTCCGTCACAGAAAACGCTTCAGGCTCCTTGCATTTCGCACATTTATACACAGAAATATCTGCGTACCCAAGACGGATGGTAATACCGCGCTTAATCTCTTCACTGTGCGTATCAGCCCATTTACCAGACAAAGCCTTTACCAAACTCGTCTTACCATGATCAACATGACCTATCAGGCCGATGCTAATCTCTGGCTGCACAGTAGCTTTCTTCCCCATACTTACGCAAAAAAGACGGCCCTTTATAAATCTTGTTCAAGCACAACATTCAAAAAGATACACTGCTTCCTTCAAAAAACAATGAACATTTACGATATTGAAAAAGAAGTGCATCTGCTCAAAGAAAAAAACGATGCACTCGTCTCATACGTTCAAGGACTAACTGCAGAAAAAACAGTCCGCCATGCGTTTTCAGTCGATGTAGAAAACGCCCATACCTCAGTATACATGGCACTCGACATAGCCAAACGATACATTAAAGGAACAGCTACGCAACAAGCACTGCTCAGCGCAATAGATATCATTGACTCACAACTCAACGATTGGAAGTTTACAGGAGCACAACTCGAAAGCCATCTCAACACACAACAATTAATACGATTAGAACAACTCAATGACGACTTTCTCGAACAATTTCGCGTGTGCGTTGCACAACTGCGCACACTTGCTATGCGGCACGATTACTCTTCGTTCTAAAACGCTGCAAATCCTCATAGACACGGTGAGCAGACTCATAACGATGCTCTGGTTCGCGCTCCAACAAATGAAGAGCAATGTCAGATAATCTCGTCGGCACGTCATCATACAGATCAGACGGAGCATCAGGCACCTGATAGAGCTGACGCAAACGCAGACTCTCAACAGAATCTGCAACAAAAGGATACTCGCCCGTCAAACAGCGATACAAGGACACGCCAAGACTATACAAATCACAACGCGCAGTACCGCGCAACACCCATAACTCAGGAGCCATATACAACGGAGAACCATACACCACTCCCTCTTCATCCAAGGACTCCACGTCAGGATTACAAGACAAACCAAAATCAATAAGTACTGCCTTCTTACCAGTTATCATAATATTATCCGGCTTGACATCACGATGCCACACCTCAGAGTCATGACATGCCCGCAGCGCAGAAGAAAGATCTGAAAAAATAGCAGCCGTACGATCAGGAGAAATCCTCGTAGCACTTTTCAGCATGCGTCCAAGTGAACGACCACCCACATGCGGAAACACCAAACAAGGCATCTGATCACACTCACTGCGATAATCCAACAAAGAAATTATCGATTCATGACGCACACGCTGCAAAGAAGTTTTTTCCCGCACATACGAATGAGTCCCATCGCCAGGAAACTTAATAACAACCAACCCCTGAGGAGAAGTACCTAAATACACCGGTTGAAAAGAATCATCGATCGGACTAATCGTGCGATAAGGACCTTTTCCAAGAGCGCCGCGAAACCACAAAGACTGACCCATACTATGCTGCTCTCCGCGGCCGAGAAATAACCGGCTTGTTCTGCTCTTCAATCAGTCTACGAGCTTCTTCAAACGTCGGATATTGTGAAAGATCGCGATCAGGCAATAACTGAACCGTTTCCGCCTTTGCAAGAGCGCCCTTGTTCACCGCGATATAAGCTTTACGCTCTCGAGGAACCGCGCGCAACGTAGTAACAAATTCCTGTGCACTAGACAAACGATCCTCAGGTTTAGTTTGCAAAGCATGCAAGACTACATCAGATAACTCGACAGGAATTGAAGGATCAATATCGGTTAGCGGCGTTGCCTTTCCATGAAGACGCGTGCGAATAGTATTAGACATACTTTGCATGGCCAAATCAACATATGCCGAACCATCAGGCCCGTCAAGAAATGCAGGATCAATACCTCTTGAAGGATTCCTGCGCACCATCTCACGCAATTGTTCTCGAAACCATCCCCTATACGGATCTTGACCAGTAAACAATCCATGAGCAAGCACGCCAAGCGAATACACATCGCTTCTGGCATCCGCATTACCAGCAAAAGCCTCAGAGCTCATATAGAGAGGGGTGCCAAAAACCGAATCATCTTGAGGTGTCATCCAGGAAGGAAAATCAGGATGATCGCACAAACCATAATCGAGGAGCACGACATCATCGCCAGTGCGCATCACATTTGCAGGCTTCACATCGCGATGAACAAAACCGTGCGCGTGCGTATCAACCAAACCTTCAGCGATCTTTTGGACAATCGAGATACCCTCAAACAAGGGCAAGGGATCTGAAGATTCATACAATGTTTTCCCAGAAATGAAAGGAAACACAATATATTCAGGACCTGCATCGAGCACCTTGACAACCCTCTCACTATCAATAGTAGTTAACGCACGGCGCTCACGCTCAAGAGGAAACACATCATGCACTTCATCGCCCTGCATTTTGATAACGCACCGAGCGTTGGTCTTCTTATCATAGGCCAGGTACGCGCCCTGAGCAGTGCCGCCAAGCCTGTCCCGTATTTCGTATCGCAGAGGTAATGTCATACTGCACCTTTTTGCAGTACACTCAGGCAATTCAGCCTTTATAAATCTTACTGATTATTATCACTAATTAGTGGTAAATCTTTGTTTTGTGGGTGTGCTTTCACCTCACAAACAACATCCCACAAAATCCGAGACTCAAGATCACTTCGCACTCAGCACCTCATAAAAAGCATCATAAATAGGCGTTTCAGTCGACACGGTGTAAAACGAAGAATTCGTCTCTTCACACAGCTGCTTAATCGCAGCATTATGCTTGGAGAGTAAACGCAAATACTTCTTACGCAGCGCAGGAGAAATATACGTGCGTAACACATCAGAGGTTTCCAAATCCTTCAACTTATACGAGCCTTCAAGCATCAATTTCAATTCCACAGGATCCAACACCTGCACAAATTTTACCTGATTCTTGCGCAACTTCAACAATACATTCTTAATCTCGTCAAGATCATACAAGAAATCAGAGATGACAATCACCAAACTCTTAGAATCAATCAAACGCTTGTAACTAGAAATCGAACTTTCAAACGAGGTCTTACCCTTTGGCTTACGATTATTCAACACATCAAACATCTGCGCAAGTTGACGACGACCTCGCTTAGGACGATACGTAAGCAAACGTTCATCAAAAGTCGACAAGACAAAACGTTCATTGTTACGAAGAGCAATATACGCAAAACCAATAGCCATCATCGCAGCATACGTCGACTTCAACATCTTATGAGAACCAAAACCCATACTACCACTAAAATCAACAAGGACATGCACCGTCAAATTACGCTCTTCTTCAAACCGCTTGATAAACAGTTTGTCAGTGCGACCAAAGACTTTCCAATCAACATGACGAATATCATCACCCTCAGTATAAATCGTGTGATCTGCAAACAACAAACCCTGACCAATCTCCTTAGACCGTCGCTCACCAGAATAGTTCGACGTGAGATTCTTACGAATAATCAACGTGAGCTTATCCAACTTTTGCAAAAACGAAAGATCAATCATTAGAACAGTTTCTTGATCAGATCATCATGCGACAAACCCTCACGCTCCGCTTCAAACGTCGGAATAATACGATGACGAAGCACAGGAAACGCCATTTCCTTAATATCTTCAGTACTCACATATTTACGACCCTGCAACAACGCACGAGCCTTTGCAGCAAGCGTCAAACCAATAGACGCACGAGGAGACGCACCATACTCAATCAAGTCCTTCATATTACGAGACTTATTAACTATCTTCACGATATACTGCTGCAAATCATTCTTAATCGGCACCTGCCGCGTCAAACGCTGCAATGCAGCAAGATCAGTTTTACGAAGCACTTTACGCAAAGTCGGAATCCTCGTATCACCACCATACATGTCAACAATACCCAACTCCTCCTCAACAGTCGGATACTCAACAAGAACCTTTAACAAAAAACGATCAGTCTGCGCTTCAGGCAAAGGATACGTACCCTCCTGTTCAATAGGGTTCTGCGTTGCCAACACAAAAAAAGGCGCATCAAGCTCATACGTCTCATTACCAACAGTAACCTGACGCTCCTGCATCGCCTCTAACATCGCCGCCTGCGTTTTAGGCGTTGCACGATTAATCTCATCAGCAAGCACGATATTGGCAAAAACAGGACCTTTTCGAAACTTAAAACTCCTTCTCCCAGACGAAGACTCCTCAATAATAGTCGTACCAGTAATATCCGAAGGCATTAAATCCGGCGTGTTTTGAATACGGGAAAAAGACAAATCCAGAACCTGCGCCAAGGTTTTAATTGCCAAGGTCTTGGCAAGACCAGGATACCCCTCCATTAACACATGCGAATTCGTCATTAAACCAGTAAGCAATTGCTGCACCATATCCTGCTGGCCAACAATCACCTTACTCATTTCATTAAAGAGCGCGTCGACGGTGCGTTTAACATCCTTGACTTCCATAATTAACCTCCTTTAGTAATCTCGTTAAAATAGAATTTAACTATTTTACGATACTCCTTTGGTATATTTTCTTCATATGACGCATCATTACTTGCGACAATCTCGCGAGCAGCACGTTCCTGAGCAAAAGAACGCCTTTCTGCATCCTGAATATCACTAATATCAATCTCACTCTCAACAGGTGATAAGGTAATCGCAAGTTCCTCTAAACCCAATTCTGCAAGTGATTCATTACCATAAATATCGCCAGATTCATTTTCCTCATACTGAAGCAAAGAATCATCAAGTACATACGTGCCAAAAAAACGAGAATCCTTCAATTCCTCAACTGTCTGAGTAAAATCAAGAAAACGAACATCAAAAGCGGCAAGACCAACAATCAGTACGGACAACACCATCACCACAACAATTTTTCCAGCCATATTGCCAAAACGAATAAAGTAAGAATTCTTAATGCGTCTCAATTGTCCAAGCGTTTCACGATGCAGTTCACGAACAACCTCATTATCAATCCTCATAGTATCATGAATAGTCGTCAGCACATGACGGAAGCCAGAAACTTGTTCCTGGTCAAGAATACTCTCTATCTCGTCGAGCGTTGCCCGACGCAATGTCTTAATTATCACGACCATCATGAAGGGAAGGGCAGGAACAAAAGCGTAATACCATTTGAGCGAGACCAACTGCATAATCAACAAACTCACAAGAAAAATAATACTACACGTTAACACCGCACGGACAAGAGCAACCACACTAATCGCAGTCTTCAATTCCGCGAGCGCTCGACGCACCTGCCTTTTCAATGTAGGTTTTACGGGTTTAGGCATACATCCAAATCTTCTTCACACTCATCCAACTCATTATCACAATTATTATACCTGCTCTGCCATAACGAGACATCATCCTCAAGATCTTCAACAGTCAACTCCAACTCCGTCTTTTGTGCCTGAAGCGATGCCACATCCCGCTCCAACTGCGTCTTTTGCATCTCCAAACGATCGCGCTCATCCTTCGTATCGGCCAATTCATCCTCAGTATCTTCTAACTGTTGTTCCTTTTCAACAAATTTCTCAGTTAATTGTTCCTCACGAGTCTCCTTTAAACTGACATCAGCAGCAAGTTTTTCCAATTGCGCTTTACGTTCCTGCAAATCCTGCTCTGTCTGCTGCAACTGAGCATTCTTCTTATCAAATTCATAATTAATACCATCCAGACGGTCCTGAAAATACACCGTAGAACCAACAAGACCAACACTGGCAAGCAAGATCAGCAGTAACAAAACCATATTCGCATTTTTTGTAATCAGACTCATAAGTGTACCTCAAATGTTTACGTATTTATTCTTTTCTTAACAATCGACGAACCGCAATCTCCAACAAGAAGAGCAGCATCGCTGCAATAATAAATGGAGCGCGAACAGGCTCCTTATTTCGCACCGTGCGCCGGGCATGCGCCCGAGTATCTTCTACTATATCATCAACTTGCAATACCTCATACAACTTGCCGCCAGTACTGGCAACAACCTTATCAAGATCCTCATTAACCCCTAAAAACTGCAATTCAGCAGGATAATTCGTCGCAAACCTCGCACCAAGAACATCAGCATACCCCACTTGTTCAGGCACTACAGTCGCACTATACGTAGTATCATCAACTCTGTAAAACGTATACTCTCGGGCCACAGGAGGAGCATCAGCCCTCACCAACAACTCAGTAGGTTCATTGATGCGCGCATCAAACACGTCAACAGAGTTCTCCGCCAGACGATCAGGATCACCAATCAAGTAGTTCATCGTGCGCAGCAAAAGTTTGGAGTTAGTCGCAGACAGCAATTCGCCAGCCCACTGCAAGCCGTCATCAGTGCTGAGGGCCGCGACACGACCAAGACCAAAACGCCAAATCGTAATCAAAGGATCGCCAGCAGAGGTCGTCACCAGCATGTTAGCAGTGGTCTTTGGAGCCACCTGATTAAATCCTGCGATCTTAGCACTAACGTCATTCAAATTTTGTGTGATAAAATGATTAGAATTAAGGATGACTACGTCGAGCAAATCCTTGTTTCGCTCAGACTCGATGTCACCAAACAAAATACGCAACTTCGACAACTCCGTAGCCTTGAAATAAATACCTGTCGTCAATTCCGCAATACTCTCCATCATTTCATCATCAGTAGAGGAACCAACCCCAATAGTATAAATCCTGATACCTTCGTTTGAAGCCAGCTTTGCAAATTCCAAAGCTTGCGCCTCATTTTGCGTCTTACCGTCACTAATCAAAATAATGTTCTTACTGCCGGACTGAGAAAGCAGCATGTCAATCGCTTTTCCAAGACCGGCATGAATATTCGTGCCGCCACCATCCTGTAGACGGGCAACACGATCCTCCACATCAATCTTTTCATACTTGAAAGAGATAGGAGACACCAGGTGCGCCTCAGTATTAAAGGCAACAATACCCAGACGATGATTAGGATCAAGATCGGCAAGAACATTGAGCGCAAGCGCTTTTTCCACATCAACAGCCGCAGAATCACCAAATGAAGAACCGGTACTGCCACTAATGTCTATGACAACGACAACATTCACATCACCCTCCTGTTTACCGGGTTTTCCCGTCTGAACAGGAAGTAAAGTCTCAAACTCAGAAAATTTGTATCCACCATAATTAAAGGAATTTCGACCGCCAACAGCAAGCAGACCATTACCTTCAGCAATATAATTCGTTAAACCATCAACATGAGCATCCAACGTTTCAGCAGCAATATTATTGACAACAAGAGCATAATAGGGCGTTAATTGCGATTGGACATCAGACAATGATGAAAGCGTATCAACTTGATATTGCTGCTTAAACAAAGTAATCAAGGGAGAAGCAGGATCTTCACTATAGATCGCGATTTTAGGACGAGGAACAGACCTGACCGCTTTGTAAAACACATTATTTTCACCAAAGAAATCATCCTGTACGACCCGAGCAGTAATCTGGTGATTTCCAGTAACAAACGCTTCAGAAATCTTAATAATCTCATCAGCAGTTACTTCATTATACACCTCCTCACCATCAACCTCGATAATGACCCTGACCTTATCAATAGCTCCGACACGCTTAACGCTTGCAAAAAAATCATTAGGAATACCGTCAAGAACCTTTCGAGGACCTATGAGCGATATAGAAACATCTGTATGCGCCTCCTCGAGCTCCACAGCATTAATCGTCGCATTCAAACTCGAAGCATACAAACCAATATCACCAAGCTCACTACCACTATTTGCCTGACCATCACTAATCATCACCACACTTTCAAAAGGACGCAACTGCGAGAGCACCGCATGACCAATATTAGAAGAATCACGCTCATCGATCTCAGTTACTTCAACATCAACACGTTCCTTGAGTTGTGCAATAAGATCGTCAGCGACAGGAGAAAACACATCCATACTCCTTGTTCTATCAACAACAACATGCACGACGGGATCCCCTTGAAACAAATTCTCCTGATGCACAAAAGGAGTTGCTAAAGCAAGCAGTAACAGTCCAAAAATAATAATGCGAGTAATCAGCGTAAACCATTGCAAATGCTTTCTGCGCTTACGAGTACCTTCTTCCTCTTTAATCTTCACAAAATCATGACGCAAAAGCCAAAAGAGCAGAAACACAAGCGGTACAAGAACCATAAGATATTCGGGCGACTCAATGCCGTCCATACGCAGCATTGCGAGAAGAGATTCAAACATCAGACATCACCCCGCAATTTAATAAACAACAATTCAAAAAACAAAACAGCAAAAGCGACCATAATCAATTTTGTCTCCAGATCATACTTTCGACGTTCAGTCACAGGCTGCAAAGAATACTTAGAAGCCTGCTCACCAGTAATTTCACGAGGGGACACATCACTTTCAGCTTCGCTTAAAAGATTAGCCACATACACGCGATCTCCAACCTTATACTCGCCCTGCTCCTCTAAGAGCATGGTAGCACGTCTTAGCGTCTCCACAGGAGTCACAATAGTCTTAACCTCGTCGAATAAAAGCGTTTTGTCAGTGCGAAAATTAAGTTGAGCAACATCAACTTGTCCCGTTAAAGATTTCAACAATTCATTCCAAAAAATAGGATAAGACGGGCTTAAACGGAAATCCGACTCGGATTCAAGAATACCAAAATAAACAAGAGAACCCTCGCCCTTGTCCTGCAACGTAAGTACAGGACTGCCAGCAACACTCATAAACGACGTGGCCGCACCCACAGAAACATTATACGCACCATTAACCACGCCGAAATCCGCATTCTTTGTAAACTGTGTGGTCTGCTCAACAATTACCGGAGCGGCGCCCACAAAACCCTCAAGACCATGCGTAAACAATCCAGCGTACTTAATATCAACCATACCATTCTGTGCATGAACAATAGCAACAGCACCATTTTCGACATGGCGAGCGATTTGTTCAAGCGTTCCCGGCAACACATCAACAGGATCAAGATTGTGCAACACAAACACATCAAAGTACTCCTTTGGCACAATAGGAGGAACCGCAACCGTTACATCAACAAAAGGAGTAGCGCGAAGAGCATTAAGAAGAAACACCGAACGATTATTTGTAACCAACAATGCTTTTGTACGCTCAGCAGCAGGTCCGGAGATAATAACCTCATTATCAAGAGGAAAATCATCAGTGGGAGACAAACGCAGCTTCACAATACCGGTAGGCGTTTGAAACGCAACCAACTCCTTACTGTCCGGCTCCAAATACAACTCCTTTTCCACAGGCCCACTCATCGACACGGTCACAGGCGACGATCCAAAATTTTGAACATATGCAATCGTCGAGTCAGGACCAACAGACAACTCAACAAAACCCACGTTATCATGAGAGGAGCCCGTATTCACAAAATCAACAACAATACCTTTTGATTCCAAAACCAACTTTGCAGTTTCAGGATTCTGCCCGCCAGTATTAACAAAATCAGAAAACACGACCACACGACCTTCCTTACCAGCCAAAGTCTCACCTGCAAGAATAATAGCGTCACCAAGTCTTGTTGTCGTATCACGAGGAACAATATCATCGAGATACTCCAAAGCCTGGGAAGAAGATACATCCTTAACACCAATCAAAGGCACTTCCTTGGCAAGAATGATCGTATTACGCTGACCAAGACTCTCTTTAGCTTTACTCACCGCAATGTCAAACCTTGTTGAAGAACCCTCCTTTACTTGAGCACTGGCACTCGCATCAATAACAATAACAGTATTTTGCGCAGTAATATCATGATCATAATAAAAAAACGGTGACAAGAGAATACCAATCAATGCAAGCAAACCAATCAGTTGAATAAGAAACAACCAGTCCTTGACAAAATTTCTCAAAAAAGAAGTAAAACGAGTAATCCCTGATTGTTTCATCAAAAACATCAATGATGGTACATTCAGCTGCTTTGGTCGCGGACGAATAAGATAAATGATAAAAAAAGGAATAAGTGCAAGAAATGCGTAGAGTCCAAGCTCGTTACCCACAATAATCGAGCCAAGTTGAACAACCATACTACAGAGAAGAAGGAGACGGTATATAAAACTTATTTACTACTATAGTACTGCATCAAAAACTATATTATCACACATGATACGTATCAGTTGGTCGACGAAACACTTTTTCAACCGTCACCGCCTTACCCTTCTGCGCTTGCATAACAGCCGCAGACGATAGTGCAGCAGAACCAAGAGCAAGCAGGCGACCACTAGCAGTCATTACAGCAACAAGCATACCTTCTGCAATGTCAGAATCAAGACGAAGAACGCCGGGAACAAACAGGTCAACACCATTCATCACAGGCGTGATCGCTTCATCACCAAGCACAACCTTTGGCAAATGACGCACACCAGCCTCAATAGGATGAAGACATTTCGCAAGAAGACGATCATCACCTTCCTTAAACAAGGCAAGACCATCCTCAAGATCCTGCAAAGTCACCCACTGCTCATCAGAAAAAGGACCGGCCTTTGTGCGCACCAATTGCTGCATATGAGCATTCGTTCCCAACGCCTTACCAATCTGTTCACAGAGTTTACGAATATACGTTCCTGCCTGACAACCAACACGAAACAACACAAAGCGATCCTCAATCTCAAGAATCTCGAGATAATAAATCTCCCGTTCGCGTTGCACGCGCTTCACTGCAGACTTGACAGGAGGCTTTTGTGTAATCACACCCACAAACGATGCACACACGCGACGAATCTCAGCATCGTTTCTATCATCATGCAACCGCATAAGACACACATACTCTTTGCCGGCAGGAAGCAAGGCCTGAACAATACGCGTCGCAGAACCAAGAGCAACAGGAAGCACACCAGTCACACCAGGATCAAGCGTACCACCATGACCTGCCTTTTTCAGAGCGAGAATCCTCTGCACATACTCACTAACCATATGAGATGTCGGACCCTTCGGTTTATTGACTACAATAATACCATAATGGAGAAGAGTCGACAAAGAATCCCTGACAACAGGCACTGTTTTCACTTCGTGTTTTACAAGCACTTCAAACGTTCTGCGCTCAAAAGGTAATTGACCCATACTCCCTGTGCAGAACCCAGGTATAAATAAGCTTCGAGGAAAATCCAAAGCTTTTTAAATGGCATGGCGTTTCGCGTCAATCATGGGAATCGCATCCTATTTACAACAATTGTGGAAAAAACCCAAAGACCATCCACTGTGGAAAACAAGACTCATGGCCTACCGCAGGGATCCGGCAACTCTCAAAGTAGAACGACCAACACGACTTGATCGTGCACGAGCATTAGGATATACCTCAAAAAAAGGCGTCTTTGTCGTACGCCAACGCGTCAAGCGAGGAGGACACACAAGACAGCGCACGAAAGGAAAACGTTCAAAACGACAAAGCATCAAACTCATTTTACAAAAAAATTACCAGCACATAGCTGAAGAACGAGCAAACAAAAAGTTCACGAACGCCGAAGTCCTTGGCTCCTACTGGGTTGCAAAGGACGGAAAGCACGTGTGGTACGAAGTACTACTCGTTGACCGGGATCATCCGCAAGTCAAAGCGGACAAATCTCTTTCTTGGGTGAAGGCACAACGTGGCAGGGTCTATCGCGGCAAAACCTCGGCAGGAAGAAAAAGCCGAGCCTTACATAGAAAAGGAAAAGGTGTCGAAAAGGCCAGGCCAAGTCGAAGAGCAAACAAACGAACATTGTAAGAGGTGATAGCCGTGCCTAAACGCGCAGCAGACGTCGAAATTGAAGAAGACGTACGATTCGACGATGAACCAGAAGATGACGAAGAATATGGAGTGGCCGATTTAACCATCAAAGACGAAGATGAAGATTATGATGAAGTCAAAGAAAACAATGACGAAGATTTCTGGGACGACTACTGACAATCAGGACAGGTAAGTACGCCTTCAACCATTTTTAGTTGAGGGCTGTACTTGCCACAAATCTTACACACACCATCCTTGCCGACAGGATTATTAATAGGCTTGCGGGACGCTTCAGCAATCTCAAATTTCTCCACCAGAATATCAAACAGATCAGGTTCTATTTTGAGAATATCCTTAACAGTCACCAGACCGAGAAGACGACCATTATCAACGACTGGCAAGTGCCGCACATCATAATCTCGCATAATATTCATCGCCTGAACAATATCCATATTAGGATGTGCAAGAACAACATCAGTGGTCATCACTTTTTCCACTTCTGTTTTTTCGGGATTAAGATTATGAGCGATAGCACGACGAACCATATCCTGCTCAGTAATGATACCAGCAAAACGATCGCCATCCTTAACAATAAGCGATCCAATATGGCGAGCGGCCATGAGCTTTGCACAATGAACAAGATTCTTTTTTGGTTCAACCACCACAGGACGCATCGTCATCGCGTCATACACTTTAATTCCCGTTTCCATGCAAAAAACAAAGTCAAAGAACGTTATAAGGTTTATGTATCTCCAGAAGCAGAATACCACAAAGTAGTATACCTGCCAAAACCTTGAGGGGCGATGAGCAACAAGTACGATCCAGGTCTAAGAAAAACCAACTCTGAACCATTAACACCACCCTGATTAACAGACAACTGCGAGGTCAAAGCAAACGTGACATCTTGGAACTCTTCGTTAAAGATATGCAGCGACACATCAAAATCCTCTGGAGTAACGTTGACAAAGCTGTCTTCTTCAACAATAAGCGAATAAAAATCAGCATCATCACCATAGCCCAAAAAATTATCATCAAAAGATAAAAAGGGTACGGCAGTCTCGATAGTGTCGCCCGCATCAGCCGCACTATCCGCATCATTCTGCCTGCGAGTAGAAATACTCAAACTATACTCTCCTGCACCACGCTCAGAACGGACAGCCATAACAAATACCGTTCTGTTTTCACGACTACCAAAAGCATAAGGAGCCACTTCAGGCCCGCCTATACCTTCCTCATCAATAGTATCACGATCAAAAAACTCAGAGGTTAACGGCACAGCATCAAAAGAAAAGAATTCTAGCGACACATCAAGAGATTCATTAGGAAAAACAGACACAATCCACGAACTGCCATTATCAAGATGGAAACGCACATAATCAACAGTATCATTTTGTGATAACACACCAGTATATTCTTTATCAGTCAAAATATACACCGCGCCATTCAACAAGTCATCATCGGCAGAACCGATCCGACGATCATCACCGACAAACGATTGAAGAATACCAATAACAATCACAGTAACAATGATAAGAACAACAACAGTCCAGACAGCCTGTCCTCTTTTCATACAATAACAAAAACAAACAAAAAAATAAAAACGTTTGTATTGCGAACTACATAGTCAATAAAACTTCAACATCCCTGCCAAAGATACGCTTGAGACTATCAAATACCGCTTCTTTGACATACACCTGCTGAGGAACCGCAACAGAAGCAAGAGCCTTCTCGTACTCTTCAAGCGATGCGTCCTTGATAGGACCAAGACTGCCATCCTTTTTTATGGCAGCCTTTTGCATCTTACGATCCTTTGCATCAAGATCCATCGTGATAAACGCGACAGTATCCAACATTAAAATCTCACCATACGTATCGCCGGCCTTTACACGGATCTTTGCACGCTCCAAACTTTTTCCTCGAGAACGCTGCAAGTACTCAACCAGGTAACGCAATAACTCCCCAGAGTTCTTACGCACACGATCAACTTCGCTTTTCTTCAACTTGTCCTGATCGTAATGCGCTTTTGCAGCAACGATCTCATTAATCGTGCGCAAATACTTTGCAGGAATCTTACCTGAAGAGATCATCTCATCTTCAAAAAGACGAACAATGTCAGACTCCGGCATCTTCTCAAGACCTTGCTGCACAAGAATATCGCGCAAGACCGTGATAAGAGAATCATACGTATGCACAATAGATTCCTTATCCTTAATGGACTCGATCTTTTCAAACAAGATACGAATCTTCTTAAGATACTTTTCAGAATCTGCAAGCAAATCATCGACCTCCTTGCCAGTAATCTTTGCTTCACGACTATGCTCAAGCTCCTTTCTCGTCGTGATAATCTTGTCAAGAATATCCACATCCGCATCAGTCATGAGTTTTTGCTTCTTAACAAACACTTCACGCATAACTTCAGCAGCTTCCTTAGGAGTCGGGGGAGGCACACCAATCATCATGAGTGCAGCCTGACTTGGAGTCAAGGTCGCCCAGAAGAAATCCTCCATACCCATTTCACGGATTTTAAACTTCGCACGATCAATCCATTGCTCGCCACTTTTCATATACATATCAATGGCTTCCTGACTTGGTTTGATGCGACCCATACGAAGCAAGTTCTTCCACGGCATGAACACACCCCGATCATAGAAGGGCACACCGTCACGCAAGAACGTAAAAATCACAGGATGCGCTTCCTTTAAACTCTCCCAAAAGTCCGAGAGCAAATACGGTTGAATATTGAGCTTGTTACGAATGCCTGTTCGATCACCGGCATCAAGACCAAGACCAATGATAATGGAGCGGAGCTTATCCTTTAGCTCTGCTCTTGTCATTTTCTTCACGTCAGTGTCATCGATGACAACAAACACATCAATATCAGATTCTGCAGTCGCCTTTCCCTGCACAAGAGACCCGGCAAGCACATAACTGACAATGTATTTTTCAAACTTCTGCAAAACCATGTTCTTGTGTAATTCAGCAATGCGAATCGCAGCAAGCATACCGGTGTCATAAAACACTTGAGACGTTGCAACAAGTTGAAGTAAATCGTACTTACCGTCATAACAGTTCTGCCATAAGCTCGACAACAGCATAATCTCAGGATAAATCCTGGGATCAAGATCAACAGCCATTTTGTCAATAATCTGCAACAGCTTGTTATGCAATTCCTGCTTGCTCATCTTCGAAGGTTCAGAATCATCAATCAACACCAGAATGCTGATACGTTGCTTAATTTTTTCAATATCTTCCGGCTTAAGATTTGGAGGAAAATTCTTAGGAGGAGGAAGCAGAGAAAATCCGACAACATACTTGTCAAACTTCTCCATCACCTGATGCATAAACGTGTCGATCTTATCCTCATACTTTACAAGATCATCCATAATTTCCTTTGGAAGTTGTAATTCACTCACTTTCTTGAACGTAAGTTTTTCCTTCTTCTTTGATTTCTTAGATGTTTTTTTCTTTGATTTTGCCATTAGTCTACCTCACCAACCTCTCCAGTTTTCTTGTTATTGTCGATCTTCCACAGACCAAATCACTAAAGACTTGCAGCGCTGTTCGACCGGACTCCATTAAGTACTGCACAAAGCCAAACGCGACATCGTGCAATCCATTTTTTGCAGGACTGGGTGTAAAACTCTGCGACAATCCTGCAATATTATGCTTAGCAATCGTTTGTAGCCATGCAATCTCAAACGCAAAAGCTTTTGCTTCCTCGTCGTGAGGATCGGATAGCGTCGGACTCATCACATGACCGATCTCGTGACCGATCGTAAGCATGAGCACATCAAGATTGTTCTTCTTTACGTAAATCTCATTAACACCACGACCCTGTCTGTTCAGCGAAAAACCAAGCATGCCCTCACTCCACTGTCCGGAGTGTCTTGCTGTAAGCTCCTCTTTTGAACAGATCACGATCTTAATGTTCTTTGGAAACGCTTGCTTTGTTATCTTCTTGAATGCTTTATGCACATGTTCTTCCACTTCCTTTGTCGTGCCAACAAATTGCGTTGACGGACGACCTGGCGAGAGAAACGCGTGACGAACCTCGACGTGCTGAGTCGGTACGTTCGTCAAATAGAGCCCGACAGTGTAAGGCGTGGAGCGATAGACTGCAGGCGCGGCAGCTCTTGAAGCGAACACACTATTACTCGCCTGCAAATGACTAAAGACATCCTTAGCGTCCATAGCTTGCTGTGCAACCGGACGAGCCATTTCCATCTGATTAGGCAAGTGAGCATACAGACTGTTTCGTGACCAACCAGGACCCTCATCTGCAGTGTAGGACATAATCGTCGACAAACGATTCGTATCAGTGTAACTCATGGTCGTCTGATTTGACAAGCCAGACCGCAGATAAGGCTGAGCAATGTTTCGCAACACGTAGGAACCGCCGCTACTTTGCGTCCCGCTCGTCCCATATCCAGCACTCTGTTGTTCATACATTACAAGAGATCGTCTTCAAGCGATTTTTTTGGTTCTTTCTTGGCTTTCTTTGCTTCTTCCATTTGCTTTTTGGCTTCAGCTTCCAAATCAACACCAAGATCCTTAAGCTCCTTGACATGCATTTGCATGAGCTGTTCGACAATGCCAATCATACGCGCCAATTCCTGGCGCTCTTTAGCCAGCGTCGTCAGGCTTCCCTCGTGAAAGCCAATCGAATACTCTTTACTTTTCTTTGCCATTTTTTACCTCATTAGTCCTCGTAACTAGTACTTTTTTGTGAGTGTCGCGACCCTTCATATCCGAAACGTTCCTGCAATTTACGACCAACCATTCCTGCAATCATGTCGCCAAGTCCGCCAGACTCATACAGGTTATCTAAAGAACCACCGTCCCTCGACTGTCTGGCTGCTTCATACGGCCTGTCAGGTCTGCGCGGAGACTCTGATTGAGGAGGTATCGGAAAATACTCGTCATGAAGATCAAGTCCTGCTTGTCGGGCATAATGACATACTAGTTCGCCAACAATACGATCCGCTAATTTTTTTTGACCCATATTCACGGCCAAACCGTAGGCTACAGCCGCGTTTGCTATCATTTGCTGATCTTTCTCGAGAATATCAAGAACACGATAGCCCACAGTGTTCAACAATCTACTACCTTCGCGACCGAAGGATCGCTCAGTGTTAGCGTACGGCGTTTGTTCTTGACCGCCGCGATTATTGGCGCATGCGCCACTTTGACAGCTTTTGTATCCGGCTTTTTCTACTGATTCTTCACTCATTGGTATAACCCCCTAGTCATATATGCACAGAGGAGGTATTTGGAGCATTTAATAATTTCTCATAATTTGTGACAAAAAAGTCATATTTTGTGGTGGTGAGAAGCGTTTATAAAGAACGCACACTACCTGCGTAGCATGACCATCGTTAAAGAGGTGTTACAGGTCTGGGCAGATATTGGACTGTTAGACGTGATACTGCCCTTTGCAGTCGTTTTTACCATCGTATGGAGCGTTCTTGAAAAGACCAAAGTACTCGGACCTAAAAGTCAGCAGTACAATACAGTCGTGGCATTTGTTCTCGGATTTCTCGTGATAGCAGCACTGCATTTAATAGACATCATCACTACCGTTATGCAATGGAGCGCGTTTGCAGTCGTCGCGTTTACCTTCATATTGATTCTAGGCAAGTTCATGGGAGGATTTGCCAGCGATCCAACAAAAACAAACTATCCAAAATGGCTCGCCTTGATTGCAATAGCCATCATTGCCGCGTATGCACTCGGATTTAGCGGCGTGTTTAACATTGACATTGTTGAAAGATGGATACTTCCGCTTGGAGTTGCTTTTGGTTTTGTAGCACTCGTAGTATGGGCAGTCATACGTCCGGGAGGCCCAGTACCTACAAAGAAAAAACCGTCATCAAAACGCGTACAGCACGTCGGCAGCTTCAAACCGGAAGGAGAGAAAAAACTCTAATTATACTGCGGATCCGCAGCGTCAGTCTCAAGAATTCTATACACATCAATAAGATTGATCTTTTTCGTTTCCTCGTCGAGATCGATGACGCAAAAAGTACGATCAGTGGTGTGAACGCCCTGGTACTGATAGCCAAACGTAGGATCGTTCTCGTCGAAATCACCTTTCTCGCCATGAATATGACCCCACCCAATAACTGAGGGTTGCTTCTCACGAATTATCTGGTCAACAGCATAGCTATAGTCAATAAAACTACGCTTTTTCTTTCCCGACCCATCGTCTACCATGGCGTACGCGTGACGACCAACAGGATTGTGCAGCAATAACACATCGATGTCATCAATATTTGCTAGACGATTATAGACCGGCAGATCGTTTAGCACTTTACGACGGAACTCTCCAGCATTCGCATCAGGACCTGCTTGTTCAAGATGATTCTCCACTGCACGCTGCATCTGACTCGTCGCAATATCATTAAGCATACTATCAAGACCTTCATAAAATGCATTAGGCGTTCCAACAGTCTCGCGAGTATTCGGTTCAAAGGCGAACACAACACCGTTAATAGTCACGCCACCAAGCTCTTGAATCTGCTTTGCGTTTTGAATGCCTCGCAGCAATTGCCCGTCGTGATTGCCGTCACCAACGTAGAGACGACCATCTTCACCCATGACTGCATTGGAGTACTTACACTGCGCAAGTATTGCTTCGAATTCTCGTCGTTGCCCATCTTGCTTTGCAGCGATCATATCTGCGACTCTTTCATCGAGCTCTTGTGCTTCTTCTTGTAATTTATCCTGTTCTGCTTGAAACTCATCATCATCTTGCAATTCTTGCAAACGGTTGAGTGCTGCATCCATATCATCGCCAAAACTGTGATACTCGCCGAGCAATTGTCTCCACGCTTTTCGCATTTTTGGATCAGATTCAGTAGCAGCGTTTTGCTCAATCTGCTCAATTCCTCCATAGCGCTGCGTATCCATGTGAAGGAACACTGCTTGTCGCTGTCGTTCTGAGAGACCTTCAAGCGCAACCGAATCAAGTTGTTTCGCACGTTCCTGGAATTTCGCGACCTCTCCTTGAGTGATCTCATGATATTCACGACCTTCTACAAAGTCGCCAAGCAAAAACATCGCATCTAAGTCGAGATCATTAGCAGTCTCAACAATCGCTTCTAACGCATCAAAATTGTGAATGTCACTTGCTTGAAGATATTTTACCATCGTCTACATCGTTTTTTCAGTAAGCTTACTTGATAAATCTTGTTGCGGTTGAAAATGCGCAACAACGTTGCGTTTTTTTTGTAATAGCAAGCAGAGAGCCTTTTTTCGCAGTTCTTCTTCTTTTTCTAGTTCTTGGTTTTCTTGATCGTCAGCAATGATCGGACCCGCGAACAATTGTGTAAGGAACACGCCAGCTCCGCACACCACACTTCCAATATCACTCATAGGCACCCTATCGGCATGGTTAAGCCATTCTGCGAGTTCATACGCGCCAAACGCATAGCCAACTGCTGCAAGAGCTCCTAGTCCTGCGACAGCACCGCATTTAGCCGGGTGAGAAGCGTCGTACGATTCTCGAGACATACCATCGCCTTTCGCGATAATGTATGCTGGCAAAAATAAGGCATGCATTACTCCACGTACTGCCATATTCGATAGGCGATGTCGTAATGATTCTTGAGGCCCTTTCACACCTTCCTGTGCCAACATATCAGCAATTATGCGCTCTCTGCCACCAAGAGGAACGATTTCTCCGTCATAGGTCAAACTGAAACCCGGCTCATCGACCCCCTGCGCTTCCTTACTTAAAAGCCAATACGCCGTACAACCATCACGATGCATTCTTGCTCCCGGATTCTCGAGAATGCCGTGAAGATCTTGAGATTCCACAGGTTCGCGGCACACATAGCAATGTTTTTGCCCGGTAGGCTCACCGATAGACTTTAAGACTAAGGGATCTTTGTGGTGACATTCCGTATCCTGCGAGGTAAGTCTTCTTTCATAACGCTCTTTTTGCATGACGTAGAAAGCACGATTTCCCTTTATAAACCTTTCTATATTATTTACTAAGAAGTGGTAAAAATGGCCGAGGGGCCGTTTGCGGGAAAAGAGGTGAAACCCTGGCCCCTCAGAACATTTTCTGTGGCTCTACAACTGTTAGGAAGAACACTTTATTAATGCCTTAGCAACCATTTTTCACAAGGGTTAAAAGACATGTCACAACATAGTGACAGGACATTAAAAAATACCTACTTATTCTCGGGTTTTGCCGACACAAAAACGCATTTTAACGAACGCACCTATTTACCCTTCAAAGATTCCTCTTCGCTTGCGGCCTTTATAAAGCCAAAAAACAGAGGGTTTGGTTTTTCAAGTCTTGAAGTAAGCTCATTATGAGCTTGAGAAGCGATAAAATACGGATGACCTTTAAGCTCAATGCATTCGACCAATCTACCATTCTTGGACATGCCACTTAATACCATGCCATGCTCGCGCAGCACATCGTGATACACAGGATTGACCTCATAACGATGACGATGGCGCTCCTTTGCAATCGGCGTATCATAGAGAGACTTGACCTGAGAAGGCTCCTCAAGCACCGCTTCGTACGCGCCAAGACGCATCGTCGCGCCCTTGATCACGTGACCGCGCTGTTCAGGCAACAAATCAATGACTGGATACACAGTACTTGGATCGATCTCTGTCGTATGCGCACCTTGCAAACCACACACGTTACGACAAAACTCTACGACTGCTAACTGAAGCCCGTAACAAATACCAAGATAAGGAACACGTTGCTCACGAGCGGCTTTGACAAGAGCGATTTTACCCTCAATACCTCGACCACCAAAACCGCCAGGAACTAAAATACCATGCACGCCGTCAAGAGCTTGCTGCACAGATAACGCGCCAGTTTCAATATCAGTAGTTTCGATCCATTTCAATTGCACCCCAACACCATTGTGTGCTCCCGCATGATGCAACGCTTCGATCACACTCGCATACGAATCCTGCAAGTCCGTGTACTTTCCACATAATGCAATCGTCACTTTACGAGAAGGCCTTTTAATGTTCTGCGTCAGCTGTTGCCATTTAGTCAGCTCAACTTGATGAGCAAGACGGAGTTTGTGGCTTAACGTATCGGCCAACCCTTCACGATAATAAATAATGGGCAAGTCGTAAATAGTGTCCACGTCATGACCGCTGATAATATTGCTCGGATCAATATTACCAAACAATGCAAGTTTCTCCTTTATTTTCTTCGTCAAAGGATCCTTTCCACGACAGATAACAACGTCAGGCGTAATACCAACCTCGTGAAGAAGAGCAATGTCGCGCTGAGCAGGTTTAGTCTTGAGTTCGCCGACAGAATCTAGAAACGGAATATAAGTCAAATGCACGTACGCCGTGTTATGCTTTCCAACAATCTTCTTCAATTGACGGACAGCTTCAACAAACCAGCGATTCTCAATATCGCCCACCGTACCACCAATTTCAATGAGCACGATATCAGGTTGTTCTTGATCAACAAGTTCAAAAATCCACTCCTTAATCTCGTCAATCACATGAGGAAAAATTTGAATCGTTTTACCCAAATATTTTCCCTTGCGCTCATTTGAAATAACGCGATTAAAAATCTTTCCCGACGTGATACTCCACGACGACTTACAATCTACGTCGAGGAAACGCTCATAATGACCAAAATCCATATCCACTTCGCCGCCATCATCAAGGACAAACACTTCGCCATGCTCGAGAGGATTCATCGTGCCAGGATCGACATTAAGATATCCGTCACACTTAATGGGCATAATCTTATTGCCATTGAGAAACAAACGACCAATAGAAGCAGCAGCGGTACCTTTACCTAGACCAGAAAGAACACCGCCAGTCACAATAATGAATTTTGGCTGCATACCGTAAGAAAGATGCAGTAGTATAAATGAATTATTGCAGTGCGATGTAACTACTCGCAAAGGTACTCGAGGAAGCGATGCGTTTGACAATGCAATGCACCAATTGTTTTTTGCTGTGTTTGAAAAGAAGCGCCTTCATAACGATCACAGAGAAACCGTTGATGAAACCGCATGTCCTCTACCACTTCATGTAATTTATCTTTTTTATCAGAGCCTCGCAATTCAAGGAGAAGACTTGTGCCAAGAAAAAACATGCCTGCCCTACTACGTCGCTCAATAGGATCGGAGGGATCGCGTTGGTCCAACAACGAATAAAGCGTCCGGACTACGCGACGAGCATCTACGCGATTACTTCGCGGAAACTGCTCATAGTTCACCTCTTTTGTAGCCTCCAATACTGCTTGCATAACCAAGAAGGAAAAAAAGGTAGTATATAACACTTCGTAAATCGCTTACAATAGCGGACAAAAGAACTACAACTGTGCTGCTGACGACCACAGGGAGGAAGCGCACCGCCCGAGGCATTGTGTGGTCGAGGACAAGCGCAAAGAATTGTGCGAGAAGAATATCCGTATTTGTTTGAGTGCCGCACCTCGCCGCAGGCGAAAAGAAACGAAAACGCGAAGCGTTTCCGATGGGACTGCCAGGATTCGAACCCGGGTCAGGCGGCCCCGAACCACCAAGGATACCAAACTACCCCACAGTCCCAATACTGCACAGCAGGATGGTTCGAGAATTTAAACATTATGCCACAGGCGGCCCCGAACTGTCGGAAATCGAAGATTTCCGATCATGATCGTCAAGCTTTGCTTGACGACACACCAAGGATACCAAACTACCCCACAGTCCCAATACTTTTAGAGATCTCTTCCAGCCATTTTAAATCTTTTCACAAGGTTTAGAGAACCGCAAGCAAAAGCATGCCCACAACACCTGCAAGCAGGGCATAGACAACTGCAGGCACAAGATTGTGCTGGATGACCCGTCCTACTTTTCCTGTCAAACCAACAGTTGCTGAAGCTGCAAGAATGTTATGCGTAGCCAACATGTTTCCTATCGCACCGCCGACGTTTTGCAACGCAAGAATCACTATTGTCGATATGCCAAGCGCTGCAGCAGTGTCTTGTTGAAACACGCCAAATAACAAGTTAGAGACAGTATTGCTACCTGTGATAAAACTACCAAACGCTCCAATAAACGGAGAAAATACCACAAACGCATTACCAACAAGGGAAGCAAAACTCTGAGCAAGAACCAACGGCATCGACGCCAAACCCGAAGCATTCATTCCAGAATTAATGAAGACCTGCACAAGAGCTACTGTAAAAGATAACGCAACAAACGCCGTCACACCCTTATGTAACGTTGCACCAGCAGCATCAAAGACTCTTTTGCGATTCAACGACAAAATAAGTACCGTCAAAATACCGGCAATAAGAAATATTACTCCTGGCGAGACAAGAGGTAAAAAAGAATAACTGATAGTTGTACCGAATAAATTAGATACGTCAAGGGACACTTCGCGCAACCACCTATTAACAAACGGGATGCGGGAAACGACAAGCAACAAAGCAGCCAACGCATAAGGCCACAACGTTTTCATCTCGGACAATCGCACCTTAGATTTTCCATAAAACCTGGAAGCCGCAATTACCAGCCCAAAACCGATAAGACCGCCGAGAAGCGAAGGAAATTCAGGACCAAGCAACCACGCGATAAGAACATAAGGAACGGCAAAAGCTGCACCTGCAAATAAACAAAACTTCCATAGCTCAAGACCCCTCCAAAAGGATTGTTTAAGCGAAAACTTCGAAACCACACATGAAATCAGCAAAGGAAGAAATAAAGCTATAACACCATGAATGAGAGCAGAAAAAACACCGACGGAATGCAACAATTGTGGCGTACTCTCAACGGAAGTACCAATTCCAATAAGAATCGGCGTGCCAATGGCGCCAAAACTGACAGGAGCAGAATTAGCGATAAGCGCAACAATAACAGCAGCAAAAGGAGTAAAACCAAGACCTACCAGCAAGGGCGCTGCAAGAGCAGCGGGCGTACCAAAACCTGCAGCTCCTTCAATAAACGCGCCAAAAGACCACGCAATAATCACCGCCTGCACGCGTTTATCCGGAGAAATTTTTCTCATAAATGAACGAATTAACGGTAACAGTCTGCCGCTTTTCATCACTTCAAGCAAAAAAATAGCGCCAAGTACAATAAGAAAAATCTCAGCAGCAACGAATACTCCCTTGATCGACGCTGCACCGACAACAAGAGCAGTCACCTTCCAGACCACCACAGCAAGAAAAACGGTAACAACATACGTTATCGACATCGATGTGATCGCCGGCATCTTAAGAATTACGAGAAGCAAAAGCAACACCACTATTGGAATCAGTGCAACAATCACCTCTAACATATCATGCGCAAATGACGAAAGGCTATTTAAACTTTCTCGCAAAGAAAAACAAATAAAAAGGCGAACAAATCACACTAGTCATGCAAGTACAAAAAATAATCTACATCGTGGAAGCACCGCACAGTTATGCAAAAGTAACCATCACACCAAATACAACAACATACGAGCACCGCGATATGCTCAATGAACAAGAAGGAACAGAAACAAAAGCAACAAAGAATTTTGAAGAAATTGCCAAGAGTCTTGGTACTTTTGAGAACAAAAAAATAGAAAACAACGTGCCAAAGGACGCGAGTACCAAAAAATTATACATTTACACCGCTCAAAAGGATTTCAGTTTCAAATGGCAAGGCGACGCGTTTGAAGCATTTGTGAGGACACTGGAAAAGACAACCGGCCCCATACTAGAGATAGGACAATAATACGAGAAAGAATATAAAATCCCGCAACAATCTCAACAACGAGGTGATACCATGGTATGTGCAAACATTCTGTTAACAATAGCTGCTCTACTCTGTTTTCTTGCAGTCGTATGGCCAGGATTTGGCGCAGCAACAATATGGGTCGTAGGCATTAGCGCAGCAGTAATCGTCATCGTCGCATGGATAGGAACTGAATGCGGCTGGTGCAAGACAGCCAAGAAAAAATAATCTTATGGTTTCATTTGTTTTCTTCTTTTCCCAACTCACACTCATAAGCCAATTTCGCAGCCTCATAGAATCTCATCGTACGAAGAGACGCTTCATGAACATAGGGCTTCAATTGTCGCACGACTGGCAATAATTTCCCTTGCCCATTCTCAATATACAATTCGATCAGCAAAGACATTTCTTCACTGTCTCTTATCATACTGAGACTCGTACCAAGAGTCTCGCGCAAAATGTGTAGACTCTGTTCTTTAAACGATTGTCCGTCAAGCATGCTACACGCAAAACCGGAAGCATCAACAGCCCAGCGTATTTTTTCATCAAGACTATTTTCAAGATCAGCGCCTAATGACTCACCTTTTGCGACGCGAGATTCATACGGCCGTCGTTGTTCAGCAAGCTCCAATTCTTGACGAAGTGTGACAAATCTCTCCTCATATACTGTTCTTTGTTCCTCAATAGCGAAATACAAGTCTGGCAAGTGCTCACGCACCAGATCACACAGCATTAACAACTCGACAAGCGTAGCGTACCTATCAAGATCTAAAGTGCGATCTACGCGATCAGCACTTTCTTCAATTCGTCGTAAAAAATCAATCGCCATGGAAAAAACCTCGCAAATCACTCATTAAAAACATTGCGCTAAATCGACGAGATCAATCATGCGCAAGGAAAGAAAAAAAAAACCACGGGAACACCGTTCCCAGAGTGCTGTGAAGACACCATATGGGGTTACCCGGATTCGAACCGGGGTCTTTTGGTCCCAAACCAAAAAGTATAGCCAAGCTAACCCATAACCCCATGAGTATTCCACTCAGCCATCGCAAGCGATTATAAAGGTTTTGGTCAGTCAGTATATTGCAGACAAGTGTCGCAAATGAGGTTTAGCGCATCATGTTCTGGCACCGCGGCATACATGTCTGACAATAATTTACAGACATAAGCACCTCGTACCATCCATCGTCTTTTATCCTCGGCAAACTCTTGATGCGCGTAGTTTCTATCGTGAAACGATTTGAGAGCGAAGTCAACTACGTACCACAAGTAAGTCTGAAAGAACTCCTCCCTGTCCTCGATAGGCTCATGACGATATCTCGACCCGACAGCAGTGTTAAACTCTGTAACTGCTTTATTGTAAGATTCTATATATCGATCAAGCAAGCGCGTCAGCGTACCACTCTCTATGGGATTTTTCTCTCCCTGAAAACGGAATCGAAAGAGAACTCCGTCGGACATATCCGTGCTATGTTCGAACAATTTTACCAAATCATACTGCGGACCGTCAAGTTGTGTGGATTCAAAATCTATTGGCACCGTTACCCCCTGTTTTTCAATCCAGTTTAGCGGATTTGCATCTTTGACAAACACATTGCTTTTCCGTTGACCAATACGCTGTGCAACAGTGCGATACGCTTGAAGTACAGATTCTCGATCCTCCTCGACAAAACCATGACCTTCTGCCATGCGATCAGTCAGACTCCTCACGAAATCCTCATCCTGGCGAGGGCAAATGAAAGGTACTTTATGCAAAAGATGAGATGGACCTACTGCATGAATAATCGCCAACTGATCAACAGCATCCTCGAGCAAAGACGCCGGATCCGGATCTTCCTTTAAGGCCTGACGAAGCGTCACACCTGGAAGAGCACCGTACGCATTTACCACATTTCCTTGACCCACCAGTTCTTCAACATAGGACGGGATCCGTTCCAAATGCATTGATTCAAGAGGCAAACGCAAAGACCTTGCAGATTCCAGCTGTCGATGAACAGGAGCGTGATTTTGAGAATAACCCCGCAAGGTATCAGTCCAGCCGCGAACAGCAATTCTTCCACTGCGTATGCTTGCAAAATAGTTTAGAATCCAACTCTCATCACGACTAACTCTGGGAGCAGCAGCTTTGTACACATAAGGACCAATACGAAAAACCGTGTGCGTCGACATACCAGGAAGCAAAGGTTGAGCTTGATGAACCCTGCCAAGAAGTACTGTTGCGGCCCGAAGACCGTCGACAAAATACAAGCTGGGCGTTTGCGCCGCTTGAGGAAACTGCGCAATAGACGCCTGTGTAACATTGAGAACCTCATCAATGAGATCGGCAGCTTCATCACGATTGTCAGTATCATAATGCGATTCTACATACGAAAAATACGTGTGCGCAACCAGGGAACGCGCGGCAAAGCCATTACCAGCGTCTGCAATAGACCCATGAGCGTCATCAAGACAGCGAACAAACTCTTCAGGATCAGTCGTAGGAATGGCACAGGCAAATAACTGCCGGCTCTCCTCATAACGTCGCTGATTGGTCCTCACTATGCCTGCACATAATGTTGCCGCACGACGAAAACCGAGCTCTTGAGACCGTGGCGCCAAAAAGTGGTAGACCCGATATGCGCTATCGGACAGTCCTGCTTCATAGAGATTTTGTCCGATAGAGTACAAGGACCGTTCTACTTGGTCTCGGATCACTCTGCGTGAGGCCAGAGGAATAGTTGATTGAATCTCGCCAAACAAATCTATAGCAAGATCCTCGAGGTTGATTCCTGGATCTTGAGCTACGCGCACCATACCGCGAAGAGCAAGAGCGCTTGTATGTTGGGAAGCTTGACGTTCATTTCTTACTCTGCTTGGAAACAACATGCTAACAGCTCTTCTGGCAGTTGACCAGTCCTGCTCACGTACGGCATCAAAAACCTTGTTTGTTCGTCTAACAGTAGAACTCTGTTGGAACGTCGTTGCAAAAAATTCGGAAAGACTCGTTAGCTCTACAGGTTGCGGATCTCGAATTATCTCAATAGGCCTTGACGATCTGCTGCGACGCTTTTGAGCACGATTCTTTTGTCTGCGGGTTTTGCGCGCCATGACTCATTTGCGCCACCCACACCTTATAAAATTTACTACTCTTTAGTGAAATTATTCTTGGTTTTTGGCCATAAGGTGCCGCAGAAAACCATAAACACCCCGCCCATAAAGAGCAAAGTCATTATCGCCGTTGTCTCACTGACCGTTTTGGAAGCGTCGGCAACAGCCATGCCCGTAATACTCGGCGCGTCAAGCAACCAAAACGTAACGCTGTGAGCACCACCAGCAACAAGCCATACGGCTACTACCATAGCGCCAACCACTATTAACTTCGTATTCATATCTTTTGTTAAGGACTTCTCCTATATAACCTATTCGTCGTTCAAATCACGCACGTGCTCGACTAGCAAATCAACGAGGACCGGTCGCGGACTTCTTAACCTGCGCATAGAGATACGTCGCGTATTAAGTACAATTCCTTCATCCACTCGCACAGCATACCGCGAACCCGCCCGATGGCGCATCATCGCAACGAGCAAAACATTCTCATTCTTTTTGAGGGCTGTCCGAGCAGAAGGCGTCACCCACACATACTCTTTGCCCGACTGATAACGCAAACCCAGCAGTCCCGCCTCAGTAGGCACTAGCTCAAAAGACACTTCTGGCAGGCCCCGCCATACCTCGTAGAAAATCTGACCCTGTTTTACCCGCCCAGGATCTGGCGTATACACGACGTGATGCAACATATTTCCGCCTCCAGAAAAGAAAAAAAGAAAAAAAAAGGCCTTAGGAAGCCATGCGGTACTTGACGCCGAGGTCAACGCGAGCATTTGCCGGATGTCGTCCGACATCGTCTTGGAGCCGTTCGACAAGCGCATATGCTCTGCGCTCCTTTTTAGGCAGTCCAGGACGCATTTCTCGCACCATGACAGGTAACACATACAAGTCTCCACCCGCTTGCAGTGCGACCGTTTTATACATTCTAGCGGTCATACCCGTCAAACCTCCAAGAGGTTCAACCGTACGGCTAATATCCCCAGCACAA
This sequence comes from Candidatus Woesearchaeota archaeon, assembly GCA_014729505.1. Lineage (GTDB taxonomy): Archaea > Nanobdellota > Nanobdellia > Woesearchaeales > ARS49 > WJJS01. Next base: position 29,851 of record WJJS01000002.1, read on the forward strand.
TCTTCTGGAGAGTATTTGCGGTCTCGTTCAAATCGTACGCCAATGCGGCGCAATTCTTTTTGTATGTGTTCGTTTTTCATGGTTTTCCTCCGCCGCCTTTCATCGCTTCACTGCGGCCTCGCGAGGGGGGACCTCGCTTGTAACATTCATATAAACACAGAAACATTAGTATTTGACCCAGAATGTATTATTATGCATTATAACATACTAATTTAGCGACAAATATTTATATTATGATTATCTGTAAGAAAAAATAATACGGGTGAAATCATGAAAAGAAAAGTCTCTCGCATAGGACCTGCAACACTCATGGTCAGTCTGCCCTCACAATGGGTGAAAGAAAACAAAGTCGAAAAAGGACAGGAAATCGACGTAGTCCCACGAGGCAACAAACTACTCATACAAACAGATACAGCGGCAAAAACATACAAAACAACACTGGATCTGCGCACACCAACAACAGCAACACAAAACTACATAGGACACCAAGCACGAACAGTAAAACAACTGTACCGCTTCGGCGTCGATGAAATCACCATACAATACAATGACAAACGAGTAATCAGACAAATACAACACGAAATACAACGACAACTCCTAGGATTTGAAATCGTCAGCCAGGGCGACAAAGTCTGCACAATCAAAAATATAGCTGCAGGACTTGACTCGGAATTCAACGCTGTTCTACGACGACTCTTCTTTCTTACTATGTCAATGGCAGATGACGCCCTTGACGCGATGAAGAAAAAAGACAAAGAACGACTTGAAGAAATGCCATCCATGGAAATGACACAAAACAAACTGCACAACCTCTGTGAAAGAATGCTCAACAAACACGGCTTTGAAGACAACAAATGCACGACACTCATTTACGCACTCGTACGCCAACTCGAAGAAGTTGGAGACGCACTACGAGACGTAAGTCTGTACGCACTTGAAAGAAATCTCAACATGCCAAAACCATTCCTTGAAAAATTCGCATCAATAAACAAAGAACTGCGAGCATTTCACGACGTGTTCTACAGTTACGACATCGACAAAGCAAGCAGTCACAAAGAACGACACAATGCGCTTCGAAAAGAATGTATCGAATTGCTCACCAAAGCAAAACCAGGAGACGGGCGATACTACCATTATCTCGTCGTGCTTCTGCTCAAAATAAACGATATGGGCGCAAGCTTTCGTCTAGTGTAAGAAATGAAAAAAATCATCTCTTGAAACACCTGCATCACCTAATTGAATGCGAAAGCGACTGCCGTGATAATCAGAACCTCCAGTAATCGGAAGGCCAAGACCCCACGCCATATTGCAGGCCTTTCTCACAATATCCAAGTCCTTTTTCTTACTGCGACACTCAATACCATCAATGTCCTGCTCGTCTAATTCGACAATGAGATCTTCAACATTACCATACTCACCAGGATGAGCAAGAGACACTCTGCCCCCTCCTTCATGAATCGCATCAATGACTTCCTTAGTGGAATGAGGAATAGGTTCCGCAGGCACTGCTGCAAAACCTCCGACACCACCATACTTGTCAGAACGGGAATGCATGTCAACAACAGGGACAGGAGTATCGATCCTTTTCGCAACGAATTGAGCGATTTGAAAACGAGCCAAATATCCTTTGTGAGGAATATCTTCAAAACAGAAATCAAAACCTCGTTTCTTGTACCTTTCAATTATCTGACGAGCACGTCTATTATGCTGATCACATTGTTCTTTACAAATCCTGGCCAACTCCGGCGTGTGCTTCATCCCATACCCTAAGAGATGAACTTCCTGAGTTGACGCTCTTGCATATAATTCAATACCGGTCGTCGAAATCAATTGGAATCGTTTTGCATAAAACAATGACTCATCCCAGTGATCCATCACACTATGATCAGTGATCACAACACCTGCAAGACCACGATGCGAGGCATGTCTCATCAACTCCTCAGGACTGTCAGTACCATCAGAGTACCAACTGTGAGTCTGCATATCAACCAGATTATACATTATTACCCTCGTCAAATCGCCGATAATACCGTTCAAACACTGTTGCCAGAACTGCAAGCGATGCCTTATCTGCAATTCTTACTGTTTCTTGTCCCATCAACTGTCTAGTCGCCTCGACACCTCGCTTCATCCAATCGCGCTTTTGACTTTGAAACTCAGGATGTGCATAATTGGGATCGTGAACCGATTTAATTACAAAATCAATCACATATGCCTCATAGGTTAAAAAGAATTCCTTAAGGTCATCTATAGTCTGCTTGTGACAACGCCCAGGAACCTGCGCATTAAAACGTCGTACCGCGTCATTGTACGTTCCACGATACTGCGCTATCAATACACTCTTAGTTGTCTGATCAAGATGTTGAACATGCTCTAAGAATTTGACCAAATCATACTGAGGTCCGGCCAATTGTGCAGACTCAAAATCAACTGCCGTCATCAAACGAGGATCATTATCGCGCACAATCCAATTCAACGGATTAGCATCCTTAACATACGTAGTCACCTTGCGATTATCCAACATCCTAGCGACTGAAGAGAACGCGTCGCGAACACGATCCTTGTCAGCTGAAGTAAATCCTTCGCCCTCATCCATCTTTTTCATAGTGGAGCTCTGATAATACTTTCCGTCGTGAACAACAGCAAAAGGCACGGATTCCAACAAATGCTGAGGACCAAACGCATGAATATTTGCAAGCTGATAAAGACCATGACGATACGCCTCTTCAATGCGCCCAGCACTTTGATCATCAAGCAAAAAATCACGGAAATGAGGTCCTGGCAGGCGACCATAACACAGGATCACCTCTTCGTCTTGAAAGAACTCTGCGACATGAGGAGGGATCCACTCATGGGCCAGACGCAAAATATTTTCACCAATTTCAATACGAGGAGGGTCATTCATCAGATCAGTCAGTCCCTCAGTGCGTTCAAGAGTTCCCGTACCATTATCAAACATACCTTTAGTATCAATAACACCCCGACGAACGAACATAAAATATCTGTTCATGAAATGCTCGTTTTCGATCATCCGATTTTCACCAAGTTTATACACATGATCGCCAAGACTAAACACTTTGTGACGAGTTCTTCCTTCAAGTATTCGAGACAATTGATGGACATGTTCTGCCAATGGTCGAACTGCATTAAGACAACGAACAGACAATTCAGAACGCCCACCAATTGCAACCAGTTGGGGAATCAGTACTTCGTCACGAAAATGAAGATACGGCGCTCGCTCTTGTTCAGAAGCATCAGCATAGACCGCATCCAGCGCGATAAAAAGTTTTGAGAGAAAAGTAACAGATTCACTGGCACTTGCTGACATCGCATCATCGCGATCCTGAGTTAATGCACGACAAGAATAACGCAATAGCCATGCCTCGTGCATTACTTCCCCAAGAATATCAGCGCACACCTCGGGTTGATCAAACTGCAAAATATTTGCAAACTGTTTTCGGGCAAGAACATAATTACCAGTACCATACCAGGATAAAGTGTTCTCCAACATAAAATACCACGCAGAAGGATCGGGCGCCTTTCTCTGTGCTGCCCGTGCAAGAACTGTCGTCGATAACCACGTCAATCCATACTTATCCGCATCCTTGGCAAGTTCCATGACAAAACGATCCAGTGCCTTCTCATCATAGCCTTCAGCATGTAAATCGTAACGAGATAACTCCCGATCCAAAGTAGTCCTATACCACCCAAACATTCGCTCCTCTTCCCACAACACACCCTCACGCTGCTGGGCAACAAGTTCTCCCATCAAACTCCAATGCAAGAGCGAATCACGAATAGCGCAAGGAAAACGCTGGGCCCTTGCCTGCCGATACAATCTTTTGGCCGTCACAGATTGTCCTTTTCGCAAAGCATCATCAGCAAATACCAGTTGTTTGGCAATAGTTTCCAAACCTTCTGCCCGGGTACCAAGATGAAGAAATCGAAAATAATCAGAAAAAGTCCGAAAATGATCTTTAGCACAACAAGTCGCAGACCCATTATTGCCAGAATTATTGCGCTTTTTTGCAGTACTCCTTTTCTTTTTCTCCTGTCGCTTCCTGCGACGTTTTCTTTTTTGCTCAGCACGATTAGCCATGAGAACCTCTGTAGGAATCACATATTTTTGCTAAACGTTGCAGAGCGCTACGCTCATCATCACTAAAGTCAGGCATTTCCAGCATTGCAGAAACAACTTCAGCGCCGCGACGCATCCATTGTCGACGAGCTTCGGCAAATTCCTCAAAACGATAATGAGGATCATGAATGGATTTTACACAAAAATCGACAACATATGCCAGATAATCACGACGAAAAGCAGCAAGATCTGTAATCAAAGGCTTTGCAGCTTTTGGAGCTTGAGAATTAAAGGCGAGCGCAGCAGCATTATATTCATTGTAGTAACGATCAAGCAAACATTCTTTTGTCTCTTCGGACAATACAGGAACATGCTCAAGAAGTTTTGCAAGATCATAACCAGGCCCTGCGATCTGTACCGATTCAAAATCCACAGGCATAATGCATTCCGGCTGATGCGGAAGAATAATCCAATTCAGCGGATGTGCATCCTTTACCCACGAATCAATCGATCGCCGTTCAAGACAGCGAGCAAGAACCTCATATCCCGGACGGGCGAATTCCCACTCTCCTCTCGTCCATCCATGGCCTCTTTCAATACGCCCGTCCATAGATTCAACATAAAACTGCGCGTTGTGAGGTTCGTTACCTTCCACCACCTCAAGCAAATGTTTTGGTCCGACAGCATGAAGACGCGCGAGCTGATCAATAGCAGGACCACAAACCTGTTCATGATCCACACCAGGTTGTTGCAAATACTCAAAAAGCAACTGTCCAGGAATCAATCCATAACCAATAACCACTTCGTTTGGAGGAAAAACATGTTGCAAATGCGGAGGAATACCGGTACCCGAAAGACGAAATGCAATCGAGGGAGTTCTAGTCGGACCAATGGCAGAAAGATCAATAGACACCCCATCAGCAACATGCTGCGAATGCTCATCGTCACACATCACACTCAAAGGCACTCTACCATCACCCAATGATTTAAAATAACTCAACACCCACGCCTCATTGGAAATAGCGTCACTCGTACCCCCCTTAAATGCATACTCATTGAGACGAAAAACCCGGTGAGTTGTTCTCTTCTCAAACATTTGGGAAAGCTCATCGTGATGAGCATAAAGGGTCTGCATTGCAGCAAAGCCTTCGCTAATAGACTGAAAAGAACGTGCATCAAACCGTTCCTTCAATGCTGACTGCACCTCACCAAACCATTTATGAAAAACAATACGTTCATTAGTGCAGGGCCCAGTAGAATACAACGCAAGCAATCCATGCAACACATGCATCACTTTGTGAATCGACAGCGTTGTCGTTGACCAGTTGTGATCTCTTGTTTCCTGTTCTCCCCGCTCATAAAAAAAAATCGCTCGAGGATCTGCACTTTTTGAAAAACCAAAGAGCTTGCCAAACAGCTCACGGGCTTTTTGATACTCCCCGGCATGATATTCTTCAACAGCACTCCTCACCAGATTAGTGAACTGGCGAAGAGGTTCGCGAGAATAACAGGCAGCATGAGCATGATATTTTGCAGACAAGGAGTACTGTTCCCAATTGCTCAAACAATCTGCAATACCTGTTGAATGCGCTTCATGATTTGAGCGAAGTCCATGCATCATAATAAAACCATGAGGCAAAGTCTCATCAACAGCAGCTTCAACAATGCGCTGTACCAACTCTCTAGGATCAGGATCAGACACAAGAGCTTCAAGAGCACCTTCTGCATCCAATGAACTATTCACCATCAAGACATATTCTTCATGCGGCAACTCTATTTCACGGGCTCGCCTAAAACACTGCCTCGCCTCGTCATAATTGCCGCGATACATCTCTTCTTCACCCACTATCATCTGTCTCGTCGCTTCAATAAATGGTCCTTCCTTTACAACATCCCGATAACGAAAGAAATGATTAATCTGCGGTTTCTCTTTCATAACACCGCCCCAACAGTATTAGCAAACACCTCTTGCATTGCACGAAGTCTTTTCACTTCAGTTTCGTCATACTGATGATTTTGTATCAACCAATCAACTGCATCAACACCCCGACGCAACCATCCCCGCTTTAGTCCATCAAATTCCGGCAATATGTAGTTTGGATTGTTGACACACTTCACGACGTGATCAACAACATAGTTCTCGTAAGTAACCAGGAACCTATCACTATCTTCAATTTTTTGACGAGCATATGCGGATGGTACTGCAACAGTGAAATCATCACAAATAGCATTGAAATCACGAATATATTCACCCATCAATCCTTCGCGCTGTTCTCGTGACAAGTGCTGTCGATGCTCCAAAAGCTTTACCAGATCATAGCCCGGACCTGCAAGTTTTGCCGATTCAAAATCAATAGGAATAATATGAGGAAAAGTGTCTTCAACAACCATCCAATTGAAATGATTTGCATCCTTGACGTACGTTGTTATTGCGCGATTGCCAAGAGCAGAAGCAATAACGTCATATCCTCGACGTACAAGTTCCTGCTGGGCAGCAGAAAAAAATCCTGATCGACGCATAAGAGTGCTTACATGACGCCGGTAAGAGCGTGCATCATCAGCATGAATGAACGGCACCTGTTCAAGTAAATGCTGAGGACCAAATCCATGAAAACATGCTATCTGTCGCACAACTTCCTGATAGATCGGTACTGGATCTTCAACGTTTTCGAAGTACTGATGCAAAGTCATCCCTCCAATCACGTCATAGGCTGCAACAGCCTCGATTTTTGGACTGTTCATTACACAACGACTTTGATGACCATTAAGCATCCACAAATGACTTGGAAGCGCAAAAAGACTGCCAAAAGACGAGGAATGCACCACCGTTTCTCCTTCAACAAAAGTTCCTTCACCAGTTCTGCCAACACCCTGCAATTGAATAATTCCGTCGCGAACGGCAAGAAAATACCGGTGAAAAAAACTTTCATTTACGACTGTTTTTGACTTACTGACCTTGTAGACATAAGGCCCTGCCTGCACGACACGATGAGTATTTCGACCCTTATTTAATTCAGCAGCAGCATCATAATCACGACACAAACAGACAAGCGCATCAATGGTTTGCTTTCCGCGCTCAAATAAAACTCCCTGAGCTTGCATTATAGTAGCAGCAGCTTCTTGCGCAAGAGATATCCTTTTATCATCGTGATCGAGTGCAAAGGCGATAATTATATCCTGAACAGCCGCCTGCACTTTGGCACCAGCAAAAGTAATATTTTCAGCATCATAAGATCCTCTAAGCAAACCATCGTGATACCACCCAATAATACTCTGGGAAAAGGACTCTTCAGATGCAAAATCAACAGCGGCGCAAAACTTCCTTCGCGCATCTGCCACACGTCCAGAACGAAGTAACACTGTTCCACTACGCATAGCAACATCCTGCTTTGAAGCGTCATCATATGAGAACATATCGGCGAGATCAAGACATCTTGCGGCGAGATCATAGCGATGCGCGAAGATTAACTTGTCCTGCAAGGCAAGAAACACCATCTGCATAGAGGCTTTCTCCAAAAGGTTCGCGTTAACAATGGCGTTAGCGTAATTACGATATCCAACAGCAGAATCTAAAGGACAGCCAGCAGCAAGAAAAAAATCTGCAATTGTCGGATCGGATTTCTCCATCAGGCGAATCGCGTTACGCCAGTAAGTGGCCTGAAATCGAGCGTTATCAAGTCGTCTCGATTTTGATTCAATTATCCGCGTAAACAACGACCTTGCAGTCTCAAAATCTCCTCGACGCACCGATCGTTCTGCTCGACGATGCACCATACGGGCCCTGTCCTGTATATGTTGCGTTTCCAAGACACGATCAACAAAGAAATCATTGAGAGGAATAGGAATAAGCAGTTCCTCCAAAGGAGGCTTGACATTTGAAAACTCCTGTACTGGAGTGTTTTTTTCTCGACGATTGCCTTTCCTTTTGTGTTTTCTGCGCCCCATAACTGTGACATGTGCATTACTAGACTCTAATGACTATCTTAATATTGTTATAATATTAGAAAACACACCGCGCACTACATATATAAGTTTTACTACTAATAAGGAGTTTATTTGGCGGCCGAACTTTCTACACTTCATAGTTCTACTCTTCATCCTCTTCTGGAGGCTGCGGATCGTAAAGCAAGGGAACAAGACCAACTGCGCTAAAACCATCATGCGCTGCAGCATCATACAACCCTTCAGCATCATGCATCCAGAAATCAACACATGCAATGGCGACTGGAATACCACAGGAACGATCGCTCAAAAAATGACGAATACGACGAGTAAAACCCTGATTTGCACGTTCAAGCGAAGGTAATTCAGCGCGCACAAACCATTCAACATCACCCATCGCCTCATCCAAAGAACACATACGACGACGCTTCTTTCGTCGAGGACCGCCCGGTCGCGAATACTCCCTTACAACCTTCCACGGTTCAACCAGCTGATCAAGAATACCATACACTTTACACACATCGGGCGAGCCAACAACATACACACTGCGCTGATCACTAGCCTGTTCACGCACAAAACGCAATACCGGATCAGCATCAACTTGCGATCGGGCAAACACATGACTGCCAAGAGACAACCATGCATCAGCAGCGCAGCGAGGGCCCTTTGGAGTACCAAGAAGTTCACTGTATTCTCGAGGAGTAGGCACATACGCATAACCGCTCCACTGAGGCGTTCCTTGTACAAAAAGCCTGACCACATACTCCTGTTCTTGAGCATCACACAGGTGACGAATACCTTCGACTATCCTCGCATACTGCTCTCCAACAGAACTGCCCTTTTCCATCAAGCCATTCCTAGGCCAAAAACCAGAAATCACAAACAATTGCGGATCAAAAAAACCGTCAGGAACATCAGTATACTCAACACGACAATGCGCGCGATCAACCAACGCATCTATCTCAAGACCAAGACCCTGCACAATATACTTCTTTTCACCAATCGCATCGCGAACCGACGAGAAACCAACTCTATTTACAAGATCAACATCAGACAAATTCTGCATTATTGTTCGTCGACGGGAGGGAATGCCCGCATACAACCCAACACAATCTCGCTGCTCTTTAGTAATCTTCATCTCAAGCAACGTCGCAAAAAGACCTGCTTATAAAATTACCTGTAAGGCGCGAGCGCTTCGCGAAGAATTTGAGCACTCACATGCAACTTTTCCTGCTCTTCCTCATTCAAAGGCGGTTGGAAACGACGCTGAATACCTCCCTTGCCGACGACACAAGGCACACTCAAACACAGATCGCCCTCATCGTAATAATTGTGAATAAGATTGGAAACCGGATACACGCGCTGTTCATTATTCAACACTGCACGACACAATTTAGAGATCACAAGACCAATAGCGTAATACGTTGCTCCCTTACGATTAATCACTTCGTACGCCGCATTTTTCGTCTTTTTGAAACACTCATCCAATTTTCCCGGAGCATAACCCTCGCAATGCTCAATATGAATGCCGCCAATAGTTGTCAGACTAAACGCAGGAAATTCTGAATCACCGTGCTCGCCGAGAATATACCCGTGCACACTCTTAGGACTGACACCAAACTCATCACCAATATAATGACGAAAACGGGCAGTGTCGAGCGTCGTGCCAGAACCAAACACTCGCGACGCCGGAAATCCAGAATACTTGATTGCAAGATACGTCAAGACATCAACAGGATTGGTAATAATGAGCATCACCGTATTTGGTGCGGCCTTGGCAATTTTTGGAATAATATCCTTGAAAATATTCGCGTTTTTCTCGATCAATTCCAATCTCGTCTCGCCAGGCTTTTGCCCAACACCCGCCGTGACCACGACAATATCAGCATTAGCACAAAGATCGTACGAATCACCAAAATAAATCTGAGACTCAGGAGTAAACTGCATACCATGTTCAAGGTCAAGAGCCTCACCTTCAGCTTTTTCTTTATGAATGTCTATAAGAGCGATTTCGGCAGCAATGCCCTGAATCATTAACGCATACGCTGCAGTGGAACCAACAAAACCAGCTCCGACAATGGCAACTTTTTCCATACAACACCTCTTTTGATTAACAAATGAAAGCAGCATTAATAAGCTTTGCGACTCTTCATTACTAAACGTTGACAAAAAATCTTTAATAACACAGGCTAGGCGCAACAGCATATGATTGATGACGAACTACGCGAGAATCTGGTTTTTGTCGAAGGAAGCATTCATTTCCTCGATCACACCTCAAGAACAGAAACAGCACACCGGTTCCGCCATAACAGTGTCAATGCAACATACCGTGCACTGCGAAACGAAGGCATCACTGCGTACGAACACCGCAACGAATGGATAGGATTTAGCACGATAGACAAACCAACAGACTTTGAGAAAAAACCATTTGTACAGTACCATCGCGATCCACGACGCTGGAACTATGGACATGATCGCACAGTCGATGTTGACGAAGAAGCAACGTATGAACCACACCCCTCAAAAGGAGGGCTGCTTGCACCGTTACCAAATATAGGCATACACTGGAAAAAAGGCGACGACATCATCGATGCAAAATGGTTTCGATGGGACCATCCAGAACGTCGATACTCATTTGTCGCAGTCGCAGTACCAATGTATGCACCCATACTCATACGAAAACTAGGTTCCCTTACGAGTACACTATGCACATACCTGAATAGTCAAAACCGCTCAGTACGAGGCGTGCTATCAGTTGACGGCGCCATAACAAAAGAATACGTGTAACACATACTTCTAACCGCAACTGTTTTAAGCATACCCATATCTTCTCGATTCCATGTACAAGGAACAATTACAACAACACTTGCAAAAAATTCTGGGCCTCGACGTCACCGTAGAAATACCTCCAGACAATACACTGGGAGATTATTCATTGCCCTGCTTTGCCTTTGCAAAACAGAGAAAACAATCTCCAGCACAGATAGCCACCGCATTTCTCGGCTTACTCAGTGACAATAAACCGCCCTACATCAGCACCATTGAAACAAAAGGACCATATCTCAACTTCACACTCAACAAAACAATGGTAGCACAACAACTCATACCACGCATTCTACAAGCAGGTAAAACGTACGGACATAGTTTGATAGGAAAAGGAAAAACAGTCGTCATAGAGTACGCAAGCCCAAACACAAACAAACCACTGCATCTTGGACATCTGAGAAACATCGCACTAGGATCATCACTATCAACCATCTACGCAAGTCAAGGCTACAGCGTTGTACGAGCAAACATCGTAAACGACAGAGGAATACATATCTGCAAAGCAATGCTTGCCTACGCACTTGAAGGACACAACGCCACGCCAGAACAAAAAGGACGAAAACCAGATCATTTTGTCGGCGATTATTACGTCAAATTCGGACAACTAGAAAAAGAGGATCCTTCACTCATACAACAAGCACAGGACATGCTGCAAAAATGGGAACAAGGCGATAAAGAAATACGAAAACTGTGGAAACTCCTAAGAAACTGGTGTCAGGAAGGTTTTGAAGAAACATACGAGCAACTCGAAACGGGCTTTGATCGCATTGATTATGAAAGCGACATCTGGAAAGAAGGAAAAGATATTGTCATAAAAGGTCTTGACAAAGGCGTCTTTATCAAAGATGAAACAGGTGCAGTCATTGCACCACTCGAAGATCTGGAAATCGAGGGAAAAAAAGGAGTGCTGCCAAACAAAGTACTTCTTCGTAGCGACGGGACCACACTATACATGACTCAGGATATGTATCTCGCAGTGAAAAGAGAAGCAGACCTGCACTTCGACGAACTTATCTATGTCGTTGGAAGCGAACAGATTCTTCATTTCAAAGAACTCTTTGCCATACTGCAATTGCTGGGCTATGATTGGGTACATGGATGCACGCATCTCGCTCACGGCATGGTCTATCTTCCAGAAGGAAAAATGAAAAGCCGCGAAGGAATAGTAGTGGACGCTGATGACATGATCCTTCAAATGACAGACCTCGCACGAGAAGAAATCGTCTCACGCGATAACACAATGCGAGAAGAACAAGTCCACGAACGAGCGCACAGCGTTGGACTTGCAGCACTCAAATTCATGCTGCTCAAAATCGATGCGCATAAAGATACGACGTTTGATCCGCAGCAAAGCATCTCGTTTGAAGGAGATACCGGACCGTACCTTCAGTACACTTATGCGAGAGCAGCATCAATACTAAGAAATCTTGAAGACAAACACCTAAATGCAACGTTTGAACAATTGGAAGATCTGGAAGAAGAGCTCGTCATGCAGTTACTGCGATTTTCCCAATACATCAATGAAGCCTTAACACACAAGAAACCTCACTTGATTATCCACTACCTACTGGACCTCTGCCAACTGTTTAATGAATTCTATCATCGACACCACGTCCTCAACGAAGCAGACGAAGAGAAAAGAGCAAACAGAATCGCTCTTGTACAAGCAACAAAACAAGTTATAGGCAACGGACTGCAACTCGTCGGCATACGACCGATAGAACGAATGTAAGATGATACTCGGCGTGCCGTTTGGACGAGGAGGACTGGGAAAAACAGAAGGAACAGAAAAAGCTCCACAAGCAGTGTTTGACGTTCTCAAAGACGGCATCAACGAATCAGGAACATTTCGACATTACGAAAAGAAACTGCTCACACTACCCGGTCACGACATTGAAGAGTCACTGCAAAAAATAGAAGAAGCAGTGAAAAGTAAACAACCAACGTGTATTGTCGGCGGCGACCATACCATAACGTACGCGGCATTTCGCGCATTTGCGAACATGCACGACAACACAGGACTACTCGTTTTTGACGCACATCCAGACCTCATGCAATCGTTTAGTGTACCAACACACGATAATTATCTGCGACAACTCATCGAAGAACACATCATCACACCACAACACATCATTCTTGTCGGAGTCCGACAATGGGACAAAGAAGAAGCCGCATTTCTGTCAAAGCACAACATATTGAAGTTTACCATGCAAGAAATTGCAACAGAAGGCATTCACAACAGTTGCGATGCGATCATGGCAGCAGCACGACAAGTAGGACAATTGTATATCTCTGTGGACATTGACGCTGTTGATCCTGCTTTTGCGCCGGGAACAGGCTACCTTGAACCTGGAGGCCTGAGCTCACGAGAACTACTCTACATGCTTACGCGTCTACGATTACTAAAAAATCTCTCCATGTGCGACATTGTAGAAATCAACCCTGCAAAAGATTCAACTAACCGAACAACAGCACTGGGTGCAAAAATCATCGAAACTCTTTACTAACTGGTGATTAAATACTGCTTTTTTTCACGTCGAAAGGAGAAGCTTTAAATGCAATGAGTGCATGTTACTGAACAGTGGGGGATATCGTGAATTATTCAAATTTTTTACCTTTTTGGGATCAATCATCAACACCAGACGTGCCATCATTTTCAGCCTTTCCGGAGGGCGAACCCGACTGGTTTGCACTCAGCATGCCCGAACAAGAACCGCTCATCATGGACGGGGACAATCTCACTTCTCGAGAACTCATGCATGCACTACCACGACTTGGAAGTGTAACGCGCCCACTACGACGCTGGACAACAGAAGACATACAACAGCACTACGAAGCACTCATTGAAGCACATAACGAGTATTGCAGACTACACAGACATGAACAACAAAGCACCTTTAGACAGTACCGGGCACAAGCTGTTCACGGACTGCATACCGCCGAGAACCGCGCCACGTGGATGGTACTTGCCCAACGATTGCAACCAGCACAAATTCTTAGCATGGATCGCTATGAACGACGACAACATTTTCTTGGCCATGTTGAACAACAAGCATTCGCATCAACGAGAACGTGCTGCCTTAGACTATTATCACACGCAGGTATGATCGAGGAATTACCGTACCAAAAAGTGCCGGAAATAGCGTTTCGAACATCGAGATTGCAGAATCATTTATATATACGTGAGTCATTTCTACACAGAAACCTTTAAATACTAAACTCGCCCTGGCTGTGCTATGGGGAGAATTAAGACTAAACTTGTCAAACGCATCACATTCGACCTACTGCAAAGTCACGAAGATCACTTGTCTGACGATTTCGAACACAATAAAGCGTTTATCAACGATCTACTCGATAGACCGAACAAGAAACTACGC
>WJJS01000016.1 GCA_014729505.1 Candidatus Woesearchaeota archaeon
AAGAGATCTTCTGCACTGAAAAAATTTTTGCATGTTTTGATAGTTTGTTCGAGTATTTGTTTTTGTGTGGTGCGACGCATCTTATTGAGAATGAGAATCATTAAGGTTTATAAGTGTGACGGTGTTCCTGTGCGATATGATAGAATTGTACATACTTGCGAGCGTTGTTATCGTATCGCTTATTTCGATTGTTTTTGCGATGCCGTATTTCATGAAAAGGAAAATTCCTAAATCCTCGCTGTTGTTTATCTTAAGTGTCTCGGTTGGTGTGTTGCTCAGCACGGTCTTTATTGATTTTTTGCCTGAAATTACTTCTCATAAGTATACGCTAGGTTTGGCTTTGTCGATCCTGCTTGGTTTTCTTGTCATGTTTATCCTTGAGAAATTCATTCATTCCCAGCATAAAGAGATGCATGTGGCGCATCATGGTCATGGTCACGCGTATCATGTGGCGCCGATGAATGTAATTGGTGATGCGGTGCATAATTTCCTTGATGGTTTAGTGATTGCCGGCAGTTATGCGGTGAGTATTCCTTTGGGTCTTGCTGCAACTGTCAGTATTATCTTTCATGAGATTCCTCAAGAAATTGCAGATTTTGGCGTGTTGTTGTATTCGGGTTGGTCAAAGAAAAAAGCCTTGTTCTTCAATTTCCTTTCTGCTATCACTGCAGTTTTTGGCGCGATTGTTGGAATGGTTCTCGTGGGGCAAATGCAGGGCTTTACCTCATTTATTATTCCCTTTGCTGCCGGTAATTTTATTTACATCGCAGCATCGAATCTGGTTCCTCAATTGCATCATGATTGTTCATTAAAAGATTCGATACTGCACGTGTGTGGTATTGTGGTTGGGATTGCGGTAATTGTTGTCATTACGTTGTATGGTCCTGCTCATGGACATTGAGGTGAGAAAAATGAATCGTTTATTGCTGCTTGTTATGCTTGCACTTCTGGTGTGTGCGGGTTGTGATATTGAACTCGGTCATCATGATCACGACCATGATGGTGATGGTGTACAGGATCATGCACCTGAAGATCATGTGGATATGGAACTGGAACATTCTGCTCATGATGATCATGAACAGCCAGATCATTAAAAAAAAGGAAAAGTGACTACAGTCCTAAGAATTTAAGAAGTCCGTACACGAGAAAGACTGGCCACACGCAGGCTTTGAGCACGCCAAGAACTCCCATCCAAAAACCTGTTGCTGTTGAGATGTAGTAGATGAGTGCTCCGATAAAACCGAGTCCGTAAAATGCTCCTCCACTGCCATTGCAGTTCATTTTGTAGTCGCATTTCTCTTTTATTTTTTTATTGCTTTTTTTAGCTGTTTTCTTTTTCATGATTCACCTCTGCGATGATGACGACGTAATTCTTGCCGTATTTTTTTGCGCATGTTGGACACGTGGTGTACCAAAAATACAGTTTTTTGACGGTCTTTTTTTTGCTGTGTGCAAATGTCTGGAAATCCTTTTTCCATTTCTTTGCATCTTTAAACGGTCCTTCGTAGACTTTGCTCAAAAAAGTACCGTTAAAGAGAACATTGACTGCTCCGGGTATTGGCTTATTGACGGCAAGATAAAGATCCATTTTCCAGCGGGACCGGTGGTCTGCTAGACAAAGCCAGTCAGGGGCGGCGCCCTTTTCGTTCTTGACTCTTGCAGTCATGCGTTGTATCACAGGTCCAAAATTAAGCGGTACGAAGAAAAAGGTGCGCACCGTGTCTTTGATGAATCGTTTATTTTTCCAGGTATGTTCTTTTTCGTTCCACCGCGTCGGGTTAAATGGTGGGCAGCAGTCTATATGTGCGTGGTATGCTTCTCTTTTTTCTAGTTCTTTTCGTATCTTTAAAGGTGGGGCGCGGCAGGAACAGTGTTCTTGATGTTGTTTGTACCAGTCGACACGTTCTTCAAATGTTGCTTTTTTTGACAGTTTGTGCTTGTCGTGCCATTCCTTGTTTTTGGTCATGATAAAAAGAATGTGTAGGATATCTATAAAGGTATCGCGCTAGAGACTTGAAAAAAATACTCGTAGGCGAAGCCACCATCTCTTGTACCAGGGGGTATAATACTCGTCGTTTACGGCAAGTTCGTGTCCAAGACTCGTGAGATGTCCGCGCACTGTCTCTGCAATGATATCTGTCTCGTTTGGTCCTGTCATGCCTGGGTTTTCTTCATAGCGTCTGCGGTGCGCTTGAAGAGCAGAGAGTACTTGTTGTACTATGTCCTCTTTTTTGCTCGGGGACAATAAGAGTCCTTTTCTGGCTAGACGGTTGACGATGTCTTGTGGTGTTCCTTTAAGGTATTTGTATAACATTGTTGGTGGTAACGCCATCGTTTGTGGTAAGTAACGGTCCTTTATCAAGCTATCCGAAAGGTAAATATATTCCCGGTACGTATTGCGGGTAATGGATGATCTTGGTATTCTTTTTGCTGCAAAGCAGGTAGTGGATGCTGCTCGTTTTGTTCGTATTAATGTCCCTGGCGTGGTTGCACTTGCTGAAAGGTTGACTCTGCGAACGCTGCCTGCTCTGGAAACGGAGCTGTATTTCTCTGACGGGACGTGGAGGACGGCAAATTATTGTCTTGCTATTACTTGTCTTGATTTTTGTTTTTGGGGCGAACCAAAATGGAGTGTGGTAGTCAAAGGAAAGCGTTATACGGGTAGTTTTGCGATGCTTGCTGCTGTCAAGCAAGCAATGGGGTGGGGTGCGAAGTGGTGGGATGCACAGTATTTGCAGAGTCTCACACGTGATGATCTTGGTCAGATTCTTCGTGGTGATGCCGTTGAGATTCCCTTGCTTCAAGAACGCCTTACCAACCTTCATGAAGCTGGCCGTGTACTTGAACAGTATGATGGGCGTTTTACGACGATGATTGAACAGGCAGAGGGAAGCGCGGTTCGTCTTATCCAGCGCGTTGCCCAAGAGTTTCCTCAGTTTCGTGATCGTGCAGTGTATAAAGGTCGCGAGGTTTCTTTTTACAAGCGTGCCCAATTGCTTTGTGCTAATCTTCAGCGTGTGTTCGCGGGTAAGAAGTGGGGTGCTTTTCAGGATGTTGGGCAATTGGCTGCGTTGGCGGATTATAAGATTCCTCAAATTTTGCGTCATTTTGGCGTCTTGGAGTATGCAACTCCGCTTGCAAGTCAGGTGGATAATAAGGCTCTTCTTGCTCCTGGCAGCGAGGAGGAAGTGGAGATTCGTGCGTCCATGATTTGGGTGGTGGAATTGATCAGGCAATTTCTTGCAGCGCGTGGTGTTGAAAAGACTGCTATGGAAATTGATTACCTGTTATGGTATGAGAAATTTCATGTTCGTGGCGCGATGAAACCGCATCATCGAACGAGAACTATTTTTTATTGAAGGGAAAAAAAGAAAAAAATGGTGGTGTTTTAATCCCACTCTTCGTCTTCGTCTTCATCGAAGAATTCGTCTTCGTCTGGG
This sequence comes from Candidatus Woesearchaeota archaeon, assembly GCA_014729505.1. Lineage (GTDB taxonomy): Archaea > Nanobdellota > Nanobdellia > Woesearchaeales > ARS49 > WJJS01. The sequence continues at coordinate 3,441 of WJJS01000016.1, forward strand.
TCACTTTTTGGTTTCATAGTTGACCTCCTTATTCTTTTGTGGTTTTGGGAATTGTTGTCCCCCATAATATGGTTATGTCTGGAAAAAGAGTTCCTGAGAATGAGGAGGATGAGGTGATCTGTTGCGTATATAAAAGTATCTGAAAGTGGAAGTATTGAGTCTGTGAACGCTTATTGTTTTACGCTAAAGTTTCTTTCAAATAGTGTTACTAGTCTATCTCTATCCTGCGGATCAAAGAACAAACACACAAAGACGTTGTGTAATCCCCAGAAGATGCGTACTTTGCACGCGTCAAACTCCCATTGTCTGGTGTCGTCAACAAGATCTTTGACGTTTTCATCGTGTAATTCGTCTTTTTCATCGCAAAACATGAATTCCCGCTCTGCATATGTATGTCCGAGTGCAGTAAAGAATGAGCGCAGTGAACTAATCACTGCTTGTGTTTTTTTAAGTCCAAAACAAATCGAGGTCTCATCACTTGAGATCGATGTGATCATTGACGTCCTAGTTTGAGTTCAATAATCGAGACGCGTACTTGACGACCTTCTTTGTTTGTGAATTCTTCAGAATCGATCTTAATGTCGCGTATGGCCACGTTGTTTTGCAGGAATCGTTTGCACGCCACTTCAGCTACGTCTACTGCGCGGCTGATAAATTTTCCACGTGCTTTGACAATTACTTCTTCAGCGTCTTTTGTGGTGAATTGCATAACAACGCCTGTCACATAGTTCATAAACGGCTTCGTGCCGATAAAAATAGAGTTGTCCTCTGTCATTGAAACACCCCCACGTGTTACAAGTTTTCTTTATTCTTCATCAGCCGGGTGACGTACCCTGCGATGCTATTGCGTAGTTTCTTGTTCGGTCTATCGAGTAGATCGTTGATAAACGCTTTATTGTGTTCGAAATCGTCAGACAAGTGATCTTCGTGACTTTGCAGTAGGTCGAATGTGATGCGTTTGACAAGTTTAGTCTTAATTCTCCCCAT
>WJJS01000017.1 GCA_014729505.1 Candidatus Woesearchaeota archaeon
TCAGCAGTACCATCAAAGACCACACAATAAATGCCTCCTTTAAGACTCTGCAATGTGTTAGCAAGTTCACTAAAAGGCACCTTACCCATGACTTTCATCTTGTCATCAATAAGACAAGCCCCCCTCGTACCAATAAGACCTTCAAGGATCTGAGCGAACTTTTTCTTCTCCACATCAGATAATGAAGGCGTTTTCGCACGAGGTTTTTGACGATCGCGATCCCTGTTCTTAGTATTATTTTTTGAACCAAGAGGTTTGCGCAATTGCTTTGAGGTGTCGCGCATTTCCATTAGAGCCTGTTCTTTTGTCACCCTTGCACGCAAAGCCTTATGGATTTCCTTTTTAGTCAACTCTTCAACTTCCTTACCCTCAGGAGCAATAGCAACAAAATCAACATCAGCGATATTAACAAGCTCCTTAATAATCAAGTTACCGCCACGATCACCATCAACAAAGACACAAATCTCCTTTTGTTTGGACAGTTCAACAATCGTCTTAGGAACATTTGTACCATTCATTGCAACAGCGTTCTTAAAACCGTACTTGAGCAAGTTCAACACATCAGCGCGACCCTCTACTACGATCACTTCATCGCTTTCTTCAACGTTAGGACCTGCCGGCAAGCGATCGCGACCATACGAGGTAATCTCCATAACGCGCACAGAATGAGCAACTTCATCAGCGAGCTCCTGACTGTCTGGCATGACCTGATCCATAAGCCGCTTGAGCAATTCCTTTGCACGCTCAACAACATGCTGGCGTTTTGAGACACGCACATCCTCAAGATTGGTGACACGAATCTTTGCATTACACGGTCCGATGCGAGAAATAATCTCCAAAGCAGCACCTACAATGCTTGTTTCTGCTTTATCAAGCGAAGAAGGAATAATAATTTGTCCCTGCGTTTTACCAGAGTTCGTATTCACATTCACCTCAATACGGCCAATACGCCCGGACCGCTGCAATTCACGAAGCTCGAGTTCAGCACCAAGAAGGCCTTCGGTTTGCCCGAAAATCGCCCCTATAACGTCAGGGCGGTCGACGACGCCATCGATCGTGATCGACGCGTTAATGATGTATTTGGATGATACAGGACTAATTTTTCCCATGGTTTACCCCCAAAGAACAAGCTCGTAGCATCCAATACTAGGATGTGTCTTCCCGTGTGATGTGATGAAAGGAATGGAATGAACTTGTCCTTTTCGTTTTGTAATGTTGAAGCCCGTTTCACTAACGCCCAAGCTCATCGCAGGATGTTGTGCGGGGTAGCGAATCCGCACGATCTCCCGAGCTCCATTGGGTACTCTCGGTGACGGGCAATTTTTTTCTCTATTCTAGAGTATATAAATCTTTCGAATGGAGTGGTTTATAAAGGACGTGTGCTTTTAGACCCTCATGGCAATCCATCGCGAGAAATTCAAGACATTCAAAAACGTTTTTGACCTCTTTACTGAAAAGAATATCTGGAAACTCATCAATCAAGGATACTTCGACGCGCTGGAAAGCCCCGTGAGCATCGGCAAAGAATCAAACATCTTTACTGCGCTCAAAAAAGACGGAACACGCGTTATTGTCAAAATATACAGGCTCAGCAACTGCGACTTTAACAAAATGCATCAATACATGATAGAAGATCCGCGCTTTGTAAGCGTCAAACGCAGACGCCGCGACACCATCTTTGGGTGGGCCAAAAGAGAATACATGAACCTTCACCGCGCCCGCGACGCTCAAGTGGCCGTGCCCACACCCTACGGCGTATTCTACAATATCCTTATCATGGAAATGATAGGAAGAGAACAACCAGCACCAAAACTCAACAAACAACTGCCTCAAGACATGGAATCATTTCTCAACGGCATTATCAAAAACTATCAAAAACTCTACAATGCAGGACTCGTCCATGGTGATCTTTCACCGTTTAACATCCTCAATGAAGACAACAAACCAGTCTTTATCGACATGAGTCAAAGCACCGTACTGGAAAACAAAGAGTCAGAAAATTATTTAAAGAGGGACATACGAAATATCGTCACGTTTTTTGTAAAACACGGATTACACATCACCGAACATCAACTCCAAAAGGCAATCACTCATGACTGAAGACACCTTCGAGTACATCTTGAAGATACCAAAAGAACGCGTCGCAATACTTATTGGTACAAAAGGGGCAACAAAACGAAAACTCGAAAAAATCACTGCCACAACGCTTTCTGTCGACAGTACGGAAGGAGAAATAACCATCACGGGAACAGACGCGCTCCTCTTGTATGTCGCGCGAGAAATCGTGAGAGCAATAGGCAGGGGATTCAGCCCCGAGATCGCCTTTCTTCTCCAAAAACAAGACTACGCACTTGAAGTCATCACACTTGGAGGAACCACAAAAAACGATATGATCCGCATCAAAGGACGCGTCATCGGCGAAGGAGGAAAATCTCGACGCGTGATAGAAGATCTCACAGGCGCATACATCAGCGTCTACGGAAAAACAGTCAGCATTATCGGAGAATTTGAACAATTGCGCACGGCACGAAAAGCAGTAGAAATGCTTCTTGAAGGCGCAGCTCACGCAACAGTATACAAAATGCTGGAAAAGAAACGACGCATGCGCCCACCTATTTAATCATCGATTCGAATAACCACTGCCGTTGCACGTTCTCGAGAACCGCAAGATGCAGCATAATCAAGGATTTTCTCAGCAGCAGTTTCAGGACTCGAAGAAGTCTTCAAAATCCTATACAATCGTCGACGATTAGAACCTGAAAAAGTACGTCCCCGAAAAGGACTGTAAGCACCCTTTGTTAAGAGAACCATAGTATCACCACACGCAAGACGGCCATCAAGCTCCCACACCTTAGCATCAATACCTTGTTTGTCACTAAATGCACGATAAATACCGCTTTCACCCTCATCAAAATGATCAAAAACTCGCGGATCTTCCAAATCTACATGTTGTTCAAGAGAACGACGTTCATCAGTGTGATCCCTGGTCAGCAACATAACCTTTTCA
>WJJS01000018.1 GCA_014729505.1 Candidatus Woesearchaeota archaeon
GCTTTAAGTTCCCCACTCAAGAGTTTTCCAGATTTATATTCGTGATAAATCCTTTTTAATTTCTCATCATCGTCCTCAAAATAGGTAAGCCACTGATATGAAACGTCAATATCAGGATTACCGCCATACTCACGATGCTCTTCAACAGTATCACGACCTCCGGAAAACGCGTACTTGTTTATCTTTTTCTTGACCTCTTTTGGAGAATCCGTAAGATAAATAGCATGACCGCCAGATGATGACATCTTCCCTTCTTCACCAAGACCACCAAGACCGGTAAGGAATCGTCCCTGAATCGACGAGGGTTTGAAGTACCCAAGTTTCGGCAGAATATCTCTTGTTAAACGAAAATGAGGATCCTGATCAATAGCGTGAGGAATCAAACAGGCCATCTTTTTCTTTTTCAACACGCTTGGCAAAAACGCAGGCACTGCCTGCATTGACGTGTAAAAGATTTCGCCTACATTATTGCTGGGAGTAAAACCAAAAGCGGATTTAACCTGTGAAAACGTCAAGCGCTTAGCGACCTTTATCGCTTCAGGATACAAAAGGTGCGCATGCTTCGTGTTGATAAGAAAATGAGTGCGCTCAGGATCAAAACCAAGAGCAATCACGTCAAGCATGTTTTCATGCAACCATTGCTGGATCTCCTCATAACTCTTGTCCTTAAAAAGAAATTTTTCATCATCAGTAAACTGAAACCACAAATCCACGCCAAGCGCGTCCTGCAACCATTTCGTAAAGATCCACACCATAGCATGACCCAAATGAATGGGCCCTGAAGGACCACAACCAGTATACAGAAATACATTGCCCTTATCATATTCCTTAAGTGCAAACTCAAGATCACGATGTGCAAAAATAAAATGCCTGCGAATCAAATGATGCAAGGGACCGGTTCGCTTTTCAAGTTTTTTTAACAACGCATCATCTAACTTCGAGACACCAAACTCTCTAATAAGCTTGTCATAATCAACCTTACCCTGTACTTCCCATGGCGTCACTTTCATACACCTCGAAAAGGACTGCACACTTTAAATACTTTTGCCGCACGTACACCACGCATGGTAGTCACGATTATGCTGGTGTTTGGCATCATTTGTCTGCTCCTCGCGTTTTTTAATGGATACTATGTCTATCTCGGATGGCCAGGACTCTATGAAGTCGTACGATCGTGGATAAAAGGCACACACGTCGAACCATTAGAACCAGGAACACACCGCACGATCTTATGGACTGTTACAGGAATATTGTTCATTTGGGGCGTCCTCGGCTTGCGACAAGCATTCCCAGACCTTATCATTCCCCGCACATTTTTCTTTGTTACAGGAACCCTGCTTTTTGCTATCGGCGTCTATCTCATAAAAACAACAATGGGAACACCTCACACTACAAACCCAGAGAAACTGCGCAAAGAAAACGCCATACGAGACGAGCGCGCAGCACTTGCAATAGCGCTTCTCCTCCTGGGCGTGTATTTAGCTTTAGCAGGATTCTTTTAAATCGTAACGAGTCGGCGATAACAGACTGAAAAGCTCTGACGAAAACTTTAAATAAACAAGCAGCAACTCTTAGGATATGACAGACGACAAGCGATCCGCAAAAGACCTCATCGGCAAAACCGTCACCAGCAAAGGTGGGCGAAAATTCGGCATTGTTGCCGACATCATCTTTGAAACGCAAAACGGTGAACTGATGAACCTCGTTCTTAAAGGACCAACACCATATGCGGAAACCGTAGGACTAGAACATAAAGATGGCGAAGTACTCGTACCATTTCACGCCGTCATCGCGATGGGAGACTTTGTCGTGATCAACGAAGACGATCTTTTCTAATACCCATAATTATATAAACACCAGGAATTGATAGTGTAACGGGTTGGAATCAACACATCACGTTTGGATAGAGAAATATCGCCCCGACACATTTGACGATATCAAAGGACAAGACAGTATCGTCGAGAAAGTACAGGCTTTTGTCGAACAACAAAACATTCCACATCTTCTGTTTGCAGGACCTGCAGGCGTGGGCAAAAGCAGCCTTGCACTAGTAACTGCGCGACAACTCTTTGGAGAAGGATGGCGACAAAACTGTATAGAACTCAATGCCAGCGATGAAAGAGGTATCGACGTCATCCGTAACAAGATAAAGGATTTTGCGCGCACAAAAGCATTAGGCAATGTCCCGTTTAAAATCATCTTCTTAGACGAATGCGACAGTTTAACACGAGAAGCACAACAAGCACTACGACGAACAATGGAAAATTACACTCACAGCACACGATTCGTGCTCAGCTGCAACTATTTATCAAAGATTCTCGACCCGATACAAAGCCGTTGTGTCGTTTTCAAGTTCAAACCACTTACAAGAGAACACCTGATCACGATTATCAACGGCATCGCAACAAAAGAAGAACTAACCATTGATGACGAAGCAAAAGAAGCGCTCTGCGAGATCTCAAACGGCGATTGCCGACGACTCGAGAACATCCTGCAAAGCTGTGCAGCAGTCAACAAAACAATCACACCAGACCTAGTATTTAGTTTAGCAGCCGTTGCCCGACCGCATGAAATCAAAGAAGTACTCGAACTTGCAGTACATCAAAAATTCATAAGCGCACGAAAAAAATTACTCGATGTCATGCTACAATACGGACTATCAGGCATCGATGTGATCAAACAAGTACAAAAATCCGTCTGGGACCTCAACATTACAGATCGCACAAAAGTCAAAATCATCGACCGCATCGGCGAAGTCGAATTCAGACTCGTCGAAGGATCAGACGAATTTATACAATTAGAAAGTTTTCTCGCGCACTTAGGAACGCTTAACGAGCTGCAATAACATTCACTGATTTTTCAATCGTTTCAAAATAACGATACTCAAGGTCAACATTGACCGCTTTTACAAAATCCTGTCCTTGAGGCAAGGTTTGCGTACAATAAAAATCTCTGGATTCGCCCTGATCAAGATACACCTTACCCTCAGATACGGTTCCCTGATTGACCCATTCTCCTCGCGTACACTCAAGTCCATTGACACCAGTATCAATGCGAACTGTAATTTCACGGCCCTCCCTATCATCTTCACAATCAACATTGTACGTACCAAAGGGTTTTCCGTTATTTGACGTATCCACGTGCTGTACCTCAAAATTCAAACGCACGGCATTTGCTCCAGAAGTAGATTGACGCACAGAAGCAATCTGTACAGGACCGGCACTGTTTTGCACACGTTTATCTCCAGAAATTTCACAGATGGCATCATCAGGAGGATTCGTGGGATTAGAAAGCACACAGAGTTCTGTAATAGCCTGTGTTTTATACAAATAACAAGCATCCAAACGGAAAGTTTTTTGCTGAAGCGAACCAGTAATACTTTCCTTAAAAGAGAAATCACTAAACGTTACAAACTCTTCGCCACCCTCCTGCACAAGTCCAGAAGAATCAAGAAACTCTCCAGAAAGCGGACCAGACCATGTACCCCGCAACTCCGAATCCAGCTTGCCAAACTCGGTAGGATCAATACCTCGAATTTTCAAAAACGCATCTGAGCCCAACACGTCCGCTTCACCATTATTTGCAACCCTTACCTCCACATCAAACGATTCAGTATCGCTGTCTAGCACTTCATCAGGCGGCGCTCCATTTTGAAACTCAAAGACAAGAGCTTCAGTACCTCCAATAAATGCCTGACCGCTCGGCTGTTCAGGAGTCTCACCATTACAACCAGCAATAAATACGAGTGCTATAGTTGCAAGAAACAATGTAGCTATGCGAAGCCCTCTTTTCATGACACATAGAAGACCACTCATACATTTAAAGGTTTCGGACTACGTAGCGACGATTTGCACTTGTTTTGTAATACTCTGCATGTATCCATATTCAAGAATCACTGTTGGCGAAGTAGAATACGCGCCGTCACTGGCAGGAGTATGCGTGCAACGGAAAATCTTTGGTTGAGGCCTCCATTGCTGATCAAAAGACATCGCAAGATAGCCGCCAGACAATCCCGTACAGGATCCTGTAATATCATCAGCACCAATACTGACCCGAAGCACTTTCACCTTACCAATATCTTGACGTTGCAGATTATTATTTGCACAACTATTCATCGCATCAGTCGCAAACACAATACCGCCGCCTCCATCACTGACTTCAAACACATACGTGGTCTCACCTTTAGTCGGCGCAATATCACGGATATTAACCTTTACTGGTGCCGCACTAGTAAGAGGCAATGAGGAAGGAACAACACAGGACCTGCTTGTCACCGCACGAGGATCAGGATCTACACATAACTGCTCTGCAGAAGCGATGGTATCATAAACATAACACACCGTAGCCTGCAGCGGAAACTCATACTTATCCGTTGGCAACCCCACAGAAGACAACGGTCTTGTAGTACCTGAAAAAGCAAGATAATCAGATCCGCCCTCCACACGCGAAAGGCTAGGAGTAACAGTTACGGGATCCAACAAACCCGTTGTCTTAAACCGTGCAACACCGGTGATAATGCGCGGATCAAAACCACGCAAGGTTACTGTTCCCGTAGTCTCATAACTACCTCTATTCTCCACAATAACTCCCACGTCAAACGTTTGGTCATTATCATGCACCTGAGAAGGAGGACTACTAGGATCAAAACTAATAACAAGACCCTGAGTTGATGACAGAGAACCAGAACCACCGCCCCCGCCTCCGCTTGGAAAATAACCGCAACCAGCAAGAAAAGCAAGTAGCAAAATCATCAACACACTCTTTTTCATATAGCGAGTCATTATCTTGAACTATAAAAGCTTAGCGGCGCTCAACCTTAATGGTTTTTTTATCGACAGTCTTATACCCATAACGCAATTCGAGCTGTGCAACAGAATCAAAAATACCTTGACTTTTTGAAATACCTTCAGCAAGCGAACAACGAACAACAGGAGGCTTGGCATCACTACCCTGCTGCATAACAATATCAGTCGGCACACAGTTCAATAAGCGCGAACCAAGAGCAGCCTTTTCCACTCGCACAATGTTAGTAGGTCCCGCAATCCCACCGGCACACTCAAAATCAACAGAACCGCCACCCTTGTTTTCTATTGTAAACAACACCTCTGCACCAACCTCGATATCATTAAGAGAATACGGCTTGACCTCCACTTTTGTAACAGCTATAGGTCCTCCCTGCCCGCGCGACACGGTCTCTGTCGCTTTCTTTTCACATTTTCCAGATAAAGGACTGCCCTGGCCAAGGGTCGTGTCCACACAGACCTGCACACCCGCTTTTGTAGTATATTCATAACACAAGTTGACCCGCACATCAGCATCCTGAGCCTGTTGTCTTGGCAAATACACATTGCCAGAACGCATATTCAGCGTAATAGGCATTTCTGCACCAACCTCGTCTTGAAACTCGCGACCGACAAGCTCAAAACGTCCATCAAGCTGATCAGAACTCGACACAATAGGAGGTTGAGGACTGAGCTGCATAGACCATCCTATCAGCGAATCAGAAGCGCCAGCATTACGAATAATAAAATTAAGAGCAAAAGGCTGGTCTTCACCAACAGTCTTAGGAGGTTCAGGAACCCACTCAATAATCACCCCCCTGGTACCAGTGATAGCAGACACATCAATGTGACCGCCACCGCTGACAGTACCGCCCCCACCACCAGGAAGATAAGAACACCCGGCAAGAATCGCAAGCACAACAAGTACAGCAAACCACTTCATGTGTTTACCCCGACAGTGAAATACTTTTGCTCAACAGTGCCAAAAGAATACTCTGCAACAGCACTATACAACACCTCACCAAAACCAATATTTCCCAAAATAGTTTCCTGAGCAGCACCGGGAAATGTAACCTCTGCAACCAAATTCACAGCTTCGCTTTGTGCAAAAATCGACTGCTTAGGAATATCTTCACCATGCAGGACATAAAGACTGAACAGTTCATCATCACAACCCTCCTGCAATTTCGTATTCAAATCCAAACAGCTCGCTTCAGAAAATTCTACATCACCAAGCGTCGGCACAAACACTCTGGTTACCTCAAAACTCTTTGGCAGGTACATTATAAGACTGTGCAATCGACGAATAAAACTATCCTTATCAATAAACGATTGCTTCTTGAATTCAATATTCAACTCAAATTCATGATCATCATTCTCATTGACAATCACCGGTTGAGAACCGGCAGCAGCAATACCCAACTCTACAGGACTTGTCGGACCGCGAGCAACAGGATCCTTTGTCACTTTCCACTCAGGATCCTTGTAAATGTCAATACCCTCTGCGAGCAGGTTCGCCAAAGTCTCTTCTAAAATAAATGATCCCTCACTGTACGAATACGTGACAAACTCATAATCCATAGTGAAATTAATGCGATGACGACCATCAGCAAGCGTTCCGGCATCATACGTGCACGAAACAGGACGCTCCAATTTCTGACTATTAATAGGGAACTCAATCACACTACGATCATTAAGATATCTCGTCGGCGCCACACCATCAACAGAACACGCATAATTAACCGCGATTGGAAGATCAAGCGTAGACCCTACAATAGTTGCAGAAGCCCTAAACGTTGCACCTGACGGTACACTGTCTGCCTTAAAGTCCTTTAAATCAATACCCAAAATCTTTTTTTCGTTCTCATCAACCTTTGTTTTAACACAGGTTCTGGTTGCCTGACACAATTGGCGCTTGACACCCTCTTCAACATACCCAGGAGCGGCATACAAGTACTCAATCGCTTCAACACCTGCCTCCTTGCCTTCAAGCCAGGCCTGACCCAAGGGCGAACCAGGATCCAAAAACGGAGTGAACGTTCTGATGAGAACAAGACCAACAATGAGAATAATAATAAGAATAAAACCCTGCTTGCGATTTTCAGACAAAACAATAATGGGAAACAAAATCAAAGCCATGAAAAACGCAAACCAATGCACAGCAAGCAAGAGAAAAATCCCAAAAGGAATAACACCGTCAACAATCACATACCTGAGAACTGTCTTGAATCCCTTAGGCCAAAACACATCAACACTCAACAAGACGATCAACACTGCACACACCATAATAATGCCTGCGAAATTCAAACCAAGCGCATAACCAACAGGTAACCCGGCAAAAAAACCGGCAGCCCACATACGAAACAAACGAGGATAAAAGAGTTGAACAGCTACAAACGCCAACGTAATACCTGCAACAGTCATAACCGCGCCCATTGAAAGACCAAGAAAAAAATAACCAATTGTCAGCGCAATACCCACAATCAATGCCCATGCTGCCTGCTTTGGATTAAGAGGTTGTTGTTGCGCTACTGGTGCGGGCGGCGGATCGTCAGCCATCAGTCGTACGTAATGAGAAGTTCGACAATATGCAATTCGCTAAGAGGCGTCAAACGAATATCATTATTACCCCTTCGCACGACCTCGCTTATGTCTCTCTCATATACCTCTTCTTTTTGATCGATAGAGAAGGCCACACCATTAATTGCGAGTTCTGCTTCCTTACTGCGACCATCATCAACAAAGCGCATCGTCAAAATCACTTCCCGCGCATCATCTTCAATGTCTGAAAAAAGATCGTCAGTAATGGAAAAGTAATCAATGAAGGGCTTTGTATCAACGAGTTCAGTGTTTACACGAATAGTATCAAGCAAGGCACCGCCACGATTCAAACGAAAGAAAAGCTCGTTACGATCAGGACTAAAATCGTTCTTGAACACATCAATGGTATTCATACTATCACAGACAGGCGTTCCAGAAAAAACCGAACGACGGTTTAACATCACTTCGAGAGTGCCAATATCTTGTTGGAAGCATTCAAGGAAAAAAGAAATCCGACCGCGGTCAAGATTTGAAAATTCCTCAGCATCAAGAACAAAAGTGCTGGACGCTTCTTGACTCGTCGCATCAATAACATCACCAATAACTTTAACATCGTGCAACGAATAACGCTTTGTAGAAAACAAACCGTTACTAACAGAAAAGACCAGCATATTATCCCGCTGCAACAGACTGCTTAAAATTGGAATAGCAGGCGGCGTTTGCGACTCCACTTCTGCCTGATACAAATCCTGTCCATTCAGCGACACAGTCAAAACACCCTGACGGATAGGCGCCTGAAAACTCAAAAACACATTTTCAACAGCTTCAGGATCAAGAGAAAACGACATCGACTTTGTCTCTTCAGAAAATAATCCTTCAGAAATCTCAAACGGATTGGACTGTGCCAGTACCTGAGCATTCTTACGCTCGTACAAATTAATGTTAGGAAGGCGATGCTCAGTATCAGGATCGCCAACATATCCCAACGTACCAATCTGTTTTTCAAGCAAGACATGATCAGCCTGCACCGCACCTCCGGGCATGGTCACATTATCTTCTCCAAGAATGCGCGCACGTTCCTCTGGAGGTATAAGAACAACATAGAAAATGAAGATCAACAAGATCACACCCACCAAGACCGCAGCGGGCGCTGCACCCGGTGGCTTTTCTCCTCTTTTTTTAGCCATGACTATTTAATCGTAGAAGATTATATAAATGTTTTTCTGATAAGAAGAGTTATGAAGATCATCTTTGCAGATTACAAACATGGAAAGGTCAAACTGCAAGCGGAAACAAAGGACGACCTCTGGCATTTAAGCCACCTGATAGACCAGGGCGATCACGTTACTGGCAAGACCCAACGAAAGATCAAGAAAAACGATGAAGCAGATGCGGTCAAGAGAACAATGACACTCACTATACTAGTAACAACTATCGAGTATGATGCAACCCTTCGCGTCGCAGGAACAGTAAGCCAAGGACCAGAAGACGTGCCGCAAGGCAGCCATCATACGATAAGCGTGGAACCCGGAACAACCATTTCCATAACAAAACCGAAATGGTACGGTTATCAATTGCAACGCATTAAAGACGCACAAGAAAGTCAGCACGCACCATTACTCATCGTTGTCTTCGATCGCGAAAACGCAATCATTGCACAAACGAGAGCATCAGGGTACAAAGTTCTCGCAGAACTGACAGGAGACGTCGCAAAAAAACGGATCGCAGAACTTCCAAAAGGCAACTTTTATGATATGCTGATTAAAATTATGGAAGACTACACTGCACGATTACAACCACGGGCCATCGTACTTGGCAGCCCGTCGTTTTGGAAAGAAGAACTCCTCAAACGATTGCACAACAAAGACATGGAGAAAAAAATCGTACAGGCCACCTGTTCAGGAGTGAACCGTAATGCCATTGATGAAATTCTGAAACGACCGGAGACAAAAGCAGCACTCGCTCAAGAACGGGCAGCAAAAGAAATGAAACTCGTCGATGAACTGCTCGTTGCGATCAGTAATGACAGACCTGCCGCGTACGGCACAGAACAAGTTACGCTTGCAGAACAACTGGGCGCGATAAAAACATTGCTTGTTACTGACGCACTCATTCAAGAACAAAAAAAACAAGGAACGTTCGACACATTGGACGCCATCATGAAAAGCGTCGACACAAAAAAAGGGGAGATACACATTATCAGCAGCGAACACAGCGGCGGGCAAAAACTTGACGGCATTGGAGGCATTGGTGCATTACTGCGGTTTCCACTGCCATAAATCATCATCCTGTTGCTTATAGTTCATAAATTTCTCTACAACAATACTTATATAGATCAAGCACTTCCCAGTATTCACTAAAGAGTAGGTGCCTTTTTGTTATGAGTCGAGAATCAAAAAAGTAAATCGTAACATATTAATAGCAGTAACGATTTACCTCAGACTAATAACAAAAAAGGGGGAGGAATTACATGATCGTTAAAGAAGAGTTTTTGTCCAAACTACGCCGTTACTTTGGGCTCAACCTTTACGAGGTAAAGATTTGGACTGCGCTGCTGTCTCGAGGCATCGCCACTGCAGGAGAATTGTCAGACATTGCAAACGTTCCGCGCTCACGAAGCTACGACGTCCTCGAAAGTCTGGAACGCAAAGGATTTGTCGTGATGAAGCTTGGAAAACCAATCAAGTACATCGCCGTAGCGCCGGGAGAAGTGGTAGGCCGCGTAAAGAAAAATATGAAAGCAGAAGCTGACGAGCGCATCGCACGACTCGACAAGCTCAAAAGCACAGACCTGCTACGCGAACTCAATACACTACATTCTCAAGGAATAGAACTCATAGAACCAACAGAACTATCAGGCAGTCTTCGTGGACGACACAATCTCTACAACCATATGGAACTCGCGATACGTAACGCGCAAAAAAGCGTCACGATCATGACCACCGCACAAGGCCTGCAACGAAAAGTTGAAGGTCTTAAACCCACATTTGACAAACTCAAAAAACGAGGCGTCAAAATTCGCATCGCAGCACCATTAACAAAAGAAAACAAAGATGCAGTGGACGGTATTAGCAAAGTAGCAGAAGTCAGACATGCAGACATGCCAGGACGCTTTTGCGTTATCGACGGCAAAGAAGTCATTTTCATGGCACTCGATGACAAAGAAGTACACCCTACTTACGATGTAGGTATCTGGGTGAACACGCCATTCTTTGCAAACGCACTAGAAAACCTGTTTAATAGTACTTGGAAAGGATTAAAACCCAAGTAATTTTTTCCTTTTTCTTCACCACAATCCTTTTATAGATTACGAAGGCACGATCACACATGAACATTGACAAGGTCATTGCAGGACTGCACCCACTTGAACGAGCAGTCATCCCAGTACTCAAAGAGCACAAAGAACTACGCTCCATTGCCAAAGCAGCACAACTTCAAGAAGTCAAAGCAATGAGAGCACTGCAATGGTTAGAAAACAAAGACGTTCTCAAAAGAACAACAGAAGTTCAGAAAATCATTACACTCGACAAAGACGGAAAACAATACAAAAAAGGACAAATTCCAGAACGCATCTTTCTTGAAGCACTCAGTACCGGAGCAAAAACAAAAGAAGACATCATCAAAGCAGGCATAGCCGAACCAGTACTCAACAGCATAATCGGACTGTTACGACAAGAAAAACTCATTACCATAACAAAAGAAAAAGAGCTCGTATTTGCCATAACAGACAAAGGAACAAAAGCACTGAACAATCCACTACCGCTTGAGACATTTCTCCAACACGATTTTCCACAACCAGCAACAGCATTCGACAAACAACTCATCAAAGACTACGCCAAACGACGCATCATCACCATAGAACAACACCGCATTACCACCATCACCCTCACAGCGCTAGGCAAAAAACTGGTTGAAGCAAATCTGGAAGACCTGGACGTAATCGAAGCCATCACAAAAGACGTCATCAAAAACGAAACATGGAAAGAAAAACAGTTCCGCAATTATGACGTCACCATCAATGTACCAGCGATTCACGGCGGCAAACGACACTTCGTCAAACAAGCAATAGATTCTGCCAAACGCATATGGCTCGACATGGGATTTGAAGAAATGGAAGGCACGATCGTCAATACGAGTTTCTGGAACTTTGACGCACTCTTTACCGCCCAAGATCATCCTGTGCGAGAAATGCAAGACACCTTTTACGTAGAAGATCCAGTGCACGGAAAACTACCCAACCTCAAACTGGTACGAGCAGTACAAGAGATGCACGAGCACGGCGATGAAATTTCAAGCAAGGGATGGCAGTATCAGTGGGACAAAAACGAAGCTATAAAAAACGTTCTTCGCACACACACAACCGTCTTAAGCGCACAAACACTTGCACGACTCAAACAAACAGACCTGCCAGCAAAATTCTTTGCCGTTGGCAAATGCTTTAGAAACGAAGCAGTTGACTGGTCGCACCTTTTCGAATTCAATCAAACAGAAGGCATCGTGGTTGATCCAAACGCAAACTTTCGCCACCTCCTGGGATATCTCAAACTCTTCTTTAAAAAAATGGGATTTGAACGAGCACGTTTTCGACCGGCGTACTTTCCATACACAGAACCATCGGTGGAAATCGACGTGTTCCACCCAGTACACAATACCTGGTTTGAACTAGGCGGCGCAGGAATTTTTCGACCAGAAGTCGTCGTCCCATTACTCGGCAAAGATGTACCAGTCCTCGCATGGGGGCCGGGCTTTGACCGCATCATCCTCGAATATTACAAAATCAACGATATCCGCGATTTATACCGCAACGATGTCAAACAATTAAGAGAAATGAAAACCTGGAGCCGATAATGCCAACCGTAAACCTTAGCAAAAAAGTCCTTGAAAAACTCGTTGGAAAGAAACTATCACTTGACATGCTCAAAGATCGCATCAGCATGCTTGGCACAGATCTCGAACACATTAAAGACGACGAGATCAAAGTGGAAGTCTTTCCCAACAGACCAGACATGTTAAGCGAACAGGGATTCGCACGCGCATTTTCAAGTTTTATCGGTGTGAAAACAGGTCTGCGAGAATACAAAGTGAAGAAATCCGGACACCATATTATTGTTGACAATTCCGTTACGATGCGACCATACACTGCATGCGCCATAGTCAAAAATCTGACAATGACCGATGAGAGAATCCGCGAAATCATGCAAATGCAGGAAAAACTCGCGACGACACATGGACGCGGTCGTAAAAAAAGTTGTTATGGCATTTATCCCGTTGACAAAGTTCACTTCCCCATCACCTATACTGCAAAAGATCCGGCAACACTCTCCTTTACACCGCTGGGATTTGATCAGAAGATCAAGGCAAGCGAAATCGTGGAGACACATCCAACAGGACCAAAATACGCCCACATCTCACAAGACTGGAAAAAATATCCATTCTACATCGACGCACATCATAACGTGATGAGCATGCTTCCATTTACCAACAGCAACGATACTGGTCGCGTTGAACTCGACACAAAAAACATCTTTATAGAATGCACAGGAACAGAACAACACAATGTCGAACTCGCACTGCACATGTTTTGCGCGATGTTTTCAGATATGGGAGGAGACATCTACAGTCTCGAGATAAGATATCCAGACAATACACTCACCACCCCGCGAATGGACGCAACACCAATGGACTTCGACTTGAAATACATCAACAGAATACTCGGACTCTCGTTAAGTGAAAAAGAAGCCACAACACTGCTTAAAAAAATGGGTTATGGTTACAAAAAAGGAAAAGTACTCGTTCCAGCATATCGAGCAGACATTCTCGGACAAATAGATTTTGCAGAGGACATCGCCATAGCATACGGATATGAACACTTCACTGAAGAACTCCCACAGGTTGCAACAATAGGAAAAGAATCACCACAAGCAATACTGGAAAGAACCATCGCACACGTGCTTACAGGACTTGGCATGCTAGAATTACAAACATATCACCTATCAAACACCGCCCTGCAAACAAGCGACATGTCAGTGAACACAACAAAAACAAACCAGGACGCGAAGAAAAAAACAAAAAGTGCGGTGATCGAACTGGCCAACAGCGTATCAGAAGATTATCACTGCCTGCGATCATGGATGCTTCCAGGACTCATTGAAGTGCTCTCACACAATAAACATCACGAGTACCCACAAAAATTATTCGATATGGGAAAAGTATTCAAAAAAGGAAAGACCGAAACAGGCGTTGAAGAGGACACCCACCTAGGCCTCATCATCAGTCACGACAAAGCAGACTATACAGACATACGACAAGTCATCGATTACCTCACAACAGCACTAAACAAAGAAATCACCATAGAAGAAACCACTCATCCAAGTTTTGTGCCCGGACGCTGCGCGCAAGGCATACACAAAGGAAAAGTCATTGCGACATTTGGAGAACTACATCCAGAAATTCTTGCACGATTCAAACTCGAACTGCCCGTCGCGGCCGGTGAGATCGATCTTTCTGCATTCCAGACCATTTCTCAATAAACAAGAGCTATAACTTGCCAAAAAAATATGAAAAAGAGCGATAAGCATCATAAACACCATCAAGAATACAATCAGTAACACAAAGAGCAAGACACCGCCAATAATCAACCACACAAAAGAAGGAAAAACATAGTTCAACACTACACCCGCACTCCCTAGAGCAAATCCAGGAATAGCCACGAGAAGCCCGCAAACGCAACAATCAAACCCAGAAAAAACCAGCGCCTGATAGAAACAGGAACAATAGCCTTCTTTGTACGATCAATACAGTCACTGAGAACATCAGTAGCACTCATTACTGAGCAGCAACCTTCTTAGGTTTAGACGTCTTCTTCGCCTTTTTAACCGCCTTTATGCGACCCTTTCGCACACGACGAGGACGGGCCTCAGCTTTTTTAGGCGTAGTCCTTCGAACCTTGAGTCCGATACGCTCACACGCGGCAGCCACTTCTTCAGACGACGCCTTTGCTTTCAACTCTACCTTTTGTTCAAGAGGAAGCAAATGAGCAACGCTCACCTTACGGCGGCGCGTCTCCCCATCAACCAGGACAAAATGCTTGTCAAGAACATCAACTACAAGACATTTCTGGCCGGCATCACGACCTGCAAGTTTCACACAAACGCGACCGACCTCAAACATATTCCTGCTTCACCTTCGCCCGCAAACACGCACTACAAAGCACACCACCAAAAGGGCGCTCAGGACGCTTATGCGTTTTAGGCATATTCTGCAACGTCGAAGGAAGCGCACGAGGCACACCCTTCAACAACGCCCCACAAGGACAATGCGCAGCCTTAGGCGTACGGCGCTTAAATACCCGGGCCTTGGTACCGCCTGGCGTCATTACATGAACGCGGCGAAAGGTCCGTGATTTCGTCTTATGAGGGCTAGTCATGAAACAACCGGAATAGCGTCCCTTTAAAAAGGTTTTGCTTGCACAGGCTCCTATCCACAACGCTTAAAAACACGACAACACCGAGCGACATCATGGAAACCTACACTCCACAAGCCTTGCAAGCGATGCGCGAACAATTCCGACGACAACACTATCCGGAAATTCACGCAGAAATCGAAGGCATCCCTTTTTCCTATTTTGTCCTGCCACAATCACTCAATCCCGATCTAGAAGATTTTGCCTTTTGCATGCAGCACGAACAGGACCGCACACAACATCTCTACGGCGTAAGTGATAATCTGCCAGAACACCTGCGACCTTTTTGGGCAGTGCACGAAGTCATAGAGTACCGCGAACACGAAACAACACGCGGACGATGTCGACGAGCTCTAAAACGAGAATTGACAATGATTCCGCAAACACTGCAAGAAGAATACCTTCCCCGACGAAGAGCGTTCTTTGCACGACTCATCGCGTACGCCAGTCAGCACGGATATGCACAAGACGATATCAACGAATTTCGCGCAAGCCTAGAACATCTCGAACAGGAATGCAAAGATAAGCTTTAAAACTGACGGGTAAAGGACCATATCCATGACCGTTTTTATTGTTCGCTATGCAGAAATAGCACTCAAAGGAAAGAATCGAGGACGATTCGAACACCAACTCATTCGCAACATAAGGGATTGTGCAGCCTATCACGGAGCAACAATTGACAAGATCGAGCGATTGTACGGCCGCATCCTCGTCTGGGGAGAGCGGCTAGAAGTCCTGCGCACCGTGTTTGGCATTTCAAGCATCAGTCCGGCACAGGAATGCGAGCGTAACATCGACAGCATGTACACTGCCGCGCTGCAACTCGTCAAGAAAAGGGCGCCTGAAACATTCTGTTTGAAAACACAACGATTAGACAAAACCTTTGCCCACACGAGTATGGAAGTGAGTAAAATCATCGGCAAAAAAATGGAACAACAAACACACATCCCTGTCAACCTACAACAAGCAGCACTCACCATAGGGATAGAAATCATGCCAAAACACGTGCTTATTTTTAGCGAAAAAATAGAATGCTTTGGAGGACTTCCCGTCGGCGTTGACAGTATAGCGCACATAATTGTACAACACAAAAAAGACGTCCTGGCAGGACTGCTCATGATGAAACGAGGATGCCAGCTTATCTGCCAGGACCATCCATACACCAGAATACTGCAATCCTACGGTCAGCGAGAAATGCACAAAAAAACACCGTTTCACATCGCATCTGACAATAACGGTCGCATCACGGACTACCATCCGACCACCTTTTATCCGCTAATCAGTTATACAGACGAGGAGATAACACATGAAGTTGACAATTTTCAACAAGTGCTCGACGATCTCCACTAAACGTACAGGAGATGCGAAAACACTCAAAGACATTGAGGACCGCGTAGCCCGCACGATAACAGAACACCATATGATCGAACCCCGCGGCAACGTGCTAGTAGCCGTGAGCGGAGGAAAAGACAGCACCGTTCTCCTCTCTATACTTCACAAGCTCGGTTATAAGGTCACGGCCATTACAGTAAATTCTCACATCGGATGCTACAGCGACGAGAGCCTATCCTGTATCAAAAAAGTATGCAAAGATCTCAACATCACACTGCACGTCGCCTCCTTTGTCGATAATTACGGCAGCAGTGTTTGTTACATCACCGACGTGCTTAAGGAAAAAGGAAAACCATGGGGCACCTGCACCGTATGCGGCGTACTGCGACGGCGGCTCATCAACAAAGCGGCACGGGATCTTGGATCTACAACAATAGCACTAGGCCACAACATGGATGATGAAGTGCAAGCATACCTCATGAATGTATTTCGCAACAGAACATCACTCAATGCAAGACTGGGCCCAGTACCAGGCATTGTCGACCATGCACAATTCGTTTCACGCATCAAACCACTCTACTACATTACAGAAGAAGAAACCACATACTATGCTCAAGCAAAAGGATTTCCCGTAAGATACGGCGATTGTCCCTGCGCCGTCGACAGTTACCGCTTTGCAATAAAAAAATTCATAAAAGCAAACGAACAAGCATATCCACATCTTCGCAAACACGTTCTTGAGCATTTGCAACAACATCTTGCAACATATCAACAACACACAGACGTACAGACACCAAAAGAATGCACGCAATGCGGAGAACCAAGCTCAAGCACTATGTGCCGCAGCTGTGTTATCCTTAGAGCGTTCAAGGAGTCGCCGTAAATCATCAACTTCCTTTTTAGACAAGTAACGCCACATACCCCTCTGAAGCTTAGTCAGACGAAGATTGCCAATACGAACGCGCCGAAGCGACAAGACCTTGTACCCAATGCGTTCAAAAATTCGTCGAAGAATGCGTTTTCTACCCTCATGAAGTATCACTGAAAATTTCCTTTGAGCACCCCTCACTTTCATCTTCACCGGCCTGCCATCAAGAGGGACTCCCTTATGCAAACGCAGACGATCACGCTCACTCAAAGATTTGTCAATAACAATCTGATACTCCTTTTCGAGTTCAAAAGATGGATGAAGAACCATATTCGCAAGTTCACCATCGTTTGTCAATAACAATAATCCTTCACTATCCTTATCAAGCCTTCCGACGGGAAATACACGAACAGGGACCTGTACCAATTCCATCACGGTCGCTCTTCTCTTCTCATCATTAAGCGTCACTACATACCCTTTAGGCTTGTTGAGGATAATATAGACCTTCTTTTCGATACGAATCCTTTTGCCATCAACCATCACGACATCCCTTTTTTCCACCGCGTCACCAAGCGAGGCCACTTTACCATTGACAAGAACATGACCCTGACGAATAAGATCCTCACAGTATCGACGAGAACCAAAACCTGCCTGGGCAAGAATACTTTGCAAACGCGTAGCCATGCACTGGCAGAACAATTCATAACCTATAAGCGTTTCGCACGACAACTTTAAATAGCGATTATATGCTTAAAGCAGCATGCGCGACATAGTCATACCACAAGGAAACGAAAAGGAATTTCTCATCCAGGCACAAAGCCTTGGTTACGACGAGTTATGGTTTCTCTACGAGAACAAGAAACAATTCTTTACCACTTCGTCTCCAATTCCAATAAAGAACATTCTGATTACCAAGACGCGTCAAACACAAAAGACAGCCATGCCCGTCACGATAGAGACCGCAAGAAATGCAGTAGAACATATACGACCAGCAATCATCTACGGCGTAGAAGAACACACACCAAAAGACTATATCCATCAACGAGGAAGCGGACTCAACCACATCATCGCTCGACTCGCGGCAAAAAACAACGTCGCCTTTGGACTAAGCTTTGGACAAGTCCTTCGTGCAACTAGCAAACGCCCAGCAATACTTGGACGCCTGAGCCAAAACATACAACTCTGTAGAAAATTCGGCGTATCAATGATTATCGGTTCTTTTGCCAGCACTCCTGATGAGATGAGATCGCCCGGAGACATTGCAAGTCTCTTCACAGTTTTAGGAATGCATGCTGCAGAGATCCGACAAGCGCAAACAAGTAGTCTTTAACACATTACGACGAGCGATAAGCAGATTGACAATAATTCTTCACTTCTTCATGTGCAATAAGTTCACAATGTGATTGCTCGCTGTTTAAAACACTAATAACAACATCAGCACAATCCTGTTGAGCCTGACGACTGGAAAAATACTCAGAATCCAATGACACGATAGCTTTGCATTGCTCGCGATCAGCAAGATCAAGGAAAGAAATGGCATCACACAGGGAAGGATCATTACTGGCAAATGCACGACAGACAGCATCATCGCCATCACATTGCTCTGGATTTTTATCGATCATTGCAAGACAAAACCTTTCACCCTGACAACCACCCTTATTACCAGTCACAAGAGCTTCGCACATACTGCGCGGCGTTACTGAAGCACAATCAGCAGGATCCCTACTTACCAGTGCATCAACAAGAGCGCCCAGATTATCAAGATCGTCAACGCACTCACGATACTGCACCTCAAAAGCAGGAGGAACAACTACAGCAGGCTGTGAAGTCAACATCCACAGACCTATCGCTGCAGCGAGAATCACTATTACTCCAATTGCAATCGGTAACCATTTCTTCATACCAACACCACTTTTCAACAATCCCTGCATTGGTCTACGTATAAAATACTTACGGTATCGCGGAAATCCATCACCAGCCACTCACGAAAACATTTATATAATGTATTAGATGTCTTAAGAGTAATGAAAAAGAGGTTGGTGCTGAGCGTAGTTCTTGTTCTTTGCGCTAGCCTTGCACTTGGAGATATTTTCGATTGGGGCCTGTATTTGCAGGGCGGCTCGTTTGATGTTACAGGAAGCTTTGGATTCTATCAAAGCGGCACAAAAACACTGCCCTATGTGGCACCGGATAATCAGACACATATCCGCAGTTTTACCTATGCAGGACATAAGCGCAATGGGTGCAGCGGAGATATGAGCGCAGCAGTCAATCCAAACCTTATCTCGCACAGTAGCGGACTTGACGGCTCCTACTCTGAAGACCTGGGATACTCAGTATTTGAGGACCTGCTCATCAGACTCCACGGGTCAGATGATAAAGCCAGCGGATTTAGCAATTTCTTTAAAGGAAAATCCTGCCATTATACGATGAGTTATACCTACTTGTTAGCACACGAAGAATACGCAGAACAAAGTTTTGTTAACAGACGAAAACAAGCACGATTACTCGGCAGAGTCAGCAGTTTTCTCGATCCACGATTCACACTTGGAACAGGACAAGAACTCAAAGTCTTCTCACATAACCCGCGCGTATGGATGTTTGTCGGCGATTCACAAAGCGAAGAAAACAAAACGACAACAACAGATCCGCGAGACAACGTGTACGCTTGTCAAGACCTAGACCAAAACCAACAATGCGATTACAACCAATTAGAAGTACAAGACTGTGAAGCAGGAGGAGGCGACTGGCTAGCCGGGCGCTGCTGCGGCGGAGACGAAAGCGACACTGACGCGTGCGAACTCTATCAAGCAGATGATTTTGTCACACTAGTGCGTGATCCTTCAGGACTCAGCATACAACAAAACATCACACTACGAGCCCCAGCATACTGCGGCGAAAACCAAAACGGAGATCCAGAATGGACGTACCTCGAAGACATCGGAGGCATACACCACCTTGTCAACTGTCCACAATTCGATCTCAGCATAGTCAGCGACGGCACAGATTATTATTACTGCGGGCCCTCACCAGACAGTGCAGATGAACGAGCATTATCACCACAATCATTTGATTACCTCGCAATACATGCGGGACCACATACACACACCTACACCTGTCAGAACGGACAGATCTACGAATGTCCTGGAGACGACATTGCGATGGCCATTCCGTATACAAGCGGAGGCATACTCCAAGCAAACGACGGGCGTACACGAGCACTCGGACAAATAACAGAAACGCCTGACAATGATCAATACTGCCGTGACGACGGAACATTCGGTCTTGACCTCGACAAGTATCCAAAAGCCTGCATGGATGCACCAGACCTCTCAGGAACAGGCACAGAAAAATGGACCGGACACTACTGTTGCTCTGAAGACCTCGATCCTGCAGATACGAACGAATCATACAACGATCCTTACGATGACACCGCATTCCTTAATATTACTGAATCATCAAGTGGAGGTTGTTGGCAGGGACAATATACAGAAACCTCGCAAGATCTCGTGCCAAAACATATTGTGAACGCGCAGGGAGTCTATTATCAATGCGGCGTGACAGACCAAAACATGCTTTCCGTTCAGGACCTTCACACCAACATCGACGTACTCCAGGACCCAGGCGTGTGCGGTAAACTCATCCTCAGCTCTAACACCTCAGCAATACAGCGACCAGAAGGATCACACGCGGTATGCCAACCGTGGGGAGAATTCACCTTTACCGACGATCCAACACCTACCGTTCTCAAGAGCGCACAGTGGAATGTGACCGTCACCAATCAAACACATCAAGAAGGATGCTGTCCAGCAAATCAATGCTGGAACGGACAGGAATGCCAAGCAAAGAACACGCACATGCGCGTGGGAGATAAAGGATACCTATGTCAATGAATCCCCGCATGCAGTATACGATTCTGCTTCTTCTTCTCATCAGCAGTCTTGGCACTGCCAGTGCGCTCACATTTACCTGGGACACGCATATCGTTGGAGGAAGTCTGAGCAAAGCAGGACAATTACGATTTACAGGACAACAAATAGATGGTGATACACAGCGCGCACCACTCTCCGCAGTCATCAGATCAATGAGTTACATCGGACAAGTCAACAATCCACAGTGTCAAGGACAAATAAGTATGGAAATCACAGGACCAAATGCATCACGATTCCCAAATCTTCGACGAACAGCATGGCTGCCAGATAGTTTCTCAGCAACATATCCCAATCATCTCATCGATGAAGTACAATTCGAACTAACAGGACTAACAGACAATGTCTCAAATGTTTCCTGCCTCTATCAAGTTGACTGGTCATACACGATGGCCCTGCCACAATTCGTACGATCACATACGGTGACAGGACAACCAACGGACTTAGGATCACTGCAGCAACACGTGAGCACCACGTCACTTGGCAGCGGGCAAACATACGAAGTAGTATCCCGTGATCCTTCAGCGATGCTATGGGTGGGCACTGCAAGCGACACCAACAGAAAATTCAGCACAAGCACAGCAGATCACGTCTGGGCATGCGAAGATCTGGATCGCAACAAACAATGCGATGGCGGCACACAACCGAGCATTCCAGCGAATTATACCTTTGGCACACGACTCAATTACACCATACAATACGGACATATCAACCGCACACTCAGACCGCTCGACTTTATGCTTATACCGTCCGCATCTGTCGGAACACCAGCACAATGGGTGCAGGCCATACTCAAGTTTACCGTCGACAGCATTGTCGCACATGCCGGCTTCTGCCTGACAGACACTGCCTGTCTTGTTACCACCGCAGGCAATCGCAGTTTTGACGGACAAGTCCAGCGATTCTTCAGTGCAACTCAAGACAGCGCAAAACCACAGTGCCTCAACGACGGACAATACGCCCTTGATCATCTCTGTCAAGACGGAGAATGGACAAGCAGATCACTACACGTGTTCCTGCAACTCCTCGATCTTGCACAACAAAACAGTCCAAGTAATTTCAGCATTGTGTGCGGCGATGCAGCACAAGTATTAAACGATCTCACGTACAGCGCACAAGGAGTGCTCGCTTCACAACGGATAGGACGCTCGTGCAGACCACCAGGCGCGACCAGAGATTACGAATGCGTCAACAACGTCTGTGTTGCAGAACACGAACAAGGCGTAGCGTTTGGAACAAGCCTCAACACACCAGTCGACGACACCAACAGTTTCCTTCTCGCACTCAATGTCTCCAACACGTTTTGTGATAACGTGGGACAAGTCGATTACTTCGCAGAGTGCACTCCAGGACAACTAGCAAAAGATCATATTTACTACAACCCTTCAATTAACGCGGTAATATACAGCCAAGACACACTGCAACAAATAGTCCCATCACAATTATTCAGCCAACATGTACAACCGCTCTATGACGAGATTAACGATTACGTACAACAGGCATCAGCACCAGGACTTGACAAAACATACTTCACAAGACCGCAAGCATTCAGCCAGATCGGATGGATCAAACAAGGAACAAAACAAATCTTTGGATTTACTGCAAAACGCAAAACAGCAGGACGACTCGATTATACAGGATTATCATACACGAACATAGATCTGGGAACAAACCCCTGCACTGACATGTTCAAACTCTTTGACAGCACTGCAGTATGCGAGCAACAACCAACACCCACCACCTTTTTTGTCGTCGGCCAAAACGCGCCACAAGACAACAGAAGCCTGTCAGCAGTATGGCTAGATATGATGGCAAAAATACGACCATGAACTATGCAACACAACAAAGCCCAAGCAACCATCTTCATCTTCCTAGGCATACTGCTCCTCTTTACCATCGTTGTACTCGTCTTTGTCTATACAGGCGACGAGAACGAGATCGCACCCATACAAACACTCACACAAGCTGAAATGGAACCCATCATAAGTCATATCGAAACATGTCTGAGACTTGAAACAGATAATGCGCTGCAATTATTGGGAGAACAGGGATTCGCACTGTACGCAGACCAAGGAGGAACACTACCATCCCTGGATGCAAACAAAGAATACGAAGAGTTCCTCTACTACGACGAAAAACCAGTACGATACCTTATCAGTCTCAAACCTGAAAACATCGTCCACGAAAACCCGGATGGAACAGGAGATATTATCATCAGCAACAGTCTGACAGCCACACAACGATTGACAGACACAACAGTACTAGCATATCCCTGGACCACCTTTCCTATCAACCCCGCAACAGGACAAGAACAACTCTACCTTTCAAGCGGTTTTGGATGGAATCATCTTCCACCATTACAACCAGTACGAGCACACAGCATCAAAGAACAAATGGAAGGATTTATCGCAGCAAACCTTCTTACATGCATAGGAACCTGGGACCAGTTCCCCTCATTTACGATCACCACAAACGATCCAACAATCACCGTACTCTTTGGACAATCAGCAACCACGGTCAATTTGAACTGGATCGTGAAAATGACGCACGAATCAGGACGGGAAGGAACATTTACCGTCTATCAAACAAGAAGACCGGTACGACTTGCCACCATCCACCACTTCATCAACACGTTACTAAGCAATGATGTCAGTCAAGCAGGATTCGACATATACCAAAACGATTCAGATTTCCACATGTATATCGAACGAAACTACAGCGGAGGAGGCAGCGTTATACGACTCGTGGATCCCAAATCACGCATTGGCTCACTGCCCTACGAAGTTCGCTTTGCACGACAAAACAGACCCCCAGCACTCTATTACGTCGATCAGGAACGACTCAACACACCAACCGCACAATATGTTATCGGCAGTTGTGAAGATGCCCGTATACGATTCACCGGCACGTCATTACGAGTGACAGAAGGAGACAATCCCTGTCCACTCAACATCACCATACCATTTCAAGCTATCGATCCAGATGAAGAACAAGTCACCTTCACCATTACTGGACGGACAGGAGTACCATACGCAGTGACAGCAGCAGACATTGCACAACCACTGCCCTGCATCCCCTACACGGTGCACGCGAGCGACGGACACGACGAAGACTGGCAGACCTTTAACATACGATTAAAATCAGTTCAATTCGGAAGATGCGCCTAATACGATTATGCGGACTAAGTATTCTGGCCCTCGCACTAGTGTTAGCAGTATCAACTACAACTGTTTCTGCACAATCAACAAGAGGTTGCTGTTGTGACGGGCCATCAGCACAGGCCAGTTCATCATTTCCCGATAACAGTTTTTGTAATCAAGGATACTATTTTGAACCACTCACGCCACAAGATCAACTCAACCCATCCTTTACCTGTGACGCTAAATGTGCAGCTGTAGCAAACACACTACCAAATGCCACCTGCGGCGATTCAATATGTGAATCTTCAAAAGGAGAAACAAATGCGAACTGTCCATTTGACTGTTCCGCCTCACTACCATCCGTGGGCTGCGCTCCAGGCTTTGCACCACCGCCAAGCAATGTCACTCTCGCACCCGTCAAAGGAGAACAGGCTTTTCGCATGGATTTCACATTGCAATGTCCGACAGACTCAGTGGTTATCTCAAGATGTAAAGGAGCAGGATGCACAAACTTTCAGACTATCGCAACCATACCGCCGACAAACTATTATGTCGACAGAGATAACACCCTGGAATTTGATACCAACTACACTTACGAGCTGCGTGCCACGTATCTCGTACAAAACACTACAAGCGTTCCAACAACACGAACAAGCAATCTGGGCGACCTCGAATGTCTTGGACAAACAAGTCTCGTACCATTCTGCATAAATGAATTTTACTATACTAAGTATCAACAATACCTTGAACAATACGGTTATTCAACAGCAGTAAGCCTTGCAACATGGACAAACGCGTTTCCAACAGCAGTACAACAAACATTTAGCAGCCGTTTTGGACAAACATGGCAGTGCAATAATTTCAACACACTCTTTCAAGCAGCAAACGCAGTGCAATGCCAGCAAGGAGAAGTCTGTGTCAGCGACAATCAAGGATCTCGCTGTGTGACACCAAGCGCTTGTCAACTCGGCGACAATCCCTTTGGCCTGTACTATACTGTCGATACCTGTGAAGGCAGTACAAGCCCGAGATACTGTTTTTATGACAGAAGCCAGGCAAATGTCGACGAATGTTACGATTGTGCACCAAGCATGAACTGTTATGACTACAAAACACAAGGAGCATGCGAGCGCAACAATTGCGGAGTGGGACAATGCCAGTGGAACGACGTCATCCCCGAACTCGGTATCGGCGTATGCATTGACACCCGCTTTAATAACTGTCCCAACTGCGTGAGCGAAGGAAGCAGCAACGCGCCAAACGAAGATAGTTTTAATGCACTCTTTGAACAATGCAGCGATGCAAAAGCAGCAGCATTGTCTACACCACAATACCCCTGCTTTTTTAACAAAAACACACGACAAGGAACAAGTTGCGATGCCATAAGCTGTGCAGACTACTCACCAAGCCAATGTAACGCGCCAAGTGGAGGCGTCACACTGAATCTGGACAATTCCCTCAAAACAACAAGTACTGATCCGTGCAACATACGAGTATGTGAATTCACCACCAGTACAGGATGTGTAAAAAATGCAGACGGCAGTGATACAAGCCAGCCGGGATGGCAAGACTGTGTTGCAGGAGATTTTGATTGTGAACGAGACTTCTTGCCGCCAGAGACAACCATAGTACCGACGGGAGCTTCAGGACGCTACGACAATCTGGCAATAAGAATTCAAGACAAACTCACAAAAGGAGGACTGGCAGTCAGCAAAACCGGAGCGCCAGGATACACCACACATCTGTGCGTTGTTACAGCCAGCAATCCCTGCACGGACGCAGACCGATTTACCATTAATGTTAATAGCAGTTCACTGCTGATCAAAAACTTAAAACTCAAAGACGGACAACGAGAACTCGCACCATTAGCGTTTGGACCAAATACCATACGCTACTACAGTACCGACGCTGCAAAGAATCCCGAAATCATCAAAGAGATAGACATTGTCGCGTGCGATAATTGTTCTGGACCAACAGTACTCAGCATCGACATCAGCAATGGACAAGAAGTCGACGGAGCATATTACACGCAAGACAGCCAACCAACAATTACCATTGTCTTTGACGAGCCAACAACAATACGGTTTGCAGGACTCTCAAGTGGAGGACAGAACATACCACTCAACTCACAAAACCCTGCAGGATCATTTAGTCATACGCTTTTACCCGCACAACCATTTACCGGCACATACATCTTTGGACTTGACGCGGTAAACGCGCAAAATGTAGGCATCGATCCATCACTGGTGTTTAACCTCACCTACGATCCTACCACGCCAATAGTTACCATATCACCGCCCGATGGTATGACAACAAGTCAGGACCGCGTCACGATTACACTGCAATTCAACGAAGAAGTCCTTTTACAGAACGTCAGCGTCAATGATAACGTACCAGTCACACCCTTCCAGGACAAACTCGTACCTACAGACATCACACAAAGTCTTAGCACACAAAACAACAAGGACTTCACTTACCAAGTAAGCAATCTAAGACCTGGAAAGAAAACAATCATAGTCGACGCCACCGATTATGCCGGAAACACAGTACGAAAGACCAGCAGTTTCTTTGTGCAAACCGGAGCAACAACAATACGCATGACCGAGCCAAGCTTTGGCGTGTTTAGCGTCTTCCAATTTCCCGTCGTCATAGAAACATTCAACAATGCAGAATGCCGATACGTCTGGGACACACCAACAGCTCCAAGTGACAGCGGATTCAACTTTTTTGACAAATTCGACGTGACAGCAGGACTCACACACCAGATACGGAATTTCAACAAAATAAGTGTGGGAGATACGAGCGTACACCGGTTGCACGTCTACTGCAAAGATCAATACGGCATCTCACAGGAAACATTTGACATGCGCGCAGATCTCATACAACCACAGATCACCAACGCAAGAGCACATCCAAACCCCATAGCAGAATCCGACGATCCTGTAAAAGATATCTTTACAACAAGACTCTACGTCGATGTCAACGAATTGAGCTTCTGCAAGTACAGCGATAGCACACAAAACTTCGATCAGATGCAAGGATATTTTACCGGCTTTGGACTCGTACCAAAACAATCACATACCGAAGAACTCACACTCACACAAGACAAAGCATACACATATTTTGTGAAATGCCAAGATCTTGGAGGAACAGAAACAGCAACATCAACAATCAACTTTGACGTCGACCTTAACGCACCAATGAGCGTGCGCAGCACCACCTCGCCAACAAGCAATTCCACACAATTCCTCCTCAGAGTTGAAACAAACAAACGAGCCTTTTGCTACTTTGGAGAACAAAACGATAGCATCAACACCTGCTTTGGCACCTGCAATCTTGGAAGAAACCATTTGCACCCTCAAACAGCAAATATCAGCGCAGGTACAAAAACATACTATGTAACATGTAATAATCCCATTACAAACGAGCGTACGACAGTCATCAATATCAGCGTCTTTATCGACACCACCGCGCCGGTCATGGCCTACACGAATTCCACCAGCGCGTACGAGCCGGATCCTACCAGATCATTTTTCACCGACCGTATGCGCGTCGCATTCAAGGGAGAAGATCTGGAAAGCAATGTCACTGCATACGACTACAAAATACGAACACAATTCGATCCGGAATTCATAGCACGCGACTGGACACGCACCACAAGACTCGACGGCAAAGCACATTACATCACCGGACTAAACCTCACAGAAGGCGTGCCGTATGTCATACAAGTCATCCCTATTAACGGCGTAGGACTGCAGGGCACCATGCAACAAAGCGACGGCGTCATACCAGACCTCACTATTTATCCAGGAGTCTGTTCAGACACCATTCTTTCAGGAAACGAAACAGATATTGACTGCGGCGGAGAATGCGGGCCCACATGCACGGTTGGCGATTCATGTCAAGGCAATGATGATTGCGTACTTAATATTTGTACCAACAATACCTGTGCAGCACCGACATGCACAGACGGTATCTTCAGCACAGAAAATAACGAAACAGATATTGACTGCGGAGGAGCTAATTGTGCAGCTTGTGCAGAAGGACAATCATGTCTCGCGCACAGTGATTGCACAACAAACTTCTGCAAGAACGGAGCATGCGTCATCCCAGGACCTTGTGAAGATGGTGTGAGAGGAGGTAGTGAAACAGACATTGACTGCGGCGGCAGTTGCGGTCCTTGCGCAGAAAACCAACAATGCCTAAGCAATGATGACTGTCAGAACAAACTCTTATGCACACTCGAAGGATTATGCAAACTGGAAAAGGATGAAGACAATGACGGCGTCCATGATGACGACGATCAATGTCCCGGCACCACTCACCGCTATGTCGACAAAACAGGACCAAATGCAGGATGTGAAAGCAAAAGCTGTGGAGACAGAATACCGGACTGGTGGCGTGCATCAAAACTCGGAAGCACGAGTTGCACAGGAAACGGTGACAGAGATGCAGATCCTGATGAGGACGGTCTGACAAACATCGAAGAATATGATGCAAATACCGATCCTCAAAATCCAGATACTGACGGCGATGGATGGCTTGACGGTGAAGACGGAGAAAAAGGAGCCGATGCCAACAATCCAGAAGCACACCCCATTTCCAGATTATTGATCGCCTTTGCAGCGCTGCTTATCATCGCTATCCTGGGAGCCATAGGCATGGGAGGCTATTACGGTTATAACAAATATCAGGAGCATAAAAGGAAACTCGAAGAACAAAAACGAATTCTCGAAGAGAAAAAACGCAAAGAACAAGCCAAACGAGCTCAAGAAGCGAAAATCAAAGCAGAACAGGAAGCAAAAAGAAGAGAACAACAAGCCAAACTACAACGACTCAAAGAGCTAAGCAAAAAAGAAAAAATAACAAAAAAAGATTACGTCGAACTCAGCAGCCTAGAAAAAGATATTAAGAAAAAAGAGACCACAAAGAAAAGCGATGATGAAATACTCAAGCGACTACAAGCTCTCAAGAAGAAATACAAAAAATGAGAAACGCACAAGCAGTACAAACAATCTTTATCTATATCGTTTCAGCAGCGATTTTCCTAACCATACTGCTCTTTGGATATCAAGCAATTAACAGTTTATTATCAAGTACTGAAGATATCGTTCTGGCAGAACTGGAACAATCAATTACAAAAGAAGTTGAAAGAATACGTATTGTGAACAAACGCAGCGTACCTGTCACATTTCGCATCCCTGAAGGATATGATGAATTCTGCATCGTTGACAGTACCGGCTATACAAGCGGAAGCTTACAAGCGGACAAACCACAACTGTATCGCGCATGGAAAACAGGCACAGAAAACGTTTTTTTTACACCCAAACAACCAGTAGCCATGCGCATCGAACATGTTGAGATACCCACCGGATATTTCTGCATCAATGCAGAAAACCCCATCGAATTACGTATTGAAGGAACGGGAAGAACGGCAAAGATTTCGCCGGAGGTCGCATGAAACAAGGCGTGCAATCCGTCTTTACATGGATTTTTATTCTCCTCGCCGGCGGACTCATACTCGTATTTTTTATCACCGTAGGCTATCGCTTCTACGACGGCAGTATTCAAACAGCAAGCATACAGGTAGAACAAAACCTGGAATCAGCACTCAGTCTTGCACTGCAACAAGACCGCTACTCACACTCAATACTACTTGGGCGCTCAAGCGTCACGTTTTTTTGTTCAAACACCTGCGACTGCACCTTCGATACCGGGTACAAAGGAACAAATTTTAGAGACAACATCTTTTTTGCAGAACCACTCATCGACGGCACACTTTATCTCTGGTCACTGCCATGGCTTGTGCCATTTCGCGCAACAAACTTTCTCACCGTAAGCTCGCCAGAATATACTCACTACATCGTCACAGGAAATGCAGCACGAGGACTGCAAGAAGAACTCGAGGAGAAAAGTCCAAAAAACAGCACGATACGGTTTATCACACCAAGTGAAGTCAGCACCATAGAAAACGGGGCCACACAAGAAAAATTCATCTTTCTCAAAAGCGGTATACGCGCACTTCATCCCTCCTTTGCAGATGAAGAAGTACGAGCAGTAGAATTGCAGGGCAATACCATACAATTCCTCATAAAAAGTGAAGACAGTCCAGGGTTTGAACAACAAGGACAACGCATACCAATACTCAATGACAACCTCGCCATGATCTCTGCGGCAATGTTTAGCGGACATCCAGACATGTTCACCTGCGGACTGCAAACAGGATATAAAAAACTCAACCTCGTTGCACAAGTACTGGCCAACAAAGCAAAAAGCATGGACGGCTTTACCAAACCCAATGGTGACAATTGCTACTACGATCCATCAGCAGTCAGTTTACTCAACAGCATAAGCCAACATGCCAACACGCTATCGACAAATCCCCGAGACAGTCAGAGCGTTTCATCACTCGACCAACTCTACACCCAACTGGAACAATTGAACAATGAAAGAGAAATCGAAAGCTGCCCACTCATCTACTAAAGGCGCAATCAAGATGTTTGAAACACTTGGTGTGCTCTTTGTTTTTATTATACTCCTCGGCATAAGCCTGGCACTCTACAGTTTTGTACAACAAGGAAACGTAGAAGATGCACTCTCACAACAAGCAGCCAAAAAAGCAACAGTTCTTGCCACAAAAGCAACAAACGTTCCAGAACTCGACTGCAGTCGCATCGGATTTACACGCACCAAATGTGTAGACCTGCTCAAGCTACAATCAATCAATTACGTACTCAACTCCAGCAGAGCAGCACGAGAATACTATTTTGACGTCTTTCAAACAGCACGGATTGTCATCTACCAATTATGGCCTCAAAGCAATATGAGCGTTACACTCTATGACAACCTTGACACGAGAGCAACAGACGTCCTCTACGAGCCACTACTGCTTTACAATCCATTAACAGAAACAAACACATTTGGCATGATGGAAATTAGGGTACCAACCACATGAAAAAAGGACAAATAGAAATCATGGGACTGCTCCTAATAATATTACTCATAGGAGTATTCATTCTCTTCAGCATTTTATACACAGGTTCTGACGACGATCCTACACAAGTCAGTCGGGAAACAGTCCTTGCACGAAGTACTATTTTGAACCTGTTGCAAACCCACACAGACTGCTCACCACAAGCAACCATACCACCAACAGTGCAAGAACTCCTCGAAGACTGTGCAACAGGAGCCACCATGAACTGCCCTGGAGGAAACTCTTGTCAACGAGCACACCACATTATTGATCGCACATTGAAAACAACGTTTCGCGACGTAGATCAACAAGTAGAGGGAGTAATAGCCCGAGATTATTCCTTTCACATCGCGAACATCGGCTACTTCGACAATCTCGGAGGAGCTACGAGCGGACTTGATGCATGCCCTCGAGGATCGCGTCAAGAAGGAGCCGTACAAACCCTGCCCATCTCTGCAAGTTACAAAATGGAACTAACATTACTACTTTGCATTTCTCGATAACTTTTTATCAGAGTACGGTACGTCACCATCATGGGGGGGCGAGTACGAAGGGCACTACAACGCATAGTACCATACAACACCGCAATATCATGGAGCAGCGCCTTACTTACCGGCATCATCGCAGCACCCTATTTTGACTGGGATGCGCTGTTTAACGCGTCATCACTGGATGCCGGAAGTGTACTGCGCGCTTTTGCACCGATACTAGCACCATGCGCTGCATGGGCACTACCGCGAACAACACTGTCACTGGCAGACCTCATCCTGGACAATACTAAAGAAACAAGCGAAACAACACCCCATAGTGAACTACCCTCACTACCTACAGTACCAACACATAAAAACTATCCATTACGAACAGGACTTCTCACAGGAGCAGGATATGCAGGATACGTAATGCTTCAGGGTACAGATCTTTCCCATGCACTGCCACCAGCAATACTGTACGCAACACTGTCCAGCTCACTGATCGGCTGCATACGCGACAGATCGCTTAGCACAATACACCTAAGTATTGCAGCAGGCGGACTAAGCTACCATGCCATCTCATCTGTTACGGATCCGCCCGCAAATATGCTTGCCGCACTCATGGCACCTTGTGTGAGCATGTACGCAGGTCTCGGAATAGCACTATGTCGGCAACGACTAAGCAAAGAAGAAAAACAACAACTGGCTAAATTCTATGTAAACCCTTCAGAAGACAAAGAAGAACATCTTCGCGTTCTTGGATCAAGCGCCGCATGGATATACTCCATAGGAGATCTGACACATCAACGCTACGAAAACCTTTTTACCACGTATACGAATTATCTGGAAGAACGACCAGAACATCCGGCATTTTTCTCATTTGTCCTTGGAGGCGTCACCCTTTTCTATCGGGCAATGACGTGGTTTTCACAAATACTACAACCACAACAAGCCATGCACGAAGTAGCACAGGCAGCACTCGCAGCGTATCAACGTCACGACAATGAAGTCCCCATACGATTAGAACGAGCACGATTACTAGCACAAGCCACACAACATCCACAACTCCATGAAATCCGAGTGCTTGAAAGCATCGTCACAGGAAACTGGTCCGAGTCCCTCACCCCATTACTTGAAGAATTACCTCTTGAACCACTAGGCGCAAGCGATCACCAAGTCTACCGCGTCAGTTCAACAAAAGGCTATCTTAGCAGCATGTTTGCCATCAAAACATCCACGCACCACGACGAACTGGAACAGGAAAAAACAACAAGTGAAAGATTTAACACAACCCATGAAGAACACAAAGTCGTAACAAGTCTCTATCTGGGACGGCTTGCAGATTCTGAGAGAACAGCATACGTCACCCGTTTTGCAGCAGGACACACTCTAGATCAAAGTACTAACTTTGCTGATTACATACGCGTTGCGCGTTATCTCGGCGAGATACACCAAATTCTTGAAAGTAAAAGAGATGATAGAGATTACCGGGCTGTACTTGAAGAACGATTGCAGACTCACCCACTAGGAAAAGAGCTGATCAATGAATGGGACATTCTCTGGCAACATGTCAACGACAAAAAAGTGTTCGACAAGGATCCACACGGAAAAAACTGGATACTCACTCCGGATGGTTCGATCGTCGCCCTGGACTGGCACGACAAGGGACGTACAAATCAATGCATTCAACTCGCAAAACTCACAGAACACAGCAGCATCTTTGGAAATAACATCGATCTTCGCGCACGAGTATACCGAACGTATCAAGAAGAATTTCCCGTCACAGACCTAGACACTCTTCTACAAGGAACAATTGCATGTGCTTCGCCCGTTGCAGCAAACAGCCTTTACTTCCATGAACAAGGACGAGCAGACACTCAACTCACAAAAAACTATCTCAACAATGCAACCAACGTACTGCGCAGTGCTCGCGAACAATTACACTGGACAGATCCTGCCTATCGCCGTATAGAAGACATCATGCATGCGCTTGCAGAAACTTTCGACCCGTCGTAGAACCAAAACAATCATAAATACGCTGTACAACAACAAAAAGATGTGCAAGCAGCACCCTGTCAGCAGCACTGCGTGTCTCCATTTCCTTTAATTCACTTGCAAGGCCTGCGTTTTCTTTTCGCAACGCTTCCATATTATCAACACCAGCATCATAAAAATGCGCGTAATACTTACGAAGATGTTGGCCCACTTTTTGCAATAGCCCGACGAGTTCTGCACGAGGCAAGGACTCTGCAGTATGCAAAGACAGACAAATGTCTCGAAACTCATCACCAATACTCTCCAAGACCGAAAGAATTGTATAAAGAAACACTGTTTGTGAACCACGGCTCTGTTTATTGAGCAAACGATGACAATAATTGGTCAAGCGATTACTGGTCTTTTCCAAAGGCAATAATGACTGGAGTTCTGATAATTGCCCTTTTGCAATCATTGACGCAACAGATTCCGCAAGCGATAGTGTCACGAGAAAAGTCCGACGAACCATACTATCAAGTTCATGAGTAAGATCACCAGACACGTTCTTGATCACCACACGTTTAGGCGTTTGTTCAACAACTTCAAAACCAATTAATTCCTCAGTACGTTTGCAGACCAGAGCAGCAAGAACAGGATCGTCATAGAGAAATTCAATCTCGTCATAACCTACCTTGTGCAGCACGGAAACAATGCTTTTAACAAAACCTTCTGTAAGACCGGAAATATCAACAGAAATACTCTCAGGCACTTCAATAGCACCGTCAGTGGAAATCACAAGCGCATTATGCTTTTCCTCGACGCGCAACTCATCACTTTTTTGTACACCATACTTTTTAACCCAGGTGGACGGCAAACTCACTACAAACGTTTTCTCTGCCAGCTGAATGACTTTGCGCTTCATGACAATTATCGTGCATTCATGACTTTTAAATGTAGTGCGAAACGCTTATAACACACAACACGCAGGCACGATCATGCGAGACGACAGACCACATTATCGCGCAGTCAAGCCACGACTCCTACAAGTAGCACACACCCATTTTGTTGATGATGATAACCTAGTCGAGTACCTCAGCGCATGGTGGCACAACGATGCAAGCGAAACAGTCAAAGGACTGCGACAAGGATATTTTCAGCGACGACTCATCCAAATGGGCGGACGTTACTTCAAACCCTTCTGCGAACATTCACAATCAGAAAATATTCTGCGGGATTATCTTTCAGCACTAGGAATTACCAGTACAAATGCAGATCAAGTACTTACAGGCATGGAAAAAATTTGGCCACATATCTGGCAACAATCATCATCTCTGCCACCACATCCCGCACTCGAACACAGAACATGGCAAGAACCGGAACTGCCAGATCAGGAACTCATCAAAAAACGATTGCGCAAGGCCCGTCATAGCCGCAACATCTCACGAAAGCAATTAGGAGATCATCTGAGCGAACACTCCAATTATTGCGGACAGAGCTTTTGCGATGGACTTGAAAAAGGAACCATTCTGGAAGGTCTTCGAACAGCGCATACCCGACGATTACCACGCAGTTTCGAACCCTGTATCGGACTATATGAAGAACGAATAGCAGACTATCTTGGCGCATTAGGACTCTCAAAACAGGCATATGAGTTACTTGAAGGGATCAATCAGTTACAACCACAATTTCTATTTCTGCATTCAGACATACCCCTTTACAGCAGTCAACGCCGACAGAGACAACCGACAATCGCGCAACCATATACAGAAGCACAACTGCACGCAAAAAAACTCAAAGAACAACGAAAAGCACGACCACATTCAAGTACCGCCATACGTGCACAACAATTACTCATTAACGCAAGAGAATCAAAAGGTCTTAGTACCAGAGAAGCAGGAACTCTTATTTGCGAACAAGTACAACTCACCGTTAAAACGGCTACAAAATACGTTGAAAGCCTCGAAAAAGATCACGTCTTTGATGATATGTCCCGAGCGCACAGACGACGACAACGAGGAAAAGACTGCACACATCTGGACATGCACCAAGAACGCATCGCAGTACTCCTAACAGTATATGAACGATTAGACCTGGCAGGAGAACTCGAAAGAATTGTTCAAACAATACAGCCAGGATTTGATCTTCCAAAAGACATAATCATTAAATAATCATCACACGGTATTCACGATATGACTCACGACCTCTGCTACGATATTGCACGACGCATTACAGAAGCACGAGAAGAACAAACAGGAATAACACAGGAACGACTGGGATGCTATCTGTCATCATTTTGGAACATACAACCACGAGGAGCTGAAGATTACGTGTATCGCGTCGAACAAGGAACCATCATCATACGGCTTGCCAGAGTATACGAAGAACAACGCAACGGACACCACATGCTGCAATGGCACGAACAACGCATAGCAGACATGTTCAACGCACTGGGAATAAGACCTGAAGATCGCAAACACATCATGCAAGGCATCGAACAAATACAACCACACTGGCAATACCGCCCGTCAACCATTCCCTTATACGTACCTCCCGAACAAGTAACACTTCCACCTCGCTATGCACGACTCGTCAAGAATCTGCAAGAACTAGGAGCACGGTATCCAGAACGACTCGAACGCATAGAACAAGACATACTCGACGCAGTCACAGAACTAAGCTGGACATAAAACGACTAAAATTCTTTAATCACACACCCAATTGCTCTTGACTCTACAGCCACACGAACAACCGTACCATCCTTAAAATGCAGATACGTATACCACTGAAATGAATGAGCTCCAGGACCCAATGCTTCTTTATATATCCATACAGTACCTTTCCTTTTGGCAGGCTCGCCCGCAATATCGAGCACCTGCTGTTTGGTCTTTCCAAGAAATCGCTCAGCTTCCTGCTGATAACGAGACCGTTGAACATCCTTTTTTGGGGGCATAACACATCAGACACGCGAAGAACACATAAAAGTTATGAAATAGTGGCTTTCAGTGATTTCAACGAAACCTTTATAAACCAGCGGTCGGCTCACACAGCATAGCCCGAGTCGAATGGCGCGTTTAGGGTTGAAGCGTTATTCTAAGGGAACGTATACATGGCTGAAAAACATCTTATTCGAATAGCACAAACGGACATCGTCGGTTCGAAAAATGTTCTCTACGGACTGACAAGAATAAAAGGCGTTGGAAAAATGTTTTCAAACGCGCTTTGCAAGGTCACTGGTGTAGAACCAACAAAAAAAATAGGAACCTTAAGTGAAGCAGACGTAAAAAAGATCACAGACACTCTCGCAGATCCCATCAAGGCAGGCATTCCTCGCTGGATGGTCAACAGACAACGGGATCGCGACACCGGCAACAATCTGCACTTTAACGGCACCAAACTCAAACTTCTCGTCGATGATGATATTAAACGACTCAAGAAAATAAAGTGTTATCGAGGAATCAGGCACATGTTTGGACTGCCAAGCCGCGGGCAGCGTACAAGAAGCAACTTTAGACGAAACAAAGGAAAAACAAGCCTTGGTGTAAAAACAAAGGGTAAAACAAGAGGTAGAGTCTGATGGGAGATCCACGACGAATCCGACGAAAATTCTTACGGCCCGGACATCCCTGGCAGAAAGAACGCATAGAACAAGAAAAAATGCTTCTTCGCGAGTTTGGACTTCGTCGAAAAAACGAGATCTGGAAACATCAAACAACACTGAAGAAATTCGCAGGTCAAGCAAAAAAACTGATTGCCGCTCGAGGAGCGCAGGCAGAAACAGAAAAACGACAACTCATGACAAAACTCGCAAGTCTGGGACTGCTTGAGCAAGAAGCAGATCTTGATGACGTACTAAGTCTTGATATCAGAGACATTCTCAGCAGACGATTACAAACACAAGTTGTTGAAAAAGGACTTGCCCGCACACACAAACAAGCACGACAATTCATCACACACCGCCATATACAGGTAGGAGATACGATCGTAACATCGCCATCACACCTCATCAGAATATCCCAGGAGAACTCTATAAGTTTCATACCAAGAAGCGCACTTGCAAATGACGATCATCCTGAACGGGCACCACCTGCAAAAGAAACACCCACAGTAGAAAAGGACATAGAGAAAGTCGAAAAGGAAGCAAAGAAGAAGGTTGCTAAAAAAGAAGAGAAACCAAAAAAAGAAGAAAAGACAAAAGAAAATAAGGAAGAACCCGTCAGCGAAAAGAAGAAAACAGAACCGTCACAAGAAAAAAAGGAAGAAAAATCTGACGAGAAAAAGGAAAAAGCCAGCGAGGATAAGCAATGAAAAGAACAATGCGATGGGGAATCTGTCATATCTACGCTAGCTATAATGATACTATTATTCACATTACAGACATTACCGGATCACAAACACTCGGCATTGTAAGCGGCGGCATGGTTGTTAAAAGCCACCGACAAGAAAGCTCGCCGACAACCGCGATGACCGCTGCAAAACGATTAGCTGAAATCGCACGAGATAAAGGAATCAATGGCGTACACGTACGCATCAGAGGACCTGGAGGTCATAACGGACCCACAAATCCAGGACCTGGCGCACAAGCAGCAGTACGAGCACTTTCACGCTCAGGCATTCGCATAGGACAAATCGATGACGTCACACCAATACCGCACGGCGGGTGTCGAAAGAAAGGCGGAAAACGAGGTCGAAGACCATGACACAATTCGAGCTACTGGATAAAGACAAAACAACTGGACGCTACACGTTCTTACTCAAGAACAGCACACCAGCAATGGCTAACGCGATCCGACGAGCTTGTCGAGAACTCGTACCAACCATGGCAGTGGATACTGTCGAATTTGCAAAAAATTCAGGAGCACTCTATGACGAAATGGTCGCACACCGAATAGGACTTATCCCGCTCTCGACCGATTTGAAAAGCTACAACGAACAGCATAAATGCAAATGCGAAGGAGAGGGATGCCAAAGCTGTACATTAAAGCTCACACTCAAAGAAAAAGGACCTGGCACGGTCATGAGTGATGCACTCAAAAGTGCAGATCCAAAAGTCATTCCCGTGCACGGCAATATGCCCATTACAAAATTGCTCAAAGGACAAGAACTACAGCTCGTCGCCACCGCACGATTAGGGACAGGAAAGGAGCACGCCAAGTTCAGTCCTGGACTTGTCTGGTACACGTACAAGGCAAGCATCAAAGTCAATAATAACCATCCTCAATTTGAAGAGTACAAAGACAAATTCCCGCCACGAGCTTTCAAAGGAGGAAAGCTTGATGCAAGCTTAATCGAAAAGCACAATCTTTTCGAAGCGTGCGACGGAATCAACAAAGACATAGCCGAAGTGACCTATGATGAAAAGAACTTCATCTTTCACGTCGAGCCATGGGGACAACTCAGTCCAAAAGACATCCTGCGCACAGCCATAGACAAAATCGGCGATCAACTCTCCGAGGTACAAGAACACCTTGCATAATGCGGGGGTGGCAGAGTCTGGTCAAATGCGCTAGGTTGAGGGCCTAGTCCCTTAGTGGGTGCGAGGGTTCGAATCCCTTCCTCCGCATCGATCACCGAACATGACAAACACACCAAACGTCCACCTGAGATACCTCATCTCAGAGCTGAAAAAGGAAGCAAGCGTACAGCAAAGCGCCCTTTGGAAGCGCGTGGCAACGGACCTTGAAAAACCAACACGCCAACGACGCGTGGTCAACATCTCGCGACTAAACAGAAGTACGAAACCAAAAGAAATAGTCATCGTACCCGGAAAAGTCCTTGGTAGCGGAGCACTCGATCACGAAGTAACCGTCGCAGCATGGGATTTTAGCGCATCAGCACGTAAAAGTATCAGCGAAAAAGGAAAGGCACTCACTATTCACGATCTACTCAAACTCGAACCAAAAGGAAAAAATATCAGAATCATAGGATAATGAAAGAACTCATCATAGACGCGGATAAGGCAATCGTTGGCCGTATGGCGACATTCGTAGCTAAGCAAGCACTCTTAGGTCGAAAAGTCAGCGTGATCAACTGCGAAAAAGCAATTATCAGCGGCAAACCAACACAAGTCATTGCACGCTATCGACAACGACGAGATAAAGGAACGCCTTTTAAAGGACCGTTCCCCTCGAGATTACCAGATCGATTTGTACGACGAATTATCAGAGGTATGCTACCATACAAACAAGGTAGAGGAAAAGAAGCGTTTAAGAACATCATGTGCTATCTAGGAACACCAGAACAGTTTAAAGACAAAAAAACAGTCAAAGTGGACTATGCACGTTTTGAACAATCACGATTACTCAATTACGTCACCGTTTACGACGTATGCAAAGCATTAGGAGCAAAAGTATGAAACCAATACATACCAGCAGCAGTAGAAAACGAGCAATCGCACGCGTCACCCTGCACAAAGGAACAGGACTAGTGCGCATCAACAACCAGGAACTCAGCACCATTCCAAACGTGCTATGGAAAGAAAAAATACTCGAACCACTGCGTTTAGCAGGAGACGCAGCAAAAAAAATAGATGTCTCCATAAAAACAGAAGGCGGCGGAGCAATAGGACAGGCAGAAGCAGCACGCACCGCATTAGCACTGGCAATAACGCAATTTGACAAATCACTTTCAAAACCATTTGCAGAATACGACAGAACATTACTTGTTCGAGACGTACGACGCAAAGAAACACATAAGCCCAATAGGCACGGAAAAGCCAGGG
Organism: Candidatus Woesearchaeota archaeon; assembly: GCA_014729505.1. Classification (GTDB taxonomy): domain Archaea; phylum Nanobdellota; class Nanobdellia; order Woesearchaeales; family ARS49; genus WJJS01. Next base: position 40,189 of record WJJS01000018.1, read on the forward strand.
CAAAAGTACAAAAATCTTACAGGTAGTTACCATGATTATACCCATACGATGCTGGACGTGCGGTAAACCAATCGCACAACTCTGGGAAGAATACCAAGAACGAGTCAAAAAAGGAGAAGATCCAAAAACCGTTATGGATGAACTCGGACTTGAACGTTATTGTTGCAGAGCAGTCTTTGTAGGACACGTCGACTTAATCGATACGATTTCGCAGTTCAAGAAAGCGTAACATTTTTTATTCCTCTTCTTTCTTTCACAATATGCCTATTTACATCATCGAACACCTAGATCGTACGGTCTATCAATGGAGTTTCTTTGAGTACAGACACATTTCCAAACTCGTTGGCAAGAAAAACTTGTGGATTACGCACACAAAAAGTTCGCGGCTCAAAGAATTTGCAAAAATCATACCGCAGAGCGTGCTCGATCTAGACTTGAAGAATGCATGTATTCTTGATCCTTTAGCAGAGGAAACCTTAACGCCAGAAGATAACTTTGAGTACTACATTTTTGGAGGGATACTTGGCGATGATCCACCCACTGAGAAGACCAAGAAATTCTTAAGCAGCAAAAGTTCATTGCCTACAAGAAACCTCGAACCAGAACAAATGGCTACCGACAACGCGGTGTACATGACAAAATTAATTGCAGACGGCACACCGATCGAGTCCATACCAGTTGTGACCGATGTGGAATTGGATCTTCGCGAAGGAGAAAGCGTCATACTGCCGTACAAATACGTGCTGGTCAACGGCAAACCGTTGATTTGTAAGGCCATCATGGAAAAACTGAAAAAAGGCGAAAGCTTCTAACAATTCATACAGATTCGCGACTCTATGTTAAGCAGAATAAATGCTTAAATAATATCTCAAGACGATTGCCAGGTATGGCAAAAGGGGGAGAAATACTGTGGCCTGCTCAAGAGAGCAGCATTTTTTGGAAGGACTACGATCTTCTTGGTCGCTCACTAGACCTTGAACAACTCGAAGATCATCTTGGCGAAGTCTTTCTTGTCTACGGGCCTGTGCGCGCGAGCAAAACAGGAACTACCCTAGCCATGATGAGCAATCTGCATTACTTTGAATCTGCAGGCATCAAATCATGGTGTTTTATCCCGCAACTGCTAGAACCATTTATGAAAACAGCAGAGTCACGAACAGGACTTACCTTTAAAGGACGGGTGAAATTCTTCGACAAAGCTGAAAAAATACTTTCACAAGCGGGAGATCGCGTGAAAAGAGATGCAGTATTATTGCCTGAAGTCATGCTGTGGGACAGCGGTATCATCGATGTGGCCCACGAACTAGCACGAAGAGGCAAATGCGTTATTGCTGACGGTCTCGATCTTAATTATCGCGGAGAATACTTTCCATTCCAGGACTACAAGAATGGAAAAACAATGGAAGACTTTATCGCAACGGTCCCACTGGCAAACCGCTTTCCACGACGAAGCTTTTGCACCGCAGAAATCAATGAGGACGGCGATCGCTGCAGACGAGCAGCGAGATTCACCCAACGAAGATATCCTGACGATACGCCAAGCGAATGGTATGACGAACTTGTAAAAATACGTAACTATGAAGAGCGCACAGAAGGCGGTAACACCGGTGAAGAACAAGAAGACAAATACAGAGTTGCCTGCGCAGAACATCTCGTCGTTCCCTACCGTGAATTACCTGACTTTATCAGAGGAGCAGTCAGACCGGAACCACGAATCAACCAACGACAACTTCTAGAACTTGCAAAAACAAGAGGTCTGATCAAAGTTCATGTCAAACGAACACTAGAACGAATGCTTGAAGAACACCAAGTCGTACTACAAAACGGAAAACTCTACCTTCCCAAACGATACGCCGCCTAAACCTTTAAAAACACACTCATTCTTTTTTTTACCATGACACGTTTTACTGAAATAGCACACAAATGGCAACAACGATGGAAAGAAAACAAAGTCTTTGAAGTTGAGCCAAACAAAAAAGAAAAACTCTTTGTCACCGTTCCTTATCCATACATATCAGGCAGCCTACACATCGGACATGCGCGGGTCGTCACAGAAATGGACGTGTACTCTCGCTATCACCGCATGAGTGGCAAAAACGTCCTCTATCCCATCGCATTTCACATCTCAGGCACTCCAGTGCTTGGCATCAGTCTGGCCATCAAGAACGGCGATGAAAAAACAATACAACTCTTTTCAGGATACGTTGGCGCGTACATAAAAGACAAGAAAGAAATCGCACGCATCATAAAAACCTTTGAAGATCCACAAGCCATCGTCGACTTCTTTGTTCCAAAGATGATTGCAGAATTCTCAACGCTTGGTCTTGGCGTTGACTGGAGACGAAGTTTCACATCAGGCGACGTGATTCACCAACGCATGGTTGAATGGTTGTTCCACAAATATAAAGATAAAGGATATCTTGTACAAGGAAAACACCCTGTGCTGTTTAGCAAGAGCTTGAACAATGCCGTAGGAGAAGATGATATCAAAGACGGTGATACTGACCCTGTCGAGAAACAAGAATTCACACTCATCAAATTCGCATACGAAGACGGCTTTATTGTTGCAGCAACACTGCGACCGGAAACAATGTTTGGACAAACAAACATGTGGATCAATCCAAAAATAACGTATGTCAAAGCAAAAGTGGATCACGAAATCTGGTACTTCAGCAAAGAATGCGCAGACAAATTACAATTTCAAGATCACAACGTCGACATTATCGAGGAAATCGCAGGAACAACATTCCTGGGGAAAACCTGCTTTGCACCATTTGTCGAACGAGACCTGCTCATACTACCTTCCACATTCTGCAATCCGGCAATCGGTACAGGAATCGTCACAAGCGTTCCAGCTGACGCACCATTTGACTGGATAGCACTCAAAGAATTGCAAGACAATCCAGAACTATGCACACAATACGATATCGATCACACACAAGTCAAAGCGATAGAACTCATTCCCATAATTAACTCAAAAGGATATGGCGACTTTCCAGCCGTCGAGATTTGCAAGAAGCGAAAGATAACATCGCTCTTGCAGGAAAAGGAACTCAAAGAAGCCACACAAGAAATCTACAAAGTGGGATATCACACTGGTGTGATGCGCGACACGTGCGGCAAGTACGCAGGAATGAAAGTCGAAAAAGCAAAACAAGCAATGAGACAACAATTACTCGAACAAGGACGCGCAACCATCTTTTGGGAGACAAGCAGACCAGCACTCTCACGAGATGGAGGAGAAGTCATCGTTGCCATCCTCGACAATCAATGGTTCATCGATTTTAACGCAAAAGGGTGGAAAGCAGAAGCAAAACAATGCCTTGATCATATGAGCATCGTGCCAGAAAAATACCGCAAACGATTTGAAGACGTCTTTGAATGGCTCGATAAAAGACCTTGTGCACGACGACGAGGACTAGGCACCACACTACCATTTGACAAAGAATGGGTCATAGAGAGTTTGTCGGACAGCGTTATTTACATGAGCCTGTACCCAATCGCACAATTAGTTAAGAAATTTAAAATCAGCGGCGAACAGATGACGGTTCCCTTCTTTAATTACGTATTTAACGGGTACGGTGTTGTCGAAAAACTATCAAAGGACGTCGGCATACCAGTAGAGCAATTACATACGTTACGAGAACATTTCGATTATTGGTATCCAAACGATCACCGACACACGTTTACCGCGCACTTATCGAATCATCTGAGCTTTATGATCTTTGCTCACGTCGCAGCTATGAAAAAGAAATACTGGCCGCAAAAAATCAGTTTTCATGGTATGATCCTTCGTGAAGGCAACAAAATGTCAAAGAGCAAAGGAAACACCATACCCCTTCTCGAACTCGATCGCCTCTACGGTGCGGATGTGTTTCGCGCATTCATGTGCAGTGCGACAAGCGTCGAGAGTACACTCGACTGGCAAACAGAAAAAGTCGAGCATATGAAAAAACACTTACTCAATCTCTATACCATTCTGGAGACTGCAATCAAACACCAAAAAAATGAAACGATTGCATCAGAACACGACTGGTTTATCTCCCGATGGGAACAATTGAAACAACAAGCAACTGCAGCACTAGAAGAAATGGATTTGCGAACGTATGCGATGACGGTTCTCTACGATATGTTCAGCTTGTACAAAGACGTCTCACGAGAAGCAAAAGAACAACAATTCCACGCTATAAACGGAGCGATCATTACAGAATGGATACGACTGCTCTGCCCACTTGTCCCACACATTGCAGAAGAACTTTATGAACAAGCAGGAGAAGAAGGATTTGCATCACTAGCGCCATGGCCTAAAAGTGATCGGGCGAAAATCAACACGATAGCAGAATTCACACACGACATGACAAAACAAGTACAAGACGACGTGCGAAAAGTCATCGAACTAGCAAAAATAGAGCATCCGCATCGCATCACCATCGTTATCAGTCATGAATGGAAATATGCACTATTTACCATGCTCAAGGAACTGCTCGAAGATACAAGAGATATGAAATCAATCATCAGCAGTATCATGGACACTGACATGAAACAATACAGTAAAGAGATTATGAAAATCATTCCTGCAGTAGTGAAAGATCCAAGCAAACTCCCCCACTTCGTTCTCGATCAAGAAACAGAATACAAAGTGGTAAAACATCTAGGTGCAAAATTAGGTGAAGACTACAACACACACGTTCTCGTAGAAAAAGCAGAAGTCAGCACACAACCAAAAGCACGCAACGCCGCACCAGCAAAACCAGCAATTGTCGTTGAATAAAGAGGACAAGCACGCTGCCCGATGAGCACAAGCCTCCATGATCGCGCTACCCTGTTAGCGACTCCTTTCCGCGACCCGTAAAGCGTTAAAGCCAACAGTTAGTGCTGCTCGGTTCCCCGCCTGACACGGTTCCTCTTAACCCAACCAATACGGACAGAACCTCAACGCCCCTACCAGGACACAATCATAAGACGTGTACCGCTCAAGCAGCTTCAGTTCCACCATAAAGCCGATTTGTGGCTACAGGATACGGCTAACATCCCAACCTAGCTTGCCCATTACTCACTGGAACTCGACCGTTTTTAAAGGTTGTGGCACAACAGAGAAGGCTATACGACAATAATTACGCCAACAC
>WJJS01000019.1 GCA_014729505.1 Candidatus Woesearchaeota archaeon
CGAGAGAAAAATTCTTGAGCACCCATTTATCCCGGTAGCGAAAACTCACCCGATCAAACACCATCCGTTTCCAGTCCTTTGGCATCACTTGCGAACCTTCCACTTCACTTTTCCCGTCAATGATGGTCATCATACGGCCCACATGAGATTTCCATTTTATCAGATCCGGCATCATATCAGTCAGACGACGAAGACCTCCGCGCAAACGACCAAAATACGATGCATACGTATAAATCGAACCAATCGTTATCACTCCGACTAATGCATCAAGGCCCGCTACAAACACAAACGCCCCATATCCGATCGCCGCAAAAGTATTGATCGCCAAACTTTTGCTCAGTGTCAACTTTCTTGTCTTCATCCACACACGATAATGATGCCTGTCCTTATTACTCAACGCTCTCTTAATGTCATCCCACAAACCCAAGGATTTCACGGTCAACGTGTTTGCCGTTGCTTCATGCAATTGAGCACTGACTTTTTCCCGTACACGATCTTGCACGCGTTGCTGAGTGACAAGTCGACCACTAAAATAGCGCTCAACGAGCAAGTAGATCCCGCCATACACTGCTGCAAACAGCACATACTTACCGCTTAAAGCAGCAAACAAAATCACCGCACCAACAATATCAACAAGCGTCTCAATGCCGTTAATCGCCATGATCTGCATAATACCATACAAACTACCTCCGCCTCTACTGATCTTCTCTACTTTGCTTCCTGTCGCTTCCTTTTCATGCCAGGACAGACTCAAATCAAAGAGTTTAGTCACTGCTTGTTTTCGCACTCGTATACGTACTTTTGCTGCAATCTTATGCAGACCAAGCTTCGCATGCACACGCAGCAATGCAGAAACCACACCAACTGCTGCAATGACGCCCGTTAGCAGTGCGAGGCCGCTGATCGTGGCTCCCGCAACAAAAGAATCCACAATCATACCAAGCAGATAGGCAGTAAAAAACCCACCAATGCTAGAGACTACCCGTACAAGTGAATAATACGCGTAGCGTGCTCGAACCCCACCTAAAAACCGCCAGTAATCCTGCAGAAACTGGCCGACACTATACTCTCTTTTCGACATAGTCCTCACCCCATTACTATAAGGCGAAATAACTTAATAAATATATTGTTTTGAAGATATATAATTCAGAACATTTATTTTAGAATACGAAAGACTATAAAAGGATCAAATGCTTTATAAGGGATAGAAGCAAAAACTGATTACTTTCTGTTACGAAACTCAATCTCATTACCCACCAGAATTCCCTGATGTAAAGGGACCGGACGCCACAGGTCCTTCACACAGACAGCACCCATCCATTCTGCAAGATCCTCAGGATTGCCTATCGTTGCAGAAAGACCAATAATCTGCACGTTTGAAAGCATTCGCTTAAGCAACGTGATCAAGATCTCCAGAGTAGGACCGCGACTCACATCATTGAGCAAATGAATTTCATCAATAATCAGCGTCTTAACATACATGATCCACGGCGCATGATGCCGAATGAGTGAGTCAAGCTTTTCAGACGTAGTAATAATCAAATCCTGATCAATAAGACGCCCATCAGCAGAATCGTAATCACCAATCGACAACGCCACGTTAAAAAGGCCCGCATATCTTGCCTTAAATTCCCGATATTTCTCCTGAGCAAGCGCGACAAGAGGGACAATGTAGACCACCTTTTGCTTGTGCTCGAGGATAGTTTTCACCGCCGCAAGTTCAGCAATAAGCGTTTTACCGCTAGCTGTCGGTGTACAAATAAGAAGACTCATTCCGTCAAGCAAACCAGCCCGAACAGCCTTTTCTTGGGCTGGACGAAGCTCATCAATACCAGACAATACCTTCTTTGCCTGCTCAGCAATGGACAGCTCAGATACTTTCATAGCAAAATAACCCGCTAGAGGCTTTTTAAATATTCTGACAGAAGGATTAAAAAATCCGAGCAAAAACCAAAAACGCATGCACCTTATTGTTGGAATAGATGACACGCCCACCTGTAGAGCAGTCTACAGCGCCATCGTTAACAAACTAGAAAAAGAAGGACTGGCAGTCACATACAAATCATACGATGGTCCTGGAACCGCCATGGCAGTGCTTAAAGGACCTCTACCTTCTGCAATTATTTGCGATTATCACATGCTAGGACTTGACGGAGGAACACTCGTCGACATACTTCGCAGACAAGAACCACGCCCACTCTACATCATTGCGTCGACGGATCATCGTGCAGAACAGTACGCAAACACCATAGGAGTGCCGTTTGTGCACAAAAATCAAGTCACAAAAACACTACCAGGACTCCTGCAGGCACTGCTCACACAAAAAGAAGAATAGCCGACTCAGTAATCACTTAACAATACGTAAACACCCCCATTTTTTCCGCAAAGGATTATATACTCCTTTTCCCATAAGAAAGCCATGCACCTCATTGTAGCTATCGACGACAGCCGGCATTGGCGAATGATCTATGAACACATCGCCATTTCACTACAGGAAGAAGGATTCCAAGTCACATTCAGATCATATGACGGACCTGGCTCTGCAATGGAACTCTCCAAAGCAGCACAACCAAACCCTCAACTACCGCCACCACTCGTCACGATCTGTGATTTTCAGATGCCAGGATGCAACGGCGACGGACTAGTAGATATACTCGCACGCTACCTGCCACAAAGCACGTACATCATCACCTCAACACTACCAGAAGCAGAACAGTACGCGAAAAAAAGAGGATATCAGTTCATCAACAAAGCAACAGCCCGACAAACACTGCCAGATATCCTTCGACAAGTCATAAGCGATGCCAACACTACTTAGATTTCTTCACGCCCCTGCGCTTACACCACGAGACCACAGGACAGTTACTGCATGTGGGAACTCTCGTGCATAGTGCTCGACCGTGTTGTTTGCAAAGACCGGTAAAGCAAGCCCACTCTTTTTTTGGCAGTATATCACGTAACTCGTGTTGAGTTTTTTTCGCATTTGTTGGAGAAGAAGTCCATCCAAGACGAAAACTCACACGCAACACATGCGTATCCACTACAATACCAGTCACTTTACCAAATGCATGTTGCAAAATCGCATGCGCAGTCTTTTCACCAACACCAGGAAGCAACATGAGTTCTTGCACCGTCTGAGGAACAATGCCACCATACTCCCTGACGATCTTTTGACACGCGCCCTTAATCCGCTTTGCCTTCATATGCGGATAACTAATACTTTTGATAACCTCCTGTATTGTCGACACACGAGCCCGAGCACAAGCAGTTACTGTAGGAAACTTGTCAAAGAACGCCGGCGTAATTGCATTAACCATTTCGTCACGAACCTGCGCAGACAAAATCGTGGAAACAAGCAACTGATAAGGAGTTGTAACAGTAAGATAGCGTTTCTTTTTTGGATACGTGCGATGCAATGCTTGCAAGACCTGCGTAACAGCAATCATATTTCAGAGGAAATCAACGGATTATTTATCTTTAACGAATAGCACACAAAAATTGCACATACGAATTGGACACAAAAATGGACACAAGAATTAAAAGTGACAACAGTCTCTTTAACCAAAAAAAAGAGGCGAACGCCAGCATGTCCGTCTTTTGCAAGGTTTTTACAAAGGTATTGCAGGACACCAATGAAAATACACTATCACGGACGAACAACATTTGAAGGTCAAGCAGAACAACCACAGATCATGCTCACAAACAGAGCGGGAGGATACCTGCTCTTCTCACCCACACCGCGTTCGCGCTACGAAGGTGTCTACTTTCATCACAACAACACTTTGTTTAAAACCATAGCGCAACTTGAACATAGTGTCCCTGTCAAAAGCATCAAGCACTCCATAACAACAGTGACAAGAAAGTATGAAGCGTTTACTGAAACATTCTTTATGCCACCCCACAACAACGGCTTTGTCTACGCACTCTCAAAAGAACGCACGTTCAACCTCATACTCGACTGCAAAGAGAGCTATGATGATCGAGAATATGGACGATACTACAACATACTGCAAGAAGAAAACTGCCTGCTTATTCACGCAAAAAAACGAAACGATTACCGTGATAACAATACGACGGGCGGCGAATACGACGTGTTCATAGCAGTACAGGCACCGCACTTGTCATTTAAACCCGTCAAAGAATGGGTGCGACACGAGTATGACATTGATGCAGAACGGCATGCAGGTCCCACACAACGCTATGTCTACAAGGCAGTAACACTCCGTGCTACCACACTGAGCTTTGGATACGGCAGCAGCAAAGAACAAGCCATTCGAGAAGCAAAACATATTTTCAAAAATTCATCAACACTTCAACGCGAACAACAGCAACAGTTGTTTTCACCACCAGTATTGCGCAACACACTACACGAGTACGCAATCACGTGTGCAGCACAAGCACTACAAGGACTGCAGTGCGGCGACTATCTCTTTGCAGGACTGCCCTGGTTCTTTCAAAGCTGGGCAAGAGATACCATGATTTCACTCAAAGCACTCCTTCTTCTTAACGAAAAAGAATGGTGCCGACAACGACTCTTTGATACGATCGCCCTTCTAGGAGGAGATGCCTGTCCAGGACAATTACGAACGCATCCAGGCACTACACTGTGCACTGCAGACGGAGCAGGATGGTTATTCACGCGCATCAGGGACTTCCTCACACTTGTCAAAGAAGGACCCTACCATTTTACACGCGACGATAAACTAGCACTCACCCACACCGTGGAACACTATCTTAACGAACTCAAGAACACCCGCTATGACGGGCTCATCCGCAATGACAAAGACCAGACGTGGATGGACACCTCATACCGCGGCGATGTGCGAGACGGATACCGCATAGAAATCCAAGCGCTCGCACTCTCAACAATGAAACTCTACACACAATTAAGCGGCAAGAAATGCGATTACGAAAAAGAACTGTATACCAACACCAGAACCCTGTTCAACAACGGTTACCTCTACGACGGCAAGGACGATCCCACCATACGACCAAACGCGTTCATTGCCGCCTATGTGTATCCATATCTCCTGTCTCAAGAGGAATGGGAATCATGCTTTGATACGATCCTGCCACGACTCTGGCTCACGTGGGGAGGACTCTCATCCATCGATAAAGAGCACCGACTCTTTACCGATACGTATACAGGCGAGACTCTGCAAAGTTATCATCGAGGGGACAGCTGGTACTGGATCAACAATCTTGTCGCCATAGTGTTGGGACGCACAAACAAAAAGAAGTACAAAAAATATATCGACAAAATAGCACAGGCAAGTTCTCAAGAAATTCTCAAAGGAGCAATCGGACATCACGCAGAAGTCTCAAGTGCAAAAAAACAAAGTTCAAAAGGATGCGTAAGCCAGGCATGGAGCGCAGCAATGTACCTTGAACTGATGCAATTTTTGCACCCGCGCTTATTCACTCAAGACGAATAAGGAATCTCTCTTAACAATTATACCATCACGAATCATAGCAGAAAGAATGCGCAGCAAACGTTCCCTGTCCGGACAACAGGAGGATAACCCGTCAAGAGGACATTTCCCATTCGTTAAAATGAATCGCAGAATACCTGCACGAATCTGACGATCAGAACCCTCAAACTCTGACTGACGGGTTTTGGGACGAATACCGGTACGCCTTGCAGTCATCAATGTAGCACCATAATCCATAAGAGCATTATGCCAGTCACAACTCTTTCCTTTCGGCAAACAACGTTCAGCAATGGCCCATAACTCTTTATCAGACAACGATTCAGGCAAGCCGAATTCATGAATAAAGATACGACGAATATTCGTATCAACAGTTACCAGATCTTCATTTGCTGCAAAAATACGCACCGCATGAGAAGTGTATGGACCAATACCTGGCACCTCCTTATAATACGCCATCGCATGTAACACATCACCAGCAAACTGCTCGACAATCACCCGAGCGCACTGGTGCAAACGCACAGCCCGATTATTATACCCCAAACCCATCCACGCCTTAAGCACATCCTCTCGACGGGCAGCGGCAAGTGACTGCACTGTAGGCCACTGCTGTAACCAACGATGATAAAAAGAGATAACACGATCAACCTGCGTTTGCTGCAGCATAATCTCGGAAACTAAAATAGCATAAGGATCTGTAGTGTGTCGCCAAGGAAGATCACGACCATGATCCTGATAATATGTGAGAACCTTATCTTGAAACTCTTCGATCTTGTTTTTCGTAATCATCGATTCTGACAGTACAGCATCGCATAAAAATATTGTGTAACACTTATAACTGGAAAGAATTTTGACGCCATAATGAAAACGCCCATCGTCTTAATATCAGGGTATCTAGGTAGTGGAAAAACAACGCTAGTCAAACATCTCCTTGCCACTACCGACAAAAAAATCGCAGTCATCATGAACGAATTTGGGGACATCGGTATAGACACGCCAACCATAGAAGGATCACACATCATTGTCAAAGAACTTCTCGAAGGGTGCGTCTGCTGTTCACTCACCGGAGAACTGGAAGCGGCACTTGAAGAAATGATCGCACAGTACAAGCCCGAAACAGTACTCATTGAAACAACAGGAATCGCAGAACCGGACAACATTATCGTCACTCTTCGCGATGAACTCTCCACTATTCGACTAGACACCGTCATCACTGTCGTCGATGCGGACACGATGATACGATTTCCCCATATCAGCACAAGTGCAGAAATACAATTACGATCTGCAGATGTTCTAGTCGTCAACAAAACAGATCTGGTCACTGCAGAACAACTCGCAAAAGTACATGATCGTATCACCACACTAAACAACAGAGCGCAACTCATGGACGCGGTGTACTGCCAGGTCGACACCGATATCCTGCTCAGCATCGAAGCAGCACACCACTTCACAGGCATACACCATACACACCGCCCAACACTCGAAGCAACAACGATACACTTGCCAGCACTCAACACCGCGCAACTGAAAAGCATACTTCACGCTTTATCACCACACATCTTTCGCGCAAAAGGATTATTACAGATCGACGGGAAGGCACAACTACTCAATTATGTAGCGGGACGCGTCAGTCAAGAAAACACCACACACGCAACAGGCCAATTCATTCTCATCGGCACAAACACCGCTAAGACAAAAAAACGCATCGAAGATCTCCTGCACACAGACCCGCAGACGAAGTAAATCAGGCACGATAGCGTCGCTTATTCGCTCTAGTAAAAAGAGGCTGTACTTCAGGAATGGCGCGCCGTCTGACAAGACGTCGAATCCTGCACATCTCTTCTCGCGCCGCAGAACCTCCTTGCACACCATACGTGTGAAACGCCTCAGCAGCATACACCACACCCTGCTTGCAAAAACCTTCCTCAAAAGCCCGAAACGCTCGCCGATGACTCACCTCGCCAGCAAGACTGGACACTCTTCGAAAAAGACGCCTTTCAACCTCTGCAAGCAATGTAGATACCGGTAATTCCTCTAGCTCGATACGCTCACGCAACGCCCTGGAAAGACGGACAAGAGGCAAGGACGGCAAACCCAATAATTCTGCACGATGCAATAATTTCTTTGATCGCTCAAAACCATCATGACCGGAACGTTCAAGATACGAACTCGCATTAGCGGCATGCACCAGTGCACTGACGCCATCGTCACCGCGATCAGCCATCATATGATATTCATGTGCTTCCTCTCGAGCGTCAGCTGCAAGAGCAAATTCATTCAGCCTCATAGCACAAGTGCCCACCCTGTCCAGCGAATAACCGGCTTCAGCATTCATACCTAATTGCGAGTACATCTCTGAGGCAATAATTTTTCGCCGCAACGAATCATAGACAAGACGGCGCCACTCAGCACTTCCTTCTCGATGATACGATAAAGCCTCAATAGTCCTTCTGGCCTCATGATCAAAATCATTAGCAAGCTCAGGATACGCCCCCTGGACTAACTGTCCATTATTAGTAAAATGATCAACAGCGTGCGATAAACCTTCAAATTGCATCTTAGAGATACCGTCGAACAAAACCGGAAATAAGATCCTCAACGTGCGCATCAAGACCTTCAAGCGTATGACCCGCGCCGTCAAAACCATGAGCATGCACATCATCCCGTGGCGTGTCCACGAGTTCAAGGAAACGATGAACATACCCACTATCAACTACATCATCATCTTTTCCAAAACCAATCAATAAGGGAACAGAAATGTTTGGAGCGATGAGATCAAGATTAATACGATACAAATGCGAAAGACTGCCGGCCACATCAAGAGGTATAGTACAATTGGTTCGTCCGTCAAGAGAAGACAAATCAACCTTCTGACTGTATGCAGAACACAATTCAGCGGCCTTTTGCACCGCAGGATTTTGAAAAGGCCTGTATGCTTGAAGACTATGAAAAGGAGAAATACCAAAAACAGCACACGCAGCAGGATCATGCGCAGCAGCATGCAATGCCGCAGTGTACCCTCCAGAAGACCCGCCATACGCTACGGATCGCGAACCATTTGATTGTGTGGATAACAAAATATCACGACCACGATGCAATGCCTCCACTTGCTGATCCAGATTAATAACACCCAAAGGACCTTCAGAAACACCATGACCTGGAAAATGCACAACAATAGATGCAACATCGTCTTTAGCAAGGCGATTGGCCCATGCCTTTACACGCATACCCTCAGTTAACCAACTAGGACCAAGTACTGCATACGCTCTTGGACTGCGAGGCATCACCATGTCAGTGCGTAACTCGCACATACTGTCGTCGAGCTTTACCATATCAGCCCGCTCAAAATACTTAATCATACCACTCACGGGTAGCAGAAACAGAGGGTTATTTTTAACGTTTACGCTTTCTTGATTGCTTTTTTGAACGCATCAAAAGCAGAGCAGACGACACCAGTCCAAGTAAAGACAGGACAAACATCACCATGAACAACGAACGAAAACCATACACGGACGCAAAAAAACCACCAACAGCAGCAGCGATACCCGTCACAATCCATGCCATGGAATCCCATAAACCCCATTGAGAGATAAACTTTCCGTGATCAAGATGAGAACTATACAGTCCATCATACGCCGGCGTACCAATCGCTTCACCAACACCAAAAATAACCTGCACAATAATCAAATGCCAGGGTTTTGAAACAAACAGGTACCCGAGAAAACCACAAGAAGCAATAGCATACCCGAGAACGACAAGTTTTTCTTGATGCTTGACCTTATCTTCCCAGCGACTAATAAAAAAAATCAGAACACCAGCAGAAATCGCAAACACACTATATGCTCCACCAGCAGTGAGCAGATCACCGCCAATGTTTTCTACAAAAACAGCATAAATGGGTCCAAACAAGCCAGCGGCAAACATTGAAAATGCGGACGCTGCTAACAGTATTCTCAACTCTTTTTGCATGCGCAAAAGAATAGCAATAGAGTATATAATTCTTTGCGCAAGACTTAATAACACGACTGTGAGCAGCACAACCAATGACTGCAACAGACTACATCTTAGAAGAACGACAACGATTACTGCGACGCGTCAGTCTCGACAGTAACGGAGCATTGTTCAGATTCCTGCAACGCACACGAAGTCCTGCACAACCACTGCTCGACATCCGCGCATCAGCATATGATTGGAACTTCGACATACAACCAGACAATTATTTTGAACCTTTTGTTGACGCTATTCTTGAAGGAAACTTCGACTTCAGCGAAGAACAAGAAGACACACTGGCAGTAACACTGCTTGAAATCATCGCCAACAGTCGTCGAGCACTCACAGTCATCGATGATCATAGCGGCACAGAATCATACTCAAGAGAAAAAACAATACGATACCGCGCATGGCTTGGAGACAAAGGACTCGTCGTCCACATCCAAGACGAAGGACCGGGTTTTGACCATCGACGACATGTCTGGCAGCGACGGGAAACAATAAGACACCGCCGTCACGAAGACCTTCTCGCCCTCGATCGCGCAGTACGCAACCCTTATCGCGATATTGCACTTGACGGCGTCAACGGACGAGGAACGTACTGTCTTATTCGCATGACCAATGCCTTTCGCTACAACCCGGCAGGAAACGAAGTAGCATTTTGTGTAGAGCTTAGCCGAGACGAACACTCTTAAATACCAACACTTTTTTGACAGCGTCATGGAAGAACAAGTCAAGAACTATCTACAACAGCACGGTATCACTTATACAGAACATACACACCCGGCAGTGTTTACCGTCAAAGAATCATCAATTCATTGCGCACACATTCCAGGATTGCATTGCAAAAATCTTTTCTTACAAGATCGGGACACCGGACAACATTATCTCGTAACGCTGCCAGCTCATACACGATTGGATATCAAAGCACTCCAAAAATCATTACACGTCAAAAAACTCACGTTTGGCAAAGAACAAGACCTGCAAGAATTACTAGGATTAACACCGGGCAGCGTTAGCCCGTTAGGACTTATCAATGATACAAACAACAAGGTCATCGCGATTATTACCAAAGAAGTCTGGGATGCTCCCATCGTAGGATTTCATCCAAACATCAACACCTCCACACTAGAGGTGAACAAAGAATCATTCCACAAACTCATGAATTCCTTTCACCATCACGTCCTAATCATCGATTTGTAGCGCTACATTTATATGTCTGCACTACTTTTTCTTGTACATGAAAAGAGGTATCCTGCACACGATAGGCACAGTCTTTGCTCTTTCAGGACTTATCGCATTAACAATCATGCTCATCCTCACAGGATATAGCCCCGAATGGGGATGGTTTTTTATCGGATTATGTGGACTTGGACTCCTGATTCTTGTCGTCTTTCTCATGATTTTCTACGCACTTGAATTCAAGATTTATATTCATGCAGCAGCAGAAACCGTACATCTCATTCGCATCCTGCTTAACAGAGCAGTACCCATCATTTCATTGCTCGCATTCATAGCATACTGGATACTCTTTCTTGTCACCCACGATCGCACACACATTTGGAACGCAGGATACACAGGAGTATTCATCCTGTTTACGTTTGCATGCAATCTCGCACTACGCTGGAGAAAACCATTGGTAGGTATTGATTACCTCTAAAACAACCAACCCTTTTTCTTTGTCGCCTTAGCAAAATCCTGCAAGAGCTGCTTTTGTTTCTTTGACAACTTCTTTGGAACCACTATAGAGACGCGAACCTTTTGATCGCCGCGACGAGTACGATTCAACCACGGCACACCCTTATCCTTCATACGAAACACCGTCTCACTTTGTGTGCCAGCAGGGATTTTCAACGTTGCCTTACCTTCAATCGTCGGCACTTCAATCTCACCACCTAACGCGGCAGTAACAAAATCAAGCGGAGCTTCGATGTACAAATCGTTGCCATCACGAATGAACGTCTTATGCTCTCGCACATAAACAGTAATATACAAATCACCAGTCGGCGCTCCCTGCGCGCCAGCCTCCCCACGGCCAGGAACACGCAAACGAGAACCACTATCAACACCTGGAGGAATGTTTACATCAAGCTCAATAGTCTCCGTGTGACGACCCTGACCGCTACAGGTCATACAAGGATCGGCAATAGTCTTTCCCTGTCCACGACAATCAGGACAGGCCGTTTGCGTTTGAATAATACCAAAAGGAGTACGCTGTGTACGATTGACGCGACCTCTGCCAGCACACGTAGAACAAGTTTCAAGACTTCCCGACTCAGAACCGGTACCGGAACAATCCTCACAAGCCACTTGAGTCTTAAAAGAAATATGCTCCTTTTTACCAAACACGGCATCTTCAAGATCAACTTCAAGCTCGTACTCCAAATCACGACCACGAGATTGACGACGCCTGCCACCAAAACCGAAACCGGAAAAGAAACTATCAAAAATATCGTCAAAGTTCAGACCGGAAAAGTCAAAACCTGAAAAGTCAAAACCCTTACCCTGCGCGTACTCGCTCGTACCAAAACGATCGTACTGTTCGCGCTTCTTGACATCACCAAGAACGGCAGCTGCCTCATTAATCTCCTTAAACTTTTCAGCAGCCTCAGGCTCTTTATTTATGTCAGGATGATACTTCTTTGCAAGCTTCTTGTACGCTTTTTTGATATCATCGTGCGAAGCATTCTTTTCAACCCCGAGTATCTTGTAATAGTCCTTACTCATTCCACCTGCTCACTTCTCGTCCTATTTACTTCTTTGCTTTTTTATCCTTTTTCTCATCAACAACTTCAGCGTCAACTTCCTTATCAGCTTTTTTGTCCTTCTTAGCGTCCGCTTTGCTGTCTGATTGTGCATTGGATTTCTCAGCACCCTGATCGCCGGCCTGCGCATAGAGTTTTTGAGCAGCTTTTCCCGCGACTTCAGTTACTTCCTCAAGCTTCTTCTTGATCGCGTCGACATCTTTCTTTTCAGGCTTCATGAGTTCCTTTAATTCCTCAACCTTATCCTTAATAGCTTTAACATCAGCTTCATCAACTTTACCTTCCATTTCCTTCATGGAAGTCTCCGTCGTGTAAATCAAAGTATCGGCCTGATTGATGATCTCGACCTCTTCTTTTCGCTTCTTGTCCTGTTCAGCGAATTCCTCTGCGGCCTTTTTCATCTTTTCGACTTCCTCGTCGCTCAATTTGCTAGGAGCAGTAATACGCAAGGACTGTTCCTTACCCGTGCCCTGATCCTTAGCAGTAATATTCAGGATTCCGTTCGCATCAATGTCGAACGTGACTTCAATTTTAGGCACTCCCCGAGGAGCTGGCGGAATACCAACAAGATCAAACTGTCCAAGATTCTTGTTGTCATTGGCCATCGCACGCTCACCCTGGAACACGCGAATCGTCACGACGGTCTGATTATCAGCAGCTGTCGAAAAAACCTGTTGTTTTTTTGTTGGAATCGTCGTGTTACGTTCAATGAGCTTGGTGAACAATCCTCCAAGTGTTTCAATACCCAGACTAAGGGGCGTAACATCAAGCAAAAGAATATCTTTGACTTCTCCAGCAAGCACACCGCCCTGAATAGCAGCACCTGTAGCTACACATTCCATGGGATCAATGCCTCGCTCGACGATATTGCCACACCATTGCTCTACCTTCTTTTGCACAAGAGGCATACGCGTAGGTCCGCCAACAAGGATAACCTTTGTCAAATCCTTTGTTGTCAAACCAGCATCCTTTAATGACTGTTCAACAGATTTCTTACAGCGATCAACAAGAGGAGTGACAAGTTCTTCGAGCTTTGAACGCTTGAGTTTCATCTGCAAATGTTTTGGACCCTTATCAGTCGCCGTAATATACGGCAAGTTAATATCAGACTCCAAAGTAGTTGACAGTTCTATCTTTGCTTTTTCAGCAGCTTCTCGTACACGCTGCATTGCGGTGATGTCGTCGTTAAGATCGACACCATGTTCTTTTTTGAACGATTCAACAATATAGTTGATCAGGACATCATCCATATCCGTTCCACCCAGTTGGGTATCACCAGACGTGGACTTGACCTGGAAAACGCCGTCGCTAAAATCCATTATAGTAACATCAAGCGTACCGCCGCCAAAATCAAAAACCAAAATCTTTTCTTCCTTGTCCTTTTTATCAAGACCGTAAGCCAGACTTGCAGCCGTTGGTTCGTTAACAATACGCACCACATCAAGACCGGCAATCTTTCCAGCATCCTTTGTTGCCTGACGCTGATTGTCATCAAAATAGGCAGGAACCGTAATCACTGCTTTTTCAACTTTCTCGCCGAGAAAATCTTCAGCATCCTTTTTTATTTTTTGAAGCACAAACGCAGAAATCTGCTGAGGACTGTACTTCTTTCCATAGACATCATACTTAAAATTCGTCCCCATCTTGCGCTTTGCAGCCATAACAGTTCCTTTCGGATTGGAGACTGCTTGTCGTCGTGCGGGTTCACCGACGAGAATCTGGCCGTCTTCAGTAAACGCGACCACAGAAGGAAAGGACTTTCCATACAGTGACGCACCTTCTGCGCTCGGCACTATTCGCGGACGTCCCGCTTCCAGCACACAGGCAGCAGAGTTACTCGTTCCAAGATCAATTCCAATTATTTTTTCTTTTGCCATCGTTATTCCTCCCGTTTGGTAATTTTTACTTTTGTACATCGCAAGACCTTGTCATGTAATAGATAGCCTCGCTGAAATTCTTCAACAATAGTGCCTGGCGCTTGTTCGTTGTCAGGCACCGTCATCAAGACTTCGTGAACATGTGGGTTAAACGGTTTACCAAGAGCTTCAATGGGGTGGACGCCCTCGGAGGTGAGCAGGTTCTTCAATTCTTGGTAAACCAGTTTAACACCCTCTTCACCAGAGTTTTCTGCAGCTTTGTGCAGGTCATCATAAATGACTAAAAGTTTAATCAGCAAATCCCTGTTTGCCAATAGCAGTTTTTGAGAGAGTTCGCGATCCGTTCGCTTGATAAAATTCTCAAATTCCGCTTGCAAGCGCTGAAGTTGGTCAATAAGATCCTTGTGTTCTTTACGCGCCTCATCGCGTTCCTTTTGGAGCGTTGCGACGTCGACCTTTTCTGCACGTTTATCGTTTCTTTCCTTTCCCATATCCCTCAAAACCGTTGATTTGAAGTCAACATAGAAGGCGTTTAGCCCCGCACATATATAAGCTTTTTGGTTCGAGAACGAAAGCTTTAAATATTGGTACGAACATGGCAGTCTCAAGGAGGCGAACCATGAAAGAAAAACCAATCAATATCAACATCATCGACGGCGATGCGTTTTACGCACACGAACTCACCGTCAATTACACCCCCACGCAATTCTCGCTAGACTTTAAGAATATCACACCAAGAACAGATCCCCGAAGCCAGGAGAGGCCAAGCTTTTGTCTCAAACATAATCTCATCATGCTCGACCCGTGGCACGCCAAAACAATGCTCACCATACTCGGCAACATCGTTGAACGCTACGA
The DNA here is from genome assembly GCA_014729505.1 of Candidatus Woesearchaeota archaeon. Lineage (GTDB taxonomy): Archaea > Nanobdellota > Nanobdellia > Woesearchaeales > ARS49 > WJJS01. Next base: position 14,920 of record WJJS01000019.1, read on the forward strand.
AAAAGACTACGGCAAAATCAAAAAACCAGCAGCAGTTGTTAAAGCCGAAAAGAAACAAAAAAAGAATGCCAAAGACAAGAACACAGAAAGCGCACCCAGTTATTTTGGATAAATGACATACAGAATTGTTATACGACGGATACGAAAACCACAAGAGACCACCCTCAATGACGAATTACAGTGGTTTGGCAACTCTCTGGGCTTGTTTAGCGAGAGAGACAAAGACAGAAGCTGCTTTCGACTCTTTATCGAACTGTTAAAAGCAGCCAAACAAGACAGGCCCCTCTCAAGCGACGAACTCGCATGGAAACTCGGCCTTACACGAGGAACGGTCGTCCACCACATTAACAAGTTAATGGACAACGGCATGGTCGTTACCCTGCACAAACGATATATTCTCAGAGAACCGAATCTGAAAGTGCTACTTGAAAAAATGAAGAAAGACTTTGATCGAGCATATAACGAGCTGTACGCAGCAGCGGACGAGATGGATCGGTTGTTAGGGGAATAGTTACCTCTTTCTTTGCAACAACAAATCACTGTACGAGCAAGAAATCAAATCATCTTGTGAAATACCACACTCTTTCATATAGCGAGTGCATTGTTCAAGGAGTATTTCTCTAGTCCTTGTGCCGTCAGCGTCTATCGCTTCGATTTCACAAAACGAACCGAGATCGCGCACCTCGTCGACGTGAAACTTGACATTACCCATAAAATAAATGCTGCGTATCTTGTCGACAACAACAAGAGGCCCGCACGCGGCCATGAGCGCCTCTTTAAGCGAAGGACCCTCAGGATGGTACAAGACCACTCTCGAGTCCTTAGGTCCCTCTTGATCGGGACGATCATAGAACACAAGCACATGCTCAATAGTACCTTCGCGCAACTTCAAACGACCATTCAGCACACGAAAATAGGTGTCTATTTGATGATCGTCCCCTCGAAAATCAGCGCCGAGAGCAAGCAGGCGCTCTCGCATACGTTGAGGATGTTGACATCTAGCCTTAATTTCTACGTTAAGATGCAAAAGGATTACTCGTACACTGCGGACTCTTCCATGCCGCCGCGATAAATAGAAGCGGACTGCGGCGTGGCAATAATATAATCATCACCAAAACCTGCGACTTGACCATTGCAAGCGTCAGCCGTTTTCTTGAGTTTGTTAATCGCGCGCTTTAACTCGACAATATCCTTATCCTTTAAAGGCGTGATATTAAGAAGAACGATCGTACTACCCTGACGAAGCGTATTCAGTACTTCCTTAATGTCTTCATAATCATTGAGTACAAAAGGACGCACCAGCATGCGTGCACTACTGCGCGACGATGCACTATCAACAGTTAGATATCCCTCGTCGGGTTCGCTACTATCAGTTGTACTACTAGAAAATTTATCCTTCAATGAAGACCAAAAGTTACCCATACATCAACCTCGAATTTTCTCTAGGAAATAGTAAATCGAGATTCTATTTAAAGGTTTTGATAGAGGAAGATAGAGGTCAGGGACACCTAATACCCAGGCATTCGCCAGGCAATACACCACGCCTTGTGAGGAGTTACCACGAACGGTCATGCCCCGACAGCCAAAACCTTTAAAAAGGACCTTCGTCTTTATGCCCTCATGGTACGGCGAAAGGGGGGTTTACGTAAGAAAACCCGACATCTCATGCGCAAGAACAAGAAGGATCGAGGCAAACTCAGTCTCACACGATTCTTCGCCGAATACGAAGTAGGTGACAAAGTCAAACTCTTGGCAGATCCCACCTATCAAAAAGGCATGTTCTTTTTGCGCTATCACGGCAAGAACGCAATTGTGCAACACAGACGCGGAAACTGCTATGAAGTATCCATTCGCGACGGTGGCAAGATCAAAACACTCATCAGCCATCCAATCCATTTACGAAAACTATGAACAAAAATATGCTCTCAGAAACGCCGATCACCTCGGCGTATGTGAAAAAAATACTTGAAGAACGCCAAAAGAAAGGAGAACTTACGTTTCGCGCTCAAAAAACGTATGATCACCTCCAGCAAATAGGCGGTCTCGATTACAAAAAAGCTGAAGAGCTTTACAAAAAACTAGAAGCATTGGAGATCTCGCGCATGCGAGACCAATACCTCGTAAAACTAGTTGACACCCTACCAACGACAGAAAAGGACGCAAAAACCATCCTCAGCGGATTCAATGTGTCCTTTAACAGCAAAGACCTCAAAGCGATGGTGGACGTGATCAAGGACTACGCATGATGTTTGAAGGCCAAGACTATGGAAGCACAGGACAAAAAAACCAAAGAAGAGTATGCTATCGTCCTAGACTTCTTGCCGCACGGCTATCCATTCGACAAAACACCAGCGCACCGCAAGACTGCAATAGTCCAAGCGCTAGGCAAAACTCGCTTTGTTCTCCTCGAACTCGTTCCAAAAAAAGACACGTATCTTCAACCGTATGAAGAAGTCTACATTGGAGAAGGTAAACGGGATAAAATTCATCACATCATTGGAAAACTGCCAATTAACAAACTCACACCAACTGCAAAAAGCGAACTGGAGTTTGTTATCGCAGATATCGTCGCAAAAGAAGAAGCAAAATTCGTAGCGTTTTTCAACAACGCAGGACCGCTTACCATGCGCATGCACTCGCTCGAACTGCTTCCAGGACTAGGAAAAAAACACATGTGGGAAATCCTCGAGAAACGAGATGAACAACAATTCACTAGCTTTGAGGATCTCAAAAAACGCGTCAAGCTCATGCCAGACCCAAAGAAAGTAATCCTCAAACGGATCCTGGCTGAAATATTAGGAAAAGAGAAACACCACATTTTTGTGGAGAGGTGAATAATGGTTGAATACACTGCATATTGCGTCAAATGCAAAAAGAAAAACGTAAAAATGAAGGACCCAAAAGTGGTCAAAACAAAGAACGGTCGTAAAGCTGCAAAAGGAACATGTCCAAAATGCGGCACCACGATGATGAAATTCTTGCCCAATAAATAAGGGCACTTTTCTCTTTTTCTTACACTCTTTTTTATTGTCATTAAAAAGCAATCAATCGTTATCAAAATAGCTTAGACAAGTATTTTTTAGAGAATCAGAATACCGTCCCTGTGACTGCATCGTTGTACTTCCACTAGTGATACGAACAGAAACATCAATGCTCTCACAATACGAAGGATCATCAGTTTTTTTTGCCAACTGCACATATACATGGTTCTCACAACCTTTCCTACTCACATAGAGGCCTGATGACCCGGCCACCTGAATATCGGCAGAAATGTTTTTACAAATCTCTAAGTCTACATTCTCAATGGCAGCAAGCTGCAAACACAATGGCAAAGCCCATTCTTCAGACTGCTGTGATTCACATTCTTCAAAAGACGCATAAGGACAAGAATAGGATGTATACTCTGTAAGGAATATGGAGATTGTCGGACTTGGAGGGTTGGCCAATAATGAAAGTTTATACGTGTCACCTATCCTCAAATAATCCAATTCTACTCCTCGTTCTCCCAGTCCAAATAAAGTAGAATCATCAATAAAAACATAACTTAGCGAAGCGGTTTGCGAAATCCCTCTAAAGGTGAGAGACCTCTTATAATTTGAAGACCCATCTCGACCACGCTGAAATTCCGGATCCCCTATCTTCACCAAAGTTGCAAGAACTTCTGCTTCTTTTTGATTATGCCCATTACGATATCCAACAGTAGAATCAAATGGATTGGAAATAAAATTATCAAAATCATTAAACATAGAACCGCAAAATGTACTATACCCCTTCTCTTTTTCTTGATACTGTTCCACAACAACAGCATCATTGCCAGTATCGTACGTTGTACTATTTTCTGACGAACAATCAAGCTCCTCAAATTTATTTAACTCTGGATCGAGAAACACTCCGGAAAACATACCGCTCATTCTAATATTATCAAGATTAAATCTATAAAATTTTCCAATTTCATAAGTGAATTCCCGATCTTGTCCATATGCCAACTGCATACTGCCCTTATTTTCAAATCCTTTGAATTCAACTGTTCGCACATTGCCACGAGGATCATCCGGCAATAATTGACCTATACTGGTTAGTGTCCCCCCTACCAGTAATTCTTTAGGATACGAAACCTGACCAGTTGCGGGTATACTCTCATCAAAGTTTCTGGCAAGTTGCTCACATAACGAACGCTCTTCTGCCACGCCAGGCAGCTCGTATGATTGACCATCATTTACAGGCGGCATATTTAAGGAACAACCTGAAACAATGACAAGCACTACCAAACTTAGTACTGCAACAGATTTAGGAACTATCATTGTAGCTGCCCGATCAAGACAGTATAAATAATTTACGTATATCGTGAAAAAAAATAGCAGAGACAAGTACCATCAACTCAAGAGTATGCAACAATACCAGCACCTTTCCCGTGATTTGAGACGCGTGCAGAACTACACCAGTACTATTACTTCTTTTCCAACACCATTTTATCTTGGGGATGATCAGATTCTTTTGGATCCTCCACTTCCGGACGCTTCACAGCAGGTCTTGTGCCGATAAGGAGAAGTATACCAATAATTGCCAGCACGAATATAATAAGTGACGTAGAGACACACACGTCAAACATGCCGCCGCTGCAAAAGCCCCTCACATAACTAGCAGGAACCTGCAAGAGCGGAGCAACACAACGTCCACAAGGACCGCCACAATCAACACCATCCTCACCCTGATTTTGAATACGATCAGTACACGTCGGACAGGGAGGACAAGGACCGCCACAATCAACACCATCCTCGCCCTGGTTTTTCAACCGATCAAAGCAGGATTCACACGCAGGACAAGGACCGCCACAATCAACATCTTCCTCACCCTGGTTTTTGATGCCATCACTGCACGTGGCAACATAAGCTACACAGGAACGCGTCGTCGAAGGCTTGTAATATTCCGTGCCACAATTTCTGGTATCGCGACAGATCCTGTTCTGCACACCATTACTGCAGGGACCCCAAGGATCACATACCCAGTTAGGCGTACAACCAGCACCGCCGCCACCACCGCCAGGAGTAGGAGCTGCTTCAATAGTACAGGTACTGCTGCAACCATCACCACTCACCGTATTGTTATCATCACATTCTTCATTAAACTCAACGATACCATTACCACAGACCACCGCATCAGGATCACAAGCATTACCGTACCCATCACCGTCGTGATCGATCTGGTCAGGATTGTAAATAGTCGGACAATTATCACAGTAAGGCGTGGTACCATTGTACGAGTACTTGGAAAGCGTACCTTCAGTATACCCGTCAAGATCGAAATCTGCTAACGCACAATCCCAACCAGCGCCGCTAGACGTCAGCGCATTACACACAAAAAAGACTTGTCGCGCAGTCTCAAGACTGTAACCTCGCGAATCCGTTGCATTAACAGTAACATAATAGACCCCATCAGAAAGCGAGGACACATCAGCATTGAGCGTGCACGTCACTGCACTATTACCGTCAGTTAACGACGCAGTAATCACCGAAGACTGGACCTGCACGTCAGATTCATTATAGATATGAGCAACACAGGACGAGCTCGAATACGTTGCCGCCCTATCCGTTTCAAACTTTGCCGTATCAGCTTCAAGAGTACTATAATTAGCAGCGTTATAATGCACTCTTGAAAAGCTCGTGAGATCCTGAGTAATGCGCGGCGCAGCAGCAATACTTACACCAGTCGAGACTGCCGTGCCTTTATTACCAGTATTATCAATAGGAGCTGCACTGACCGTATACAATCCTCCCGTTGTCACAGCAACAGAAGCACTACACGATGTTGCATTTGTTACCGTCGTACCTGCAGGACCGGAAATGGTCATTTCACAAGTACCTGCACGACCGCTGTTTGCCTGACCACCACTCACGCCGGAAAAGTTGCCACCAACAACAGCAATACTATCGCCGCGCGTCAACAAACCGCCATCAGGCTCGACGCGAATCTCACCAAGACTTGGCGCCACATCATTGACAACCTCAACATCAAAGGTTCCCTGCGCAAGATTACTGCCAATCTCTGCAGTTGACTTAATCGTATGACTGTCGAGAAGACCTCCAATACCTGGAATGCTCACCGTGAAACTAAACGAGGACACGCTTGCTTTTGTAAATTTCAACTGGCCCTGATCAGCAAACGTTTTATCCATCGCGAAACCGTCAGCAACAGTAAGCGTAGCAGCACTGGCATTAAACACTGATGGAATCTCCTCGCCTGAACCGGGACTTCCGAGATACACAGTAACAGCACCAGCATCGCCACTGTACGTGTACGAAACCTCAAGAGCATCACCACGTCGCACAACAGTCGTTGCCGTTCCAGATACTGTAGTACCGCCTGTAAGCGAGAACGAACCAGTATCGGGCTCATAGGTCAACCCTTCACCACTGACAGATGCAAGACCACAGGCGGAAAAACAATCACTATCAGCACAATCAAGTGCGCCATCATTATCATTATCAAAGTCATCAGCACAGGCAGATTCCGTTCCCTGCAAAGCGCCGCAGACCCTACCATCAGGACTAAAAACAGAGCCAGTACAATTGCTGTCGCGACAATCCGTATCTCCATCTCCATCATCATCAAAGAAATTCGAGCAAACCTCGGTAATAGTCTCGCCATCAAGGAAGCCCTGCTCATTAATCAGTTGTCCGGCACAATCAGCATCTGCAGTGTCCACAGTACCGTCGTGATCATTATCAAGACTGTCAAAGCACAAGTCCCAGTACACAAACTCATTTTCAGAACACGGACCGCAATTACCAAATTGTCTGTAACAATCAAGATCGCGACAATCAGGATACTCGCCAGCACCATTGTCCGTATAACTCGTTCCAAGAGTGTTATACGTGAAACTCACTGTCGTAGCATTGAAATTATCGCCAGCACCATTGCGCTCATTGTCAAGCAGGTCACCGCAATAATTTACAGAACTACTGTTAAGAGTAAACAATGTTGCATTGAATTCATAGAGCGCACAGGAAGTACTATTATCAGCAGGATTAACAACACCAGTACAATCCGTGTCAGCACAATCAATAGCGCCATCAAGATCATTATCTGCGCCATCAAAACACCACGCAGCAAGAGTCGCTTCATTTGTTGGACAATTACCAAGACCTGCACAATCATAATCATCACAATCAGCGCTTGCACTGTACGTCATGTTAAACGTGCCAAAGTAGGAGTTGTAAGACGTTGAGGACCATCCTGCACTCGTTGTAAATCCATTATCATAATCATTATCAGCGCTATCAGTACAACTCAATTCTGTACCCAGTTCACACCTGAAACCGGCAGATAACGTTGTTAAGTGACAATCAGGATCCGGATTATACGATCGTCCAGTCCCATTCCAACCACAATCAATACCACCAGCAGTGTTTACCGTGCCCGAATAAATATACGTTGCATTCCAGTAATCCCAATCATTGTCTATACCATCATCACATACACTGCCTGTTTCCACCGCATTTGCAGGATACTGCACCTGACAACTGGCAGAACAGTCATACTCTGCATGAGCATAGACAGGAGCGCCACCACCACCGGTACCATACGAACTGCCCGAAAACACACAATCAGCAACCTGCAACGCATCATTATTGAAACCATCAGAACAATTCACTTCATGAGACCATTCACAAATGCCTCCAGCGCCTGTTAACCCATTACAGTCAGGATCTTCACAATCCTGCAAATTCGCCGTTCTTGAAGCGTGATCAAACTTAAGACCATTCCACGTCGTGCCGCCACTATTGTTCGTGTTACCAATTTTATGACCTGAGACCAGTTCACTGTCAGTATCCACATAATCCCAATCATTATTGATACCATCATTACAGATGGTTTCAGTCAAAGGACACTCAACCCCATTACCAAAACAATCAGAATCATGACAATCAGTGTAAAAAAATCCATCAAAAGCATGCGCGTCATCGGTGTAATTATCGTTATAATCATTATCATACCCGTCAGAACAGTTCGTCTCAGTGAGGAACGAACAAACGCCATATGAATACGTAATATCCTGCTCGCCCGTACCATAATTTGGCCCGGCAACACCGGCACAATCAGCATCAGCACAATCACGACTCAAACCTATCTGATTAAACGGTGAAAGACCGGAAATATGCGTAAAGGGCATACTAATATCAAGATCATTATTGACACCATCGCCACATAGATTTGCACCCGTCACGGCAGAAGTTTCAGACTCGTCGAGATTCGATAAACCATCAGTAGGATCAAAATACGCAAGGAAACTCTCTTCTGCAGTACCAGTACCGTGCACTACCTGCGCAGTCACATTAGCCGTCGTATCCATAGCACTGCTAAAATTAATCTGCAACACAATATCGACAGGAGAATTCACCTGACAAGCAGTAGCAGAACAATCAAAGTTCACATTACACAATCCATCAATACACCCGAAACTAAGCAGTGCACTGGAAAAACCGGGAGCAGTACCAATCACCGTAACCGCAGTAACATTCGGCAAATCCTGCAACGTAAAACCATAACCATCTGAGCCCGGCGAGCTTTCAAAGAATCGTGCATCAAACTGACCGGTAGCATCCGTATTGGCAGTATACTGTATAGACGTACCTCCAACAGTCAGTGAGAGAATATTATCAGCATCTATTATTGTGCTTTGCGTACCAAAATCAGCAGTGCCAATGCTGCGAGTAGAAAAATCATAACCCGGATAAAAAGACACATTCGCATACGTGTCAGCAAACGTGAGACAATCCTCATCATTGCCATCAATGTCACCATCACCATCATTATCAAGACCGTCATAACAACGCATCTCTGTTGGTTCACCAGCAACCTTCTTTAAAGCAAGATTACGCTCATAACTCTTCTCAGCAACACCAATAGTCGTTACCGCACACATGGCAGAATTATTGAAAAACTTTCCTGGCACACTCTCACAAAAAACAGCCTTTTGATAATCAAAACTCGTCCACAACAAGTTACGGTGTGTAAAAAGACGCCTGTTGAAAATCTCGGTCTGCGACGAGCTACCACCAGACAAGGTACAATTATACAAATACCACGGCACTTCGTGAACACTACCACTTTCATTCCTCGTTATGACATCGCTAAAAGAAATGGAACGATTGAGAGTGACTGTTTCATCAGTGAGATCAGTATTATTCAACGTCATAATGACCGGCGTACCGTCAGACATTTCAAGATGACAATTCAAGGTCTGCGCAGAAGTCATCGTCAAATTCTCAAACGTGAAGTAAAGAATGTGCTGGTTGTTGTACGCATCATTACTACCAGCAATTGAGCCTTCACAAAACACATCACCCGTTTCTGTTGAAGGATCATAGGTGCTGTCATTAAGACAAGCAAACCCCGTTTTTGATGTGGGATCACCACTAGGACCGCAACACAGGGGCTCATAAATACCTCGAGGCTCGGTTACATTGGTCCAACCAGCTGCTGCACTCAAAGTTACCGTGAGATTCAAGACGAGACTATGCGATTCATTACCACACTCGCCGACCTCTGTCACATTAATGAGTACCGAATAATTACCTTCATCACCCCCAGCAGGAGTGAAATTGATCAATCCCGAAGAGCTGATATTAAATAACGACGTGTTATCTGTGAAGAACAAAGGATCATTATTCGCATCAGTCACATTCACCTGATACGTAAATAACTGTCCAACAATAGGATTTTGAGGTGCCGGCGAAGGAATCAGTGCAAGCTGATTAAGGCATAACGCGATATTACCGCTTCCCGTCGCAAAACCAGTTGGACTGGGAGCTAATTGAGCAAGCAAGAAAAGCACTTGCGCTACAACGACGGCCAATAATACTATTCCAAAGATCTTTTGTCTCATGTACGTAAATATGTTCCGGTCACCGTGCCAGTATAATTACCCGGCTCTGTTGGTGCTTGAAGATGAGCCTTGACAACAACCTCCTGACCGGGTTGTAACACAAAGCTCTCATTGTCAAAAGTGATATAAGGTCCCAAAAAACCACCGGCCTCAAGATGGACAGTGACAGGAAAATCCCAGGTACTCTTGACTTCAAGAGGTCTCCACGACGCGCGGCCTACACGCACAACACCAAAATGCACCGCATCAGTGTCCGCATTAAAACCTGCACGGTTCTCCGTCGTGACCTGCACATCAGCAGGAATAACTATCGTTTTTACGTGAATGTACAATCCGTAATATGCGAACGTTGTCATGATGCCAATGAAGATAATAAGCGCGCTAAAAATCAAAATCCGCTTCATTACCAACCTCCGGTATTTTCTCTTTTACTGTTTTTGTTTTCACCTTAACCTGTTTTTTGGGAAGGCGACTGTTCCTGCGCACCCTTGCAAGAGTAAGCAAGAGCAGTGCAACAGCCAAGAGAAGTAAAAGGATAAGACCGGCAGTCCAGACAGGAACGTTTTCTTCAGGCACTTCAACAGATGCCTGCTCGACGAATTCAACAGCCACCCTCATCTCCTTGGTCGCTCCAAGAAAACTCGTCTTCAAAGTACCCTGGTAGGTACCGGGCTTAATATACGAGGGAACACTGAAAAATAACGAATGGGTTGATTCCTTCCAGGATTCCAGACCCACTTCAGGGTTAAGTGCAGTAATGAGCGTGCCATTAACCATCATGGATAATTCCATGCGGCCATGAACAATACCATCCCAAATATTGAGGAGTTTGACAGATAAATCATTAACGCGACCAATCTCTGCCTTGCGATTATAATCAACAACAACAATATCAGGCTGGCCAAGAAAGAAATGCACCTCATGCTGATGAGGAGCTCCATCAATCATCGTCGTGACCTCTGCACGATACTGTCCTGGAGTACCTTCGGCAATAACAGCAGAATGACTCAGTGATTCATGAGCGAGAAAAGGGATTTTTTTTGAAACGGTATCAAACTCGCGAACGAGTTCATCACGATAAAAGACTTTAACATGAGATTGGGCAGACTGGATTTCTTGGGTACCATAATTACGAACGCTAATAGTAATTGGAAGTGGTTCGCCAAACACACCATTTTCTGCAGTAACAGAAATCACTGGATACGTACCATCAAACGCATTAATGAAATCAAGAGTAGTACGGACAGCACCCCGCGCAGTTGCACCCTCCTTAAACGCTTCTTCAACACGATAACTAAGCGTGTACACACCAGGATCCCACTCTTCATTTGGAAGTTTGATAGTAAGATCAACGCGTTCAAGCTTGCGCTCACTTCCTTTGACAACATCAGGATTTGCCGTCGTATACTGCTTCAACGGCCCATCTTCGACAATAACGGTCGTAGGAGTACCTGGCTGGGTTACCACACCAAACTGCACCGTATATGTTTTACCAGGTTCAAATAAGAACTGCCTTTCAGCAGGTAAGGTCATTCTTGCAGCTGAGACTGCTGTACTGACCAGCAAAATGAGAAGAAAAAAACGAAGAAAAGTCGACATGCATCTTATGCGGTGCCGATAAACGTTACCTGAGCTGTTTCGGTCGTTGCTGCAGCGTCAGACGTGAAGTTGTAAATCAAATACACGTTTGACTCGTCTGCAGTATCGCCAAAGTTACAGTTCGTTGCGATCAGTACCGTCTGATTGCTCAAAGGATTTGATGCATAACTGCCACAAGCACCCACTTCACTTGCCTGAGCAAGATACGAGATGCTAGCTGACGTAGCGTTTACAATTATTTCATCAGCGTTCTTTGACGCATAAGCAGTCACATTCAGGATAAGCGTGTTTCCTGTGTTTTCAAACGTGATGCCATCAGCCTGGTCAAGAATACAACCCGTTCCCTGCGTACCGTTACCCATTACGTAACAGGAGGAAGAATTTGCATCAACAGTGACCGTCTGGTTAATCAATGCATCAGTAACGACCAAACCTACTGTTCCAGACACGGACAGTTCAACCGTACCGGAATCGTTACTCGTCGCAGCACCCGTAAATCCAGGACCTTGTCCGGACACGGACACCCAAATACCTAATACACTAACACCTATAGCTATCACCAAGAGCACCACAAGCGTACTATTAGAAATAGATTCTTTCATTATACATTACCTCCTTTGAGAATTGTAAGTTCAACATTTCCCGATGCCATGGGATTATCATTTTTTTCAATCGTGAGCGAAATCGTTGCCGTATCAGAGTCCGTGCCGATATCGTGAGGTTCGCTAGTAAGCGCGAGCCAGGTTCCAACCACAGACAATAACAGCAAGAGCACCGCAAGCACCATCAATAATGATCTGGACGCGTCTTTTGCCATGTTTAACCTCCTTTTATGTTGTTCTTAGTAAATTAATTGTATATATAAGTGTTTCCCCGTCAGCGTCCGGGGTGTTTTCGGGCGTGAACGAAGAGGACTAGAGAGACCATGATGAATGCGAGCAAAAGATCGGCACCAATCACTACTGCAGCGTCACGAACATGCGGTTGTGAACTGTTCGAATTCGTTAAAAAGGTAAAAAAACCTTCGCTATCAGCACTCGTCTCTAGCATCTCAGGATTCTCGTAGGTGTTTTCAGCAGTTTGAGACTCAAGCATTCTTGCATCCGTACCCTGAGTGTGCAACCGTATCTGCCGATCATGAATGTCAATAGTTATACGATGCTTAAGGCGCAAAGAGACACTTACGGTAGCCTCACCCGACGCTGCTTGTTGAACAAGAATATATGCTTCACCAGTCGTACCCTCAGGCGCGTTAACACTATACGTAAACGATTGCTCACCAGTCTGCGCGTCAAAAACAAGTTCATCCGTCGACAAGCTCACATACTCTGCTAAATCACCAACAACCTGCAAAGACACCTTCATTGCCACGCCGTCAGTATTTCTTACTCTAATTTCTTTTTCAAAAGGAGAAGAGGACACCTCACTTCTGGCAGGCAGCACGCCAAGAGCGCACACCGTACTCACTAGCAAAAAGGCCAGTATAAGCACACCTACTCTTTTCATGCGAGCGTCACCGTCAAATTTGAACGTTTCGTTCCAGGAGGTTCATCACCAGGAACCGAAATATTGATGTGAATGATCGCAGAATCATTCGTATCAACCCAATTAAAGTCCGCAATGTCAATACGCAGACTCGAATTGGTGACATTCGTATACGTAGTAGTAGCAGCTGATATATTAAATGATCCTGTTTCATTTTGAGCAACACGGAACTGGTAATTAGAACCGGGGAAAGGAACACTTGACGAAGTAAACAACGGAGTGCCCTCAATAGTGACATCAACAGGAATATTACCAGTATTCTCAATAACAAAAGGAGAAAAAGCACCACCCTCAGTACTATTCTGCGCATTAGGACCAAGAGAACCAAAACTCACATTAGCTTGAGGAAACGTAGCCGCCAAATAACTCACAAGAGTAAAATTAAACACAGAACTAAAAGAACTATACACCTCACCATCAAAAGAACGAACCTTCCAAAAATAAGTTTGATCAACAGCAAGTTCAGGAGAAACAGTAACACTCGAATTTACCGACCCCTCTACAATACCAGACTGATTAAAAAGAACGTTTACAAAAGAAGAATCGTTAGCAAGCACAGCATTATACGTCAACGAATCATTATCAACATCAACACTATTATTCCAGATCAATAAAGGAGTAAGATCAACAACAGACCCATTACCATCAAAAGGATAAAGCAAAACAGGAACAGAAGGAACAGAATTAGCAGGAAGAACAGTAAAATTATTACTACTAACAGTCAACCCATCATCAGTACCATCATTAGGAGTAACACAAGCCTGCCACACACCACCAACAGAAGTTTCATCTGAAACAATTAAATCTGTCCTGCTTTCATAGATAGCTTGAATCTGTGAATCTGATAACGTCCTGTTGAAAACCATTGGTTCATCAATTGTTCCGTTGAAATAATTGCTTCCGTCTCCTTTCCTTCCGATTTCAAATGCGGCATTATCTGTATCAAACACGCCGCCATCCGCAATACTGTTATCATATGAACCATTAACATACACCACAAGATGACTTCCATTATTGACGCCAGTCACATGATACCACTTATCAGCATCCAACACAGCATTAGAAGCAACCTGATATGCAGAACCACTTTTCCATACATAAAGATGCACTTTTTGATCCGTATTAACTTGAAGCGCATAACTTCTCAAAGAATTATCATCCTTAGAAATAATCCTTTTAGAAGTTGAAAAATCACCCACATTAACCCAAGCAGAGAGCGTAAACTGATTTGATAATTGCAATTCTGAAGGAGTGCCTAAGCTCAGATAACTGGTCAACCCATCAAACTCATAAGCCCCTTTACCATCATATCCTCCAGTCAAATTCCATATTACCCCTCCATTCTCAGATCCATTATTTCCATATCCAGAATAATCCCAAGCATTATCAGAATCAGTACCATTAACACCTTCAAACGGCATATTTAGTACAGCAATACTAGTTCCATTCACATACCAGTTAGTAATATTCTTAACAGAATCACCGTCCAAGTCAGAAACATTTATTGGGTAAGCAGTAAGGTTTTCATTACTCTTATTAGTACCAAAAGTAGAATTCAACACAACAGCATCAATCGAAGGCGCAGCATTCTGAATAGTCAAATTATTACTACTAACAGTCAACCCATCCTCAAAACCATCATTAGGAGTAACATCAACACTCCAGACTTCACCGATAGAGGTTTCATCACTTGTAATAATTTGTGATTGATCACTATAAAGCAAAGAAACTTGGTGTTCAGTTAAAGAGTTGTTCCAGATTAGGACTTCACTCATGTTTCCTTTCCAATAGTAATTTTGTCCTACAAAGTTGTTTGAACTTCCTATTCTGGCTGTTGGGTTCGTTCCCAGTGTGAATGTTGCTGGGTTGGTGTATTTTAGTTGACCATCCAGGTAGAGAAGATCGTGTGTTCCATTGCACACATATACCAGGTGATTGAGTCCCGTGTGTGCATCGGTTCCCGTGTTCAAATCATAACTTGCTCCCCAGTGGGTAATCCATATCCTGTTTCCTGATGCTCGTAGTACTGAATTTCCTCCTAGTCCAACTGCTAAGTGAGTATTGCTTGATCCTGCTTGTCCTATTCCCAGTAGTGCTCTGAACTCTGCTTGGTCTTCGTAACTGAACCACGTTGCGAAGCTGAATTTTGGTGTTTGTCCTGATGGCACGTATGTATTTTCCAAGCTTAAGTAGTCCGATGATCCGTCAAAATGGTATCCATGTCCGTACCTCATCGTAATTTGGTCAGGGCTGCCCATAGGAGTTACCGTATTCTCGTATAAAGAGTAGTCCTTATACATGTCGCTTGCTTGTGTGTAATTTTCAAATGGCAGATTAAATATCACATCTAAATAATTTTGCGAACCATTTATCGTAGCAGGCGTATAAGGCAAATCGTACTTATACCAAACATTACTAACAGTCACATTATCTCCATCTACATCACTTGCATCATAGTTTAGAGTCAAGTTTTCTGAAGAAAAGTTGTTATTCAATGGACTGCTGTTCAATATTACTGAAGTAACAACAGGCACACTGTTACTAATATTAGCCTCATCAGTAATATTCACAACACCAAAACCAATAACGCTTCCGTCACAAGTTGTTTTATACGGATAAGTTCCTTTGCTTGAGAAAGTCCTGTTGTATTGATAAAGCGTTGACGTCTCATTATACGTCATATTATCCAAACCTTCCCAAGCACCGCCAGAAATGTTAAATTCGATACTACAATAAACACCAGTTCCGTTTATTGGATCTCCCTGTGTTGTTGTATAGTTAGTATAGAAGTAAACCTGCTCCAAAGCAGTTCTTGTTTCATTATCAGTATCATCCCAAGTAGACAACGTTACGTTAAATTCAGTGAAATTAACAGTAACAGAATTAACAGACAACTCAGGAGTAAAGTTAACTGAATCAGTCTCAAAAAGCATCCTATACTGGAAGTATTGCCCAGTATCACTTAATTCAGTTAGTGTTGCATTGCTTCCTTGAACAATAAATGTTCCATCTGAACAATCAGCATTACTGCAAGCCCTGGAAGACAAGTTAAGGCGCAAAGCGCCTCTTTTATACACATTAAGTATCTCATCAGCTGATAAAGACCTGTTCCAGATCGCTACTTCGTCTATAGAGCCGTTGAACTGTCCTACTGTTCCTCCTTCAGGCCTGCCTGCTATGGCGATATTTGTATCTGTGTCTAAAGATCTTGAGATAGAGTCTGTCTTATCGAGAACACCGTCAATGTATATCTTAAGCAAGTTTGTGGAATTATCATGCACAACAGCAACATGGGTCCATCTGTCTAATACTATTTCACTGGCATAGATAGCTGTAGAGGTATCATGCTCAAACCATCTTACACTATTGTTATCCGCCAATTCAAGGTCCCATCTCTGCGGATTTTTCCCACCTTCAGCTGGATACCCGCTTATCAATGTCTGCCTTCCTGTCTCATTGGCCTTTATCCATAAGGAAAATGTGGTTATGTTAATTGACGAAGAATTGAGGCCAGTTATAATCTCATCATCAAGACCATCAAAACCAATAGCAGTATTTATCTTGCCGTTCTGAGAGTATAGATCACCATTATATGTTCCATTACTACCTTCACCACTGGTATCAAAAATAGTTCCAGAACTTTCATCCAAGTGCATCAGCAAAACATTACCAGTCATATCCGCGCCACCTGCAACACTCTCAATACTCTTATCATCAGGCAGTTCCTCACCATATGGCAGCGGCTCATCCCAACTAATATTATTCCA
>WJJS01000020.1 GCA_014729505.1 Candidatus Woesearchaeota archaeon
CACACCAAGAGGAATCTTCACAGCAATCTTTTTCAAATTATTTGCCTCGGCACCTGTGATCGTCAACATCTCAGACGATGAGCGACGCTTCTTGGGCACTGGAATATTTTGAGCGCCACTAAGATACTGTCCGGTAATAGACGAGGCAACGCCCTGCACTTGCTTGGGCGTTCCTTTAGCAGTAATATGGCCGCCGTGAATACCTGCGCCAGGTCCAAGATCGACAAGGTAATCAGCACTACGAATAGTGTCCTCGTCGTGTTCTACCACTATAAGTGTATTGCCCAGATCACGAAGTTTTGTGAGCGTTTCAATAAGACGATGATTGTCGCGCTGATGCAAACCAATACTGGGCTCATCGAGGACATACAACACTCCGGTAAGATTACTGCCGATTTGAGTAGCCAAACGAATACGCTGAGCTTCGCCTCCAGATAATGAGCTGGCACTTCTTGCAAGCGTCAAATACCCAAGACCAACATCCTTTAGAAAAGAAAGTCTGGTGTTGAGTTCTTTAAGCACCTGTTTTGCAATGATCGTCTGTTGTTTTGTTAAGCGAAGAGTAGAGAAAAACGAAGCTGCGCGGTCAATGGACATTGAAGTAATATCACTAATGCCCTTCTTTGCAATGCGCACCGCAAGCACCTTATCCTTCAAACGATGACCTTTACACGACGGACAGGACAAGACACGCATGAACTTCTCAATTTCTCGCTTACGATAATCAGATTCTGTTTGCTGATACAAGCGCTCCATTTGAGGAATGATACCCTCCCACTCTGCAGCATACTCCCAAGCACTCACACTTCGCTTGGATTTGTACGAAAAACGAATCTGCTTATCAGCGCCGTACAAGAGCACGTCAAGTTGATCGTCATCAAGATCTTTTACTGGTGTTAGCGGACTAAAACCATAGGCTTTGGCAACAGAGGCAATCTGCTGACCGCGCCAACCATCAACAGCATTACGATACGCAGCAATAGCTCCGTCAACAATACTTTTATCAGTATCGGGAATAACAAGATCGGGATCAATTTCTTGACGAATACCAAGACCGTGACATTCTTCGCACGCGCCAAAAGGGCTATTGAATGAAAACATACGCGGTTGCAACTCCTCAAAAGAAATATCACAATGAGGACAAGCAAACAGCGAAGAATACAGACGTTCCTCTTTATCGGTGAGCAACAAACACTTACCCTTGCCCTTTTGCAAAGCGCGCTCAATAGCCTCCGTGACTCGAGACGTATCCTCAGCGTTAACACGGTCAATAATGACGTCGATCGTATGCTTCTTGTAACGGTCAAGCGCGATCTTTTCATCGGTGCGAACGATCTTACCATTCACGCGAGCTCTGGTAAATCCTGCTTTGTTCAAATCGTCAATGAGTTTTTGATATGTTCCTTTTTTTTGACTGACAATGCGAGCCAGAATCATAAGGTCTTGTCCTGAAAAATCCTTCTGCACTGCTTTAGTAATCGCCTCAGGAGATTTCTTCTCAATCTTAACCTTATGTCTTGGACAAAACGGTGTGCCGACGCGAGCAAAAAGAAGGCGAAGATAATCGTAGATTTCAGTGACCGTACCGACTGTTGAACGAGGATTGCGGCTCGTCGTTTTCTGCTCAATAGAAATGGCAGGTGAGAGACCCTCGATACTGTCAACGTCGGGCTTATTCATCAATCCAAGAAACTGCCTGGCATAACTCGACAAGGACTCCACATAGCGACGCTGTCCTTCAGCATAAATCGTATCAAAGGCAAGTGTGGATTTGCCACTGCCGGACAATCCCGTAATCACTATGAATTTATTGCGAGGCAAAGTAAGTGAAATATCCTTAAGATTGTGCTCTCTAGCTCCCCGAATAACAATAGCATCATGCATGAGGATTTTGAGCAAAAAGGCCCTATAAAAGCCTTATGCATTACTGTCCTGTGAGCAGTCCACGATCAAGAGACTGTTCGTACTCGAGTGCCACACGAAGCAAGGCCTTCAGTACCTGCAAATAGCTTTTCTCATACTCGTAACTGGACAGCTCCTTTTTTTGCTTTTTCGTCAAGCGCTTCCAGAGCGCATGAACCGCAGCACCCGCACCAGTAAACTCCACCCGCCGAGAAGCTTCGCGCACATACGTGACGAGGTTCAACTCCTCTACCGCCTCAAAATCCTCGCGCAGTGCTCGTTGCATCACTTCTTGCGAGATCTCAGTATTGTTTTCTTTGACAATGTGCTCGAGCGTGGCAGCAATCAACTGTTTGGCCTCATTTTTGGCCTTTTTTGTCAACCGCTTTGGACCAATGCGATAATCCTCAATATTACAACTATCGCAATAGACGACTTTTTTTGTACCGAGACTCGTCTTGAAAAACGACACAAAATAGTTTGCAAACGCGTCAAAAAGTTCCTTGTCATTTTCGTCAACACAACAGTCTTTTGGCGCGCTTCTCTTTTTAAGCCATCTTTTGAAAGAAGGCACGGTACTGAACGTATCGATCAAAGACTGCAAGGTCTCACGATCCTTAGAATGCTTGCCTTCATGATTCAACCATTTAATCAGATTATACGCTGGTTTGCGCACCTTAAAAAACAGTTCAATGCGCTTTGGGAGGTCCATATTCTCTTAAAAATACCTGCACATATAAGAATTACACTTGTTTAGGCGCGAAAACTATATATGTTCTAAAGTTAACTATAAGAGAATGGTAACACTAGTCGTTGTCGATCATCATCGCTCCGATTTTATCGACAAGGAAAAGGTATCAGTACCTACTTTTGAGACAGAAGAAGAATTCGTAGAAACATTACGACAGTATTTAGACTGTGACTACGATATGATACTCGCTGACGCAGACGTGGACGGTTACACCTCGGCGATCATCTATGCACTCGACAGAAAACTGCGCGATCCAGCATTCAAATGCTTTCGCGTACCCATCACACGAGAACACCTCGACATCTTCGAAAAAAACGGTGTGCAAACGATCATAGCACTCGATTGGTTCCCACTCTACGGCACAGACGTCTCATTATTTGAAAACGTCGTACTCCTCAACCCGCGCTTTAGCAAACTCTTTGAAAACTGTTCGTGCTCAGAACTCATCTATCGCGCAACAAAACACAAAACACCATTTATGCGCGATATAAACGCCGTTGGAGTCGTCTCGGATTACGGTTTCGCATCAGGCATGCAAACAATACTGCAAACAGTCAACTCATACAACTCACTGTTTTTACCGCTCGTAGAACTTGGCGAACAAAACAAAATCAACCGGTACAATGTGTACCAATCAAAATTCAAACAACTCAGCGAAATATTCTGGGCGCCGTACATTATCAATGGCGAAGAAGGAGTGCAGGAAATCGTTCAGCTCATCGTCAATAATGAAGCGTTCACCTACTGGGATGTCTTCAACTATGCACACCATCCTGCAATTCATTATCTTCGACGAGCGTATCATCATTATCAGCAAATGGTTGAAGAAGAGGAAAAACACTTTGCGATCAGAAAAAAAGAGTTTGATCATGTCATCATTTATGAGCCAAAAACATCATCGCCAGGATTTATCTCAAAATACTCTTCAGAACTCACGAACCGCTATTCAGGAAAAGTATTCCTACTCAAAATAAAAATAAACAGCAAAACAAAATATTCAGCACGACAACGAGGACTGCTGCTCGATCTTGGAAGACTCTTTGAAGAACTAGGTATTGGAGGTGGCCATCCGGCAGCAGCAGGAGGCATGACAGAAGATCCAGAAGGATTTGAAAAAGCATTCATCGAAAAAGTAAATGCGGAGTTGGAACTATGAAAAGAGTAGATCGATTTGCTAAAGAAGGGCAGAGAGGACCGCAGTACCGAGGGAGAATCAGTGTTTTTGAAGAAGGAACAATACCCTTTAGAGCATACTTTGCAGAGTTCGGGTTTGAAGAAGCATTTGGCACACAGAATCCAGAAGAAAAAGCAGAAGAGCACCTACGATCACTCTTTCGACGAAACGAATTCCTGAAAGGAGATTTTGCTTTGGCTTCATTATGGGGACTCGATGCAGTCCCGCAGGCTGAAGTGTACCTGTATTCAGCATACGATGATTGGCACGGCAATCATTGCGTGAGGGCGTACGTGTTTAAAGGAGGTCTTTTTGCGCCAGACGAACGCGCGATTATGTGCGAAGATATGGCTATTGTCCTTGGAGCAGAAGGATTCGCCCGACGACTTCCTGGCAACGCAGAACTGTATATGCGTAATGCGCCTAGTATACCTGGCCTTTGTCATCGCACAGTTTTGAGAGAAGACTAAGTAGTAACACGCAATGCTTTTTGTCTAGCAAGAAATTTGACCTCGACGTTGTCGAGATCCGACATTTTTTTTATGGACGGAGCGGGATTTTGGAACCGAACTTTTTCAAAAAGTTCGATCAAAAGACGTCCGACCTCGACGTTGTCGAGATCCGACATTTTTTTTTTTTTATGGACGGAGCGGGATTTGAACCCGCGGCCTCTTCGTTGCGAACGAAGCGATCTACCGAGCTGATCTACCCGCCCAAGATGGAGAACACGTAGGAGAACATTATATAATTCTTGCGCACGACATGATATAATAACCAGTGGAACAAAACCTATTGAACACTCTCAATTCGCATAATGTCAGTAAGCGCAGGACCCACAGGTGATGCGCCCTCATTTAGCAATGTGGAATGCTGAACTGCAGTGCCGACGGCTTGAACGCGAAGACCGCGAAAACGACGAATCTCTTCAGCATCACGATGCGCTTTTTTTCCCACGCCAAGAAAGACCGCACCGCCAGGCAATACAATCATTGCCTGATCGCCGGTGATCACCTTATTTTGACGGTGACTAAGATTGACGAGCTCGTAGCGACCCTCAATGCAGACGTGCTCCTGCCAATGCTTCTTGAGTTCCCGGATACTTTTGATACATAACGGTTCATTATCCATGCACCGATTGAAAAAGTACCAGTTTATTAGCTTTGCCGCAAACATTAAAAGCACAACTCCTCTCTCTTACTGCATGACACCATCTGGCGACGGATCCAAAACACCTCTTGGAAAAATCATAGAAGGAAAACTAGGCGAGCAAGAACACGTCACACTACATCTGACCTGCAAAAAATGCGGAAAAGAATTTACTTTCTCCTACTCATATCCCAAAGGAGATATGGAACCATGCATGCAGGGATTGATACCCCAACGCTGCCCGTCATGTCGAAAGCACTAAAACGCGAGACTCATCAGTGAAGCAACAATCATCATCACCTGAATAGCAATCAACCAGTGAGCTGCATTAATAGCAAACAACCATCCAGACTTATTCTGCCACAACACCGGACCAAGATTCAATGGTACAAAAAAACCAGCCCAGACAAGAACGCCAATAAACGATCCGACAGTCATTATCTCCGACACGCTAGGAGACCCAAAACTTGAAAGAGTACTCGTTGCAAACCACAACAAAAGCGCGATTGCAAAACTGGAAAAATACCCTGCAACACCGCGAAGCGCCATATTTTTTGCACGCCGTTTTTTTACGCCCGCATACTTCATCCATGACTTACCAAACAAAGGACCATACCAAAGAAACCCGAAAATGAAACTTACAAGAGCTGCAACAGCAGCAGGAACCACAATAAAGACAGTATCCACACTATCACCTCAATAATGCACTGCGCTACGAACTATAAATAAGTTCCTCTTGCACAATGTTTAAATGCAACGCTAAGAGCGTACTCTTATGGGTCTCAAGTACAACTGGCAAATGCTTGGCATGCATCTCGCACAACCGGGATACGCCGTTTTGTCACTTGTCTTATCGCTCCTCTTTTTCATACTGGTGTATTTGGTAACGGATTTTGATGTCTTGCACGGCAATCTGGGAAGCGTGCATGCAACAATATACGTCGTCCTCAATCTCTTACTCGCATTTGTCTTTGGCATCTACTTCAGCCTTTTCACAAAGGAATTGATCGGCAAACGATGGCACCATAGCGGAGTCACAGGAGTTGTCGGCGCAAGTGCCGGCGTCATGGTCACTGGATGCGCGTCATGCAGTCTCACTTTGGCAGCATTGCTGGGATTAGGATCCTTTATCGCACTGTTACCGTTTAGCGGATTAGAATTCAGCATCCTTGGAGTGGCATTATTGCTTTATTCAATAAAGAAGCTAACTGACCCCAAGATGTGCGCAACTGACCGGTAACTTATTAATTGACATGCCAACAATAAGAGTATGAAACCCTGGTTGTACTGTAAGAGTTTTGCACAACAACTTCGTAGCGAGTTACGACAACAAGGATGGGACGCATATCACTCTCCCAGTTTACACGAACTGGAAAAAGAACACTACATACAGTATAATTTTGCGAATCGACTCGTTTGCGGTCGACGATATCGTTTGTGGCCAACAACAAAAAAACCTACAGATCCAAAAACCGTATTGGATCGAAGTAAAGAAGTAGGTGAACCGCAAATACCAATTATGGGACGCTATCACACACTCTCAGGATTCGTGCTGCGGGAAACAGAAGTAGAATTATTTTTGCCCATACGAACAGAAGCAACGTACCCAGTATTTCTTGACATGATACGAAGTCTCAGCGCAGCGTTACCTTCTGCAAACCCTCAACGTGATCTTCAAACCACTGCACATTCGCCGGATCTTTTGTGCCGGTAGCATTATCACAAACATAGAACAGATAAAAAAGTTGTATATTATCATTGAGGCGCACTATAAGTTGTTCAAGACGTTCATGCGCTTTATCCCACTTATCATCACGCGCACCCATCATGAATGCATTGTACGCTTCATCATGCCATTCAATAAGATCAAGAATATCATGATCACTGATATACTGTTGAGCGAAACGACGAGCGATAACCGCATGATGATTCATGCCATGCGCGGGCAATGACATGTCGACTTTCCCTTTAAAGGAGTCATGGACAAGTGCAATGAGGCGAAGACTACGCTCCTGTTCTTTTGTAATCTGCTTTGTTAACGCAAGAGTTTCAATATTATCTATCACTTCGCGAATATGATAGAGGATCCTTCCCTCAGGATGGCCCCGACGAGGACGGCCCCAAAGAACGCAACGCTCCCACTCAGGATCAAGCATGATCTGCAATTCTTCACGATTAAGAGGCATGAGCCGGATAAGATAGGAGATAATCCTTGTCAGATGTTCGAGAGGCACAATAAAACCATCAGGATCAAAAATGGCAAGAGAAGACCGGGAACCAAGCGCGGATAAGGCAACAGCTAACGCATCAGTAGTAGGCGCATCAGCAAAAGAATGATCCACAAACAAATCCGTCACCACGCCATTCTTGTGCAGACCATACACTGCAGCACCCTCACGTCCAAAAGCAAACGCCTTCTCAACATCAGTTGGATCTGAACCGGCAGTACTCGTCTGCACCTTGTCACACTTTGGGAGATCAAGATTGCCAAGATCTGCAAGAGTAAGCTTTGC
>WJJS01000021.1 GCA_014729505.1 Candidatus Woesearchaeota archaeon
AGATCTTGTTTTGATCCGGGGTGTCTGTGAAACAAATGGTACTGCGGGAGAACATCGCCGTGATAGCGTGGCATGAGGTGTACGTGGAAATGCCACACGCTTTGTCCTGCCCAGATGCCGTCGTTCCATCCGTAATTCATGCCTACTGGTTGTAAGTACTTGATCAGTTGATCGCTTACATCGTGCACTGTTCCCATGAGTTGTTCAAATTCTTCGCGACTCAGTTCTCCCATGCGCACGACGTGTCGTTTTGGAATGACAAGACACTGTCCTCGTGTTGCTGGACGTATATTGTGAAGCACTCTTTCTGTCGCCGTTTCGTATACTTGTTGTCGCAAAATAACGTTTTCGTCGCAGAATGGGCACTGGTAGTCTTCAGTCATACCATTCCGTACTTGGCTCCCTTTTTAGTGTTTTCGCCGTTTGAATCTATACGATAAAAAAGTATTACCCTTTTACGTTTCCAAGTGGTTTGAGCTGTACGACTTTGTGGCTTACACCTGCTGTTTCCATGACGTCAACCACGGCATTGATATCTTTGTACGCTGCTCCTGCTTCTTCTGCAAGTCCTTTCATGCTGGCAGCTTTAACATAGATGCCTTTTTGTGCCATTTCGTGTTGTAGTTTGTCTCCGTGCACTTCTTTTCGTGCCTGTGTGCGACTCATGGTTCTTCCTGAACCGTGCATCGTGGAGGCGAATGTTTCTTGTGCGCTTTTGTCTGTGCCGACGAGTAGGTAACTGCCTGTTTCCATGCTACCTCCGATGATCACTGGTTGTCCGACGGACTTGTATTTTTCAGGTGTTTCTGGTCGTGATGGTCCCATGCATCGTGTTGCTCCTTTGCGGTGCACGAGCATCTCTTTTTGCGCATCATCAATAGTGTATGTTTCGAGTTTTGCAATATTGTGTGCTATGTCATAGACGAGTTCCATGCCGAGTTCTCGTGCACTTTTTCCAAAGACGCGGCTAAAGACTTCGCGAATGCGATGTAGTATGACTTGTCTGTTGGCAAAACCGAGGTTTGCTGCACATGCCATTGCCTGGTAATAGTCTTGACCTTCTGGAGAATGGAATGGTGCGCATGCCAGTTCTCTGTCGAGTATATGTATGCCGTAGCGAGGCATGGCGTCGAGAAAAACGCGCAGGTAATCAGTAGCGATTTGGTGTCCGTAACCTCTTGAACCGCAGTGTACCATAACGCCTATTTGCCCTTCTTTTTGTATGCCGAACGCTTGTGCTACTTCTGGTCGCCAGATTTTTGCTGCGTGTTGTATTTCCAGATAGTGATTGCCGCTGCCGAGCGTGCCGACTTGTCCTATACCCCGTTTTATTGCTTTCTCACTGACTTTGCTAAAATCTGCATGCGTGATGTATCCGTTTTCTTCGATGGTGTCCAGGTCTTCTTTCCATCCATACCCATTGTCAACGGCCCATTTCGCTCCAAACGTTGAGACGTTCTTGAGTCCTTCTTTGTCTAACTTGATGAATCCTTTTTGTCCCACGCCTGCGGGTACGGCTTTGAATAATTCGTTGACGAGTTCTTTGATTTTTGGTTGTACTTCGTCGATGGTAAGGTTCGTTCGTACAAAGCGCATTCCGCAGTTAATGTCAAAGCCTATTCCTCCGGGACTTATCACACCTGTTTTTGCGTCCATGGCGGCAACCCCGCCTATTGGAAAACCATAACCGCTGTGCGCGTCCGGCATGCAATAGGCATAGTGTTGTATTCCTGGTAGTGTGGCGACGTTCGTGATTTGATCGACGACGCGATCATCCATTTCATTGAGTAGTTCTTCGGTAACGTATATGCGGGCCGGAACCTTCATTCCTTCTTTGTATGTTGAAGGGAGTTCCCATATGACATTAGAAATTTTTTTGAAATGTTTTTTCAGTTCTTGATTTACCATGTGATGATCGATGCCGTCCAGCTTTTAAATCTTGCTAGACATCGAGGATGACAGTAGCCTTCCATCCTTCAGCGCTGTGTTCGAGGGTAAAGTGATGCATGGTAACTGCTTTGACATCATTGTGCAGTTCTTGTGTTTCTGTATTGATGGTATCTCCTTTTGCGCTTACCTTGCAGTGATACTTACCGTCCTTTTGTTCAATACGTATCTTAAATGCGGTGAGAAAGAGTTGTTCGCTATCTTTGAAGATTACGAGTTCTTCGAGAAAGGAGAACAATAATGCTTCTTCGGTTGATTCGGTGACTGAAAAATTTTTTTCCACTTTTTTTTCTACTGAATCGAGGGCCACCATGCTCTCTGTCGTTGCCAATGCTGCGCTGATAAAGAGTTCTTCTAGCGTATCTGCTTGTGCTTCAAATGCGATATCTGCATACGTGAGTTCGTCAAGGAAGGTGTAGCTCATAATTCTATTATTCTTCCTCTTTTTGAGACATTGATGACGCGTGTCTCGTCGATGATCTCTTCTACGCCTTCGCATTCGTGTATGTGTCCGCAAAGCAGGATGTCCGGCTTGAATTGTGTAACTGCTTCTTTGATACTTTTGCTTCCTGGAAACACGTCGAGTTCAAAACTGCTTTCGCTGGGGTGCTCATGAGTGACCATGATTTTTTTCTTGCAATAGCTGATGCGGTCGTGTGCTGCTTTGAGGTTGTCTGCCATTTCTCGTTCACTAATGCGGTGAGGTCCTATTTGTGTGGTGCCTCCGCTGCCAAAGATGCCAACGCCTTTATAGCTGATGCTGCGACCGTGTAAATGTGTGATGCCGTAAATGTCTGAGAGGACTGCGGTGCTCATTGAGTCCTCGTGGTTGCCGCTCATGATCGCAACTGGTGTTTTTTTGTCGAGGAATGTTTTGATGAGTCCTTCTGTTGCTTCTTCTTTGTAATCGGTAAAATCGCCGCAGATGAGGACGAGGTCTACCTGTTCCTCTTCTGCTTTTTTGTGTAGTGACGCGATGAGTTGTTTGTCGCCGTGTACGTCGCTAAACGCAAGTATTTTTAGTTTTTCTCGGGTATTTTCCATTATATGGTGTGCGTGTGCACTGTGTTGTTGAGTTCTCGCAGTTGTGCTATGACTTGTTGCATAATTGTCTTTGCTCGGATGATATCTTCTGGTGTAGTTAAATAGCTTGTGCTCAGTCTTACGCTCGACAGTGCTTGTTCCTTTGTTAATCCCATCGCGGTAAGAACGTGTGATGCCCTGAGATGTCCGCTGTGACACGCGCTGCCTGCGCTGATGTACAGTCCTTTGGTGTTGCAGTGTTTGACGAGTGTTTCTCCTTCTACGCCGTTGATGCGAATGTTGATAATGCTGCTCTGTGGTGATCCGCCGTTTTGTGTGACGCCGTCGAGTTGCAGTAGTTCTTTTCGTAAACGTTGTGCTGCAGTTATGCTGTGTTTCTTATGTGCTGGTGATAGTGTGAGTGCTTCTGCAAGACCTGCAATGCCTGGAACGTTTTCTGTTCCGCTTCGCAGTTGTAGTTCTTGTCCACCTCCAAAAAGGAGTGGTTGTACTGGTGTGCCGATCTGTACGAATAAGAGTCCGGTACCTTTTGGTCCGTGTACTTTCGACCCGCTCATACTGACGAGGTCTGCGTGTCGTGTGTCAAAAGGCTCGCCGTATTGTGATGCGTCGATGTGAATGGGAATTTTTTGTTTTCGGCATAGTTCTGCGATCTTTGCATACTCTTGTGTACTTCCTGTTTCATTGTTGACTGCAGAGTATGAGAAGAGTATGGTATCTTTACTGATCGCGTTTTTTAGGTCCTCAAGACGCACCTGTCCCTTATAGTCAACGGGTAAGTAAGTGATGCGAAATCCTTGTGATGACAGGTATTTGCATGTTTCTAGTACTGCGGCGTGTTCTGTTTGTACGGTGATAATGTGTCCTTGTTGTGCTTCTCGTGCCACGCCTTGTAGTGCGGTATTGATGCTCTCTGTTCCTCCGCTTGTAAAGAACACTTCTTCTGGCTCGCAGTGAAGTAGTGCTGCGATGCGCTGCCGTGCGTCGCTGATGAGTTGTCTTGCTTGCTGTCCTGTGTTGTGTAGCGAGCTGGGATTGCCGTAACGTTCTTCTGCCTTGTGTATCGCCTGCCGTACCTGCGCTGCCAGCGGGCTTGCTGCTGCGTTATCCAAATAAACCTGTTGTGTCATAAGTATGAGAATATTGTTACTCTTTCCATTTTGCGCCTTTTAAAGCTTGCGGTACACAAGTATTTATATATGATATTGTGGCGATCTACGCGTATGAAGGTTGCAGCTGTCCTTGTTCCTCGTGCTGGTATGTTTCGTAGAAGGCCTCATCAATTGCGCGAAGTGATGCGTCGGTTAAGGGATGCTCGTGTGGACGCGCATGTCTCTGAACATCTCTCTATGCTTCCCTTTATCATTGATGATCTTGAGGATGTGGACTGTGTTTCGTTTTGGGGTGGGGATGGAACTCTTCATCGTGGTCTTTCGCAGTTTCGTGTACAACACGGTTATTTTCCTTTGACACATGTGACTCGTGTCGGCACGGGTAATGTGGTTGCTGCAGATCGTGGTATTACTCGTCATTGTCTGGAGCAGTGTGTTGAAGAACTTTCAGAACTTGTGCAGCGAGAACCTGATAATGTAGGGTACAAAGATTATCCTATATTGTGTGCCAGAACTGATGAAGACGTCCAGTACGGGTTTATGTTTGGAACTGGTTTGCTCAACAGGTTTTTGGCAAAATTTCATGACGGCCAGTATGGTTTTGGCAAGTTTTGTCGTATTGTTGGCGGTGCGGCAGTATCTCTTGTTGCCCCTGTAGGTCCTCTAAAACGGTATCGTGATGCCTTGTTTGCGAAACGACCGGTGACTGTAGAGACTGATACTGCTGAAGGCGAGCAGGAATTGTTTGGTATGCTTGCTTCTGCTTTTCCTTTTACAGTATATGGTACTAAGGCGTTTAGGGATGCTGGTGGTGGCATTAATGTGCTTTTGCTTGGTGGAAAACCGCATCAGTATGTGCGACAATTTGGTCGTTGTGTGATGGGCAGTCCCCCTAATAGCATTATCGGCAATCACGTTCTTGATCGTGTGACGTTTTCTGATAGTGGTTTTTCATCGTTCTCTTTTGAGTCTGAAATATATCCGTGGTCTGACAGTCCTTTGGAACTTACTCGGGAGGGTATGGTGCGTACTGTTCGTCCTCGCAGTCGTTATGAACCGCCGGTACGAGTAAATTTATATAATAGCGTTTGATTTGTTCTTTATATGTCAATGACGCCGGGTAAAGAGGTAATTACAGATATTACTTCCTTTGGGGGTATGCCGATTTTTCTTGTTGCCATCTTTCTTTTTTATTTTGCAGATCAGACAATGATGTGGCGATTGATTGCTGCTATTATCGTCGCGTATGTGGTGACCATTGCGATTCGCGCGGTCTATTTTAAACGACGTCCTGATAAATCAAAGGTGCATACTGCTGTTGATCGTATCGCGCAAAGTTCTTTTCCCAGTCTTCATGCTATGCGATCCACTATTCTTGCGATTCTTGTGATGATGTTTTATCAGCATCCTGCTGTGTATGTGGTGGGTATTAGTATTATTGTTGTTACTGGGTTTTCAAGAGTTTTTCTTAAGCGTCATGATAGTGTAGATGTTATTGCAGGAACAATTATTGGCGTGCTTATTAGTGCGGGAGCGTTCTTGTTTGTATGATACTTTTGGATATGATAGAGGTGTGTAGCACCTGAGGTGAACAATGGATTTAGAAAAATACAGGCCCATGTTAAAGAAAAAGCAGGATTTGATGAATCAGATTTATGTGCGCATACAGCGTTTGCCACAGGAAGATCCTGCGAAGTTTCGTGAGGTGAGTAAACCGATTCAGGACAATAGTATTGATCCTGGTGATAAAGAGGAATTGCAGAAATACTTGATGAAGTTTGTAAAGGGTTTGCAGGAGTATAAGGCTCTTAAATCCTGGAGAACTCGTAATAGTGACAAGATGAAGGAGTTGTATAAGCAATTGGCAAAATCTAAACCTGCAGAGATGGATGACTTTATGGATTTTCAGCTCGATGTAGTCAATGATGTGTTTGTTGATCTTGTCTTTCAAATGTTGTTGCAGACGGGTGCTGTTGATAAGAGGAAGAAGTGATTGATAAGGTTGCTGCACGTCTAGCAGCGATTGTCAAAGAGGAAGCTGCTGATCGGATTCCTTCTGATCAGTTTCTTTCTCTTTCTTCTTGTTCTCTTTCTACTGTTTTTGTTGATGGCGGTAGTGGTATTGTGCTCAATACTCCTTCGTATTGTCTTGCTTTTCTTCGCGTGTATGCCTGTCAGTATGAGGGTGTTCGTCGCATCCGATCATGGTCTGAGCAAGGTTTTTGTGTGATTCGCTCTGGTAAGAATTTTACTGTGGAGTTTTTTGGTCTTGACTATCCTAAATTGTCCGTAGCCTCTGATGAAAAGATGGAAGCTCATCATTGTGTTGATATTGTGCGCAAATGGCTTGAAGCGCGTTTTGCGTGTTCTTGTTGTACGGATGTGAAGTCTGGATCGTTGCTGGTACTTGATGGTGATCTTGATGCAGAGCATGATCTTGAAGCCCGCGCATTGTGTGGGTTGAAAAAAGCGTGCGCTGATCGCTCAGTACTGCTTGCTGGCCTGTCAAAGACGAATCGTTTTCTTACCGAGAATGGTTCTGCAACGGTTGGTGTTCTTTTGCGTTGTGGGCCGACGGCTCCTTGGTGTTTGAATCACGCGAAGGTTTCCTTTGCTAAACTTCATGAACGTGCGCGTTATGTGTTTCGAATAGATAGTGATGATCCACTCAAGGCTGCTTCGGCGTTGCGTGTGCATGCTGTTGATCCTGCGTTTGTAGGATATCCTTATGGTTTGGTTGAAGCTGATGCCAGGGCCAGGGTTTCAAGGAGAGAAGTCGTACAGTTTGCACTGGAATTATCTGTTCGCGTTCCCCGCCAGGAAGGCGTACGTGCTCTTGATGCGCACGCAGTTCTCGACCGGATGAATGCATGAGTACTATATAATAGTAATAAATGTTTTTATAGCTCTCTCCCTGTCTTTGAAGTAACATTCGAAAAGGAGGCTTTTAACGATGGCAAAACGATCAAGATCTAAGTCCCGCAGTGCTGCACCACGTAGTTCGGTGTCTGCGACTCATGTGGGTAAAGTGTTATTTCTTGCTGGTGTCCTACTTGCTATTCTTGCAGGACTTGTTCCAAATCTGGACCAATTCCCTTGGGTGGTTTGGGTACTTGCAGGTTTAGGATTCCTCATTGGAGTACTTAATATTGAAGAGAAGGAGCAAACACCGTTCCTTGTTGCAGGCATTGGTTTGCTCGTGCTTGCAATTGCTGTAAACGCATTCTTGCCGGAGCTTGGCCAGATCGTTGCGGTAATTTTCAAGAACATTATTGCTTTTGTGGGTACGACCATGTTGGTTGTGAGTACGACGGCAATCTTCAATTTGGCTCGCGATTAAGCGGCCTTTTTTCTCTTTTTTCTTGTCGATTCTTGTTCCACAGTTCTTTTAAACTGATGAGTGTGGTGAGTGAGCAATGTGCGGTATAATTGGTGTAGTGGGTGTGTCAAAAGCAGTTCCTCTCCTTCTTGAAGGATTGCACCGTTTGGAATATCGCGGTTATGATAGTGCCGGTGTTTGTGTGCCAAAGCAGGGACGTTTGACGGTAGTGAAACGTCCAGGTCGTATTGCAGAATTGGAAAAAATTCCCGGTCTTGAAGATCTGCACTCGTCCATGGGGATTGCTCATACGCGGTGGGCTACGCACGGTGAGCCAACGCATGATAATGCGCATCCTCATCTTGATGCTGCTGAGCAGTTGGCGATTGTGCATAATGGTATTATTGAAAATCATCATGCGCTTCGACATCTTCTTGAGGGTGATGGTGTTCGTATGCGTTCGCAAACCGATTCTGAAGTGCTTGCGCATCTTATTGCGCGATTTTATCGCGGTGATCTGACAAGCGCTGTTGCTCAGGCATTGACGCTTGTACAGGGAGCGTATGGTTTGGTGGTGATGCACCAGGATCATTCGTATCTCGTTGCTGCTCGAAAAGGTTCGCCCTTACTCATTGGTGTTGGTGCTCAGGAGCATTACGTGGCTTCTGACGCTTCTGCAATTCTTGCTCATACGAATAAGGTGGTCTATTTAGAGGATGGTCAAATAGCGCAGATTGCCAAGGATCGTTGTGACATCAAGAAACGTAATGGAGATCGCGTTAACGCTACCATTCATGAACTCTTGTGGACGGTTGATGAGATTGAAAAAGGTGGTTTTAAGCATTTCATGCTCAAGGAAATTTTTGGACAGCCCGACGCGATTCGTAACACACTTCGTGGTCGCATTACGGGCGGTAAGATCAAATTGACCATTGATGTGGATCTTGACAGTATTCGTCGTATTCTAATTGTTGCTTGTGGTACGAGCTGGCATGCAAGTCTTATTGGCAAGTATCTCATTGAGCGCATCGCGGGCATTCCCGTAGAAGTTGATTACGCTTCAGAGTTTCGTTATCGCGATCCTGTTATCAGCGAGCGTGATTTACTGATCGCTATTTCCCAGTCTGGTGAGACTGCTGACACATTGGCAGCAATTAAGGAAGCCAAGCGAAAAGGTGCTAAAATAATGGGTATTGTTAATGTGGTCGGCTCAACGATTGCAAGGGGCGTGGATTCCGGCATTTTCTTGCATGCCGGTCCGGAGATTGGCGTGGCGAGTACAAAAGCGTTTACCTGTCAGATTACTGCTCTGGTGCTGTTTGCTTCGTATGTGCGTCAGCGACAGGGTAAGACTCCGTTGACGGGGCTGTTGGAGGAATTGGAGAAGGTTCCTTCGTATATGTCTCAGGTTCTCGAGCAGTGTGATCGTATTCGCGAGCTGGCAAAACAGTATCAGTACGCTTCAAACATGCTCTATCTTGGTCGCGGTGTGCAATTTCCTGCAGCCCTTGAAGGAGCGTTGAAACTTAAAGAAATTAGTTACATTCATGCAGAGGGGTATCCTGCTGCTGAGATGAAACACGGTCCTATCGCGCTTATTGATGAAAACATGCCTGTGGTGTGCATTGCGCCGCATGACGAAACGTATGAGAAGATTTTGTCGAACATGCAGGAGATTCGTGCGCGAAAGGGTAATATTATTTCTGTTGTGACAACAGATGATCCTCAGGTTCGCGAACTGTCACAAGTAGTGATTCAAGTGCCACAAACACATGAACTCTTGCAACCGTTAGTGACGTCTGTGCCTTTGCAGCTTTTTGCGTATCATATTGCTGATGTGAAGGGATTGAATGTTGACAAACCAAGAAATCTCGCAAAATCTGTAACGGTTGAATAATTATTTTACGAGTTCTCGGGCAATTGTTTTTGCAACGAGTCTATTTATCAAATGGGTGGGCATGCGCTCGTCTAATCCAAGCGGGGTGATGAGTTGTTGGTTAAGGAGTGCATGCGTTGCATAAGGGAATGTATTTGCACACTTGTGATCTTCGTTATTTTGCTCGTGAGCTTGTGTTGCCCAGTCAAAAAGGTGTTCAATGGATTTCAGCCGGTCAATGCCCCGTTGTTGTAAGTCTGCATGAAGGTGTGGTGCAACGGTCCAAAACACGAACGGTCCGTGACCTTCTTGCCCGATATACTTGCAGGCTTTTCGTTCGTCTTTTTCGGGTTGTTCTGCACAGTACAGGGCATAGCGTGAATAGTCGCAGACAAAATCAAGACTTGTTTCTTGACAAAGGGGTAATGGTCTGTCCAGATCGTGAACAAGGCTCAGATGATCTGAGGAATACTCAAAGGGGAATGCGAGTCGTGACAGGTGCATTGCTGTACGGCCTGTAAAGTAGTGTTCTGCTTCTGACAGGGAGATGCCGATGAGTTGTTCGAAATCTCTTATTGGTCGTTCAGATTCTTTGATGTGGTTTCTGCCTCTTTGTGTTGGAAGTTTTACTGATCGCCAAACCGGTTTTCGCATGACATCGCAGTGTTTGATTTCTTTTTTTGCAAGGTGTCGTAAAACTGTCCAAAAACCTTCGCGATACGTTCCTAAAATTTCAGGTTCTTCTTGGTTGGAGAGTACTGCTTCTAATGCTTGTGCATGTTCTCCAAGAAAAGTATTGTATGTGGTAGTCGATTCTTGTCGTTGTCGCTGTCCAAAGTATCGGGGATTGAATCCCTGATAAAACGTTAAGTCTGTCACTATTTTTTCTTTTCTTCTGCAGGTAAGAACTGGTCAACGTATGCGGCCGGTATTCCTGCATCAATTAATCGTGTTTTGAGTTGTGAACGCGTTGCGTTTTTGAACTTCTCGCTTACTTGTTTTGCTATGGTCTCGTATTGTTTTCGTTTCTGTTCGAGTGTTGCTGCAAGTCGTTTCTTTTCTTCTTCGAGTGCTTTGAGTTCTTCTGAGGAAAGTTCTGTTTTTCCTGCTTTTATGAGATCAACGAGTTCTCCTTTATTGATGCGCTCGATTGCTTCGTGTGCTGGTGCGCCTTCAACCATGACTCCCATGCTTTGGCAGGTGCCGATGATTTCTTTGACTTTTGCAACGCGATCAGCGCCAAGAAGTGAGTCTCCTTTCATGTTTGCAATCTTGATGATTTGCTGAATTTTAAGATCTGCTACGAGATCTGCTTGTGGATTGCCTGAACCTTTTTGCACTCCTGCTTCTTTTTTTACTAGTGAACTTGCGGGTGGCGTGCCAATAGAAATGGTAAATGATTTGTCTTCTGTGTCTACCGTGACTTTGACGGGCACTTGCATGCCTTTGAAATCCGCTGTTTTTTTGTTGATTTCAGCAACGACTTGGCCGATGTTGACCTTGAGCGGTCCTAGTGCTGGACCTAATGGTGGTGCTGCGGTGGCTTTGCCGCCTTCAACGAGTGCTTCTACGGTTTGTGATGCCATTATCGTATCTGAAAGTGGTTCGTTTAAAAGGTTTACTCTTCTTCGTCATCGTCGTGTTCACGGCGTATGACTTTGACAGCGTCGGTTTTCATTGTCAGCGGCATGGGAACGGGCGCGGTGAGGAGGTGTACGACAACTTCCCCTTTTTGCTGATCGATGCGTACGATTTTTGCCTGTTCTCTTTTTAGCGGTCCGGCAATGATTTCAACGATGTCATTGATTCTGATATTGCGTACTTTTTTGGTGACTTCGAGCATGTGCTCTATTTCTTTGAATTGTACTTCTTTTGGTAGTATGCCCCGGGCGTAGGGCACGCCGTATGCTGCTTGTTCTGCACTTTGGCGATCGCCTGCTTCAACAAATATATAGCCCTTTGTGCCATGCGGGAAAATGAGTGCATAAACTGGTAGTTTTTTCTGTTTGACGTGTGATGCTACAAAGTCCATTACTTGGTCTTCGCGGTTTGCGCTTGTGCGCAGTGCAAAGATTTTGGTGTTGAATTCGTTGTCTTGTTCTTTTGTATCTTGATCTGCCATGAAAAATCCTCATCAGAGAAGTGATCTACTGAGATCCGTGTTGCTTTTTAAATGTTTCGCTCTTGTGCTACTCGTTATAGTAGAGGTCTTCATCTTCTCGTGGGGGCGGTTCGAAGACTTGTGGTGTTAGAGCTCCGGCGCAAAAATGCTGGTATCGGTCGTAGAGTTGTTCTGCGCGATTTCCGCATGCGGTAACGCCATGCTCACTTAGAGCTGCACAAGCACTGAGGGTGCGCTGTGTTGCTATGCAGTCCACTTGGGATTGCAAAGGTATGTTTGCATCCCTGCTGAGAATCATGAGTTTTCCTATAAGATCAAACTCGCTGTCTCGACAAACGGCAACAGTGTCTGTTGCTTGTGGGTCTGCTGCTGCGGTCAGTTGTTTGCAGTTTTCAAGAGTTTTTTTGAGGCGATCAAGATCGATGATGGCTTCATCTTCACTGAGTCCTTTTGGCAATACTCCCAGTCGTCTCAATAATGCGATTTGTTTTTGTACGAGTGGGTCGGGTTTTGGTTTTTCAGGTAAATCGAGCCGATCGATAATGTCGTCTTTTGCTTCCAACGTGGGAGAGTCTTCAGTGACAGGCTCGTCTGAAAAAAAAGAGCAAGCGCTGAGTAAAAGGAATACTGCAGCGATTGCAAAAAGTAGGTTTCGCATTACCTCACGACTTCTACGAGTTGCTCAACGTCGTTTGAACAGTGTTGTGCGAACTTGAACGTGAGATCCTGTGCTTGTGGGCCGCATGCATTGAGGCCATAATCGCTTAATCGTGCACAATCCTGGAGATGTCGTAGAGTAGCATCACAATCGATTGCTTCGCGCACCTTTTGAATCGCTTCTGCAAGCTCGTCGCTTTCTTGAGGGCATTGTGCTGCGAGCATATATGCTGGTTTTCCTACAAGGTCGAATTCTGAGTCTCTGCAGGCAGCAAAGGGATCTGTTGCCATCGGATCTGCGATGTATGTGAGTGCAACACACTTAAGCAATGTATCTTGTGCTTCTTCGCAGTTGATGGTTGCTGCTGAGGCGCCAACTGCAATGTTTGGTGCGATTGCTATCTTGACAAAAACGCCTCCTGCTCTTAGAAGTGCAAGTTGTTTTTGCACAATTCCCGGTATTTTGTCTATTCCTTCTTCTCCTTCAAGTCCTTCGCCTCCTTGTCCTTCGCCGTCTTCTCCACTGCCGCGGGGAATAGTTCCTGTTCCCCCCGAATCTTGTGCGAGGGCAAGTATGCTTCCTATGAGAACAAAGCATGCTAGTAGTACGATGTAAAATTTATTGTTCATAATGGTCACCTCTTATAGTATAACTTCTCTTAATCGCTTGTCTGTTTTAAAACTTTTGCAACTTGTAGTACTTGATGATAGTTTTATCAAATCATAGTCTTTTTGAGATCGTGAGGCAATAATATGCCAAAAGAAGCAATAACCATTCAAAAGATGATGGTGAGAAAGTGATATGCAAAGTCGTAAAAAAAAAGCATGTACGTGCCGGCAGTATTCTCACGCTTTGTGATACTTTTTGTAGACAAAAAAACTTCCAAATATTCCTGCCACGAGAAGTAATAGTACTGTGCTGAATTCTGGAACGGGTGATACGTACTGCATAAACGTGATCGGTGTTTCTGTTTGTAAGCCTAACACTTGTGAAGTGCTCGTCGTAATATTGAAATCGTCATCACAATTTGCCGCACTACTTCCACAATAACTCGAAGTATACTGCATTGTAGGATATGCCCGTCCTTGAGCGTTTGTTGTTTCATTGGCAAATACTGCTCCCGAAGCATTAGTGATGGTAACGGTTACTCCTCCAACGGGAGAGCCAAATTGGTCAACTACTTGAGTAGGATATATGCGCGTGTAGTTTGTAGCGGCAAACAAGGTGTTAGGAACACTTGTTGCAAACTGTACTGCTCCAGTAACTGTGGGAGTATGAGCGTACACTCCTGTTGCTGTGATGTGTGAAGAACTGGTGAAATTGACAAGGACTTCGCCGCGAAAATCACTTGAATTAGTAAAGTTGCTTGCAAAAACGTGAGTGATTGCAGTGTCACCTGAGTTAAAACCGAAGTCGACTGTTCCTTCAAAGACGGAATTATTTATGGTTGTTTCTGAAGTGCCTGATAACTCGACAGTTGTGAGAATGCTGTTTTCTTCGAATTTTCCAACAGTGATATCGTGCCAGTTGTTTGTTGAGTTTTCTCGTGCGAATATGTCGTCGTGAAAGCTAGTGTTGATGAATGTACTTGATGAATTGTCGATGAGAAATATTCTGCTTCCATTGGTAAATGTGGAGTGATTAAAAGCGATTGTTGCTGTTTCATTGACGGTGATGTCAAAAGGCAATGCAGTTCTGTAAAAGGCGGAGTTCCACCCTGTTAGGGATCCATTGACAAAAATATTGAATTCTCGGTCAGTACTGCAATTAAGGGACATGTTGGTCGTGTTGAGTGTGAGCGAGCCTTGTACAAACACGTCTCCGTTGATAATGACATCTTGACCATCACATTGTTCGCTGCTGCTTATTGTCCAGTCTCCCGTTCCCGGAGGAGAGCATACCGCGTATACGAGTGACGTGCATAAGAGGAGGATGAGTGCGCTCTTTTTTAGCATACGCTAGTAAACCTTGCGAACTATAAAAAAATATCTAATACCTTCCTGTTGACTGGAGCCATCGCATGGTGTGATACACGCTCACTCCGACTTGTTCAGGATCATATCCTGGTCCTGTAGGTCTTGCGCTGCGCTCCGCTGCTGTTGCTGGTCGAAATCGTATGAACAGGCGTGTGGGCGGGGTAGTTGAATGCGCGTCGTCTGTGGTGACGCGATCTTCGCCCGGTGTTTCACCGTCTCCGGTATCGGGCAAGTCGTATGCCCGTATTAGTGAACCAATATCTTGCGGTCCTGTGACGTAAACCACCTCGCTTATTGGATCGTATAAGCCGCGTCCATCGACGAGTACTTCACAGTATCCGCTTCCTCCAAGGTTTTGTAACCGTCCTGGGTTGTCCAGGAGTGCTGCTCCTCCAAAAAAGGCATTGCCGCCGTTTTCTGCAGCATCCCATGAGAGAAGTTCGCTGCGGATCATTGCCAGATCATTGATGGTGTTTTCGCAGACGTTTACTCGTCGTGTTCGCACCGTGGTATTGCCTGCATTGTCGTAAGCGGTAAATCGTACGATGTTTCGTCCTGCCGGAAGATTGAGTGAGACTTGTGTTGCGATTTCTTGGGTTTGTGGATCTGCAGTGAGCGTGGTTAGTGGTGTGTAGTTTGTTCCTCCATCGGTTGATGTGTCTATGTCTACGCGTTCAAGTCCTGAAACAACAAATTGTGGTGATTGAGGATTTTTATCTCGTGAGGCAACAAACGCTTCATATGCTGCTCCGCCAATGAGGAGGTTATCGATGTTTCGTCGCTGACAAAAATTTTCCCATCTGTTTGGTCCTACGCGTACTTCTTCACTGTCTCCTCTGTTGCGTTGTCTGGTGATGCGAAGAAGAGGGTCGTGTCTGTCTGTTCCCTGGGGCGCATCGGTTGTTGAAAAAGTGACCAGATATTCTTTTCGTTTTGTTTGTCCTGGACTTGATCCTTCTTGTCGTCTGCAGACGAATTCAATATCTCCAGCTGTTGGTAATTGTGAAAAGTCTGTATTGGGACCGTCTTGCACACTCATGCGTATGTACCATTCGTCAGGTCCTAATTTTTCGATGTGCGCGAATTGTGCGTTTGTCACCTGACTTCCTGAAGCATCTGTTCCCGTATATCCCGGCCCCCGACTCGCTACTTGTCTGGTCGTTGCCCCGTCGGTTACTTCTATTTGGAAATTGATGGGTGTTCCTTGTTTGAAGTTGCGGGAAATACCTATGCGTTCGTTAACGCATTCTGGTTGGTCTGCATCACAAATAAAATAATTGCGCGGCGTAATGAGTGATAATCGGCAAGCGAGCGGACTGCGCTGTCTCACTTCTACCTCCAGGTGCCCGTCGTTTTCAAGCATCATTTCTTGTGTAGTGATTTCTGGACGTAAACGAAAAGCGTAGTTCGTGTTTGCTGATAATGCTGTTGAGGAAAAGAGTTCCTGTTCGTCAAACGTGCCTTGTCCAAGCACGACATTTCTGGTCTCAAAAATGGATCCTGACTGTGGATCAAGCAGTTCTATTGTTGCTGGAACGTCTGATCCGGTTACATTTTCACCTCTAAAGAGGAAGGTGAGTTGATCGCCTACTCTGTACGAGCGATTGTCCGTATCAACGGCGATGTGCAATGCATGATTGACGGGTCCTGGCGTGCTGATGATTTCGTCAACGTCGTTGTCGTTGTTAAAAAGTTCAATGTCCTTGCGTCCGTCCGGTCTTCCGTCTCCGTCAGTGTCAAAAAAAGCGCTGTATGCTGTTCCCTGATCTGTTGTGGGAATATTTGTAAATTGTATGCGTCCTGCCGTATCAATACTGCCTCGTGCAATTGCTACAGAGGTACTCATGTCGTGTACTGTCGTTCCCCGGGCAACAAGAATGACTTCGCCTCTTTGCGGAGCTCGTGTCACTACTGGATCTCCTGGTGTTGTGGCTGCGGCAAATACTGTCCCTTGTGTGAGTGGTGGTGCAACGGAACCTGTTTGTGGAACTTGCATGTCGAGAGTGCTGAGTCGTAATTCCAGTGATGCCGTGCCTACAACGGGTTGTGGTGTTGGTTGCGGTGAAGGCGGTGGTGAAGGTGTTGGGGTGGGTGGTGATGGGCTTGGGGAAGGTGATGGTTGCGATGTTGAAGTTGGGTGTTGCGGAATTCCGTTTATTTGGTCTGCACATCCAAGAATGCTCAAGCCTAATCCTGTGGCAGTAACAAGACTAAAAGCGGTTCGTCTTCCGATGTTTCTAGACACTAGCTGATAGTGCTCACTCATAAATATATATAAGTCTTGATACTATTTAAAACTGTCTCTATCGTTCAATATACGGTCTCGAATATTTCCTTGTATGCTTCTCGCAGTGATTTTCGCAGTGAGTGGAGCATGTTTGCAGATGCAGGATTTTCTTTTTCTTGCTTGTTCATCTTGATGGCAAGATCGAGCTGGGAAAGCATTGCATTAGGATACGAGCTTGGCGTAGGGAAGTATTTCTTGAACGTTGTCAAGATGACTTTGTCGGTGAGTGTTTTTTTCTTTGTGAGTTCTGCGATCATCTCGTCTATTTTTTTGTTTAGCGCAATTAGGTTTTCTATTCCCTTGAGTGCTTTTTTTCTTTCTTCTTTGCTTAACGCTTCTTCAGGTATGGTGGCAAAGCTTTCTTTGAGTGATTTGAGCATGGGGGCGTATGCTGAAGCGTGTGTCATGAATATTTGGTTGTTTGTGTTGACGAGTTGGTTTCGTGAAAGCAATACTGCCAGTGTTTCTCCAAGTGTTTTAACAAATGAGTCGATCATTTCGTCTGCTTGTTCTATTTCTTTGTCGATGTCTTCTATTCCCACTGGTGTACTTTTTTCCACGCCTTGTGTGATCAAATCGTACAGTTTTTTCTTGAATTTTTCAATTAACGCTTTTTCTTCTTCTGCAGTATAATTCTTGTACAGTAATTTGCTAAACCATTTTGCCACTGCGTGGCGGGTATCGAGTTCTTTTTCGTTCATGTGTCTAGTGCCTCCTTGAATAGTGTTGCATAGATGGTGCTCAGTTCTTTGGTGAGTGCGACGAGGAAGTCTTGTAATGCGGTTTTTGCATCTGGTTGTTCTTGCATGCTTTCTTGTGCAGTGACATAGACCGTGTTTGCCATGACTTTGCCGAATTGTTCGCCGCTCGTAAGATGTTTGTGAAACAATCGCTTTTTTTCTCCATCGTTTGCACTGCCTGCTTCTTGGGTAAATGTTTCCAGGCAGTCTTTTGTGGTTAGTAGTTGTTCTTTGAGTTGTTCATGGAGTGGATGTGTCTCTACCACTTGTGGTATTGAGAATTTTTTCTCCAGTGTTTCTCGTGTTGCCATGAGAAATCCCAATATGTTAAGAGTAATACTATTTGCTTCTAGCATATTGTAGAATCCGTTGACCAGGGCTGTTTTTACTTGTGCTATATCTAGTTGTCGTAGTGCTCCTTGTGGTCCGCTGCTAAATCCTCCTGGCGCGCTTGTCAGAAGAGTTCCTACCCGGTCACGAAATGCTTCAATAGTCTCCTGTTCTCGTTGTGGCGTGTATACTTGTCCTAATTGTTCAGAGAACCATTGAATGATTTCGCTGTTTTGTTGCGCGGTGCTCATGTATAGATGGATTCAAAGATTTCTTTAATGGCATTGTCAAGAAAGTCCTGTAGTTCTTCAAAGAGTGCATGAACGATTTTTCTTCTCGTCTCTGTACTAATATCCAGAGGCAGTGATTGATCGATTGACGGTGCCAGATCTGCTGCAAAAAACTCAATGCTGAGGAGTACTGGGGCGATGCCTTGTGAAAAACTGTCTCTTGTAGGGAATGTTGTTGTAAAGATGGATGTGATCTTTGCATCATCGAGGCGTTCCTCTTGTTCACAGGCGTTGAAAAATGATTCGAGCTTTCCTAAGAATGCGAACATATCTTTGAGCGCGCGCCTTGCTTGTTCTTGTTTCTCATTAGGGAATTCTTTGAGATATTCTTCTTCGCTTGCTGATTTGATTTTTTTGATTTCTTGCAAAATGTCGTTGTTTTCTATGAGGTCTTGAATGCTGTCTAAGAGCATGGTACGATTAAGTTTTTCTTCAAGTTCTTTGGTTATCTTTTCTGGCTGTTCAATAACTGTTTTGATTTCTTGCTGTTCTGCTTCTGTAAACGTTTCCATGACGTTTTTAGGAATGATCGCCAGTACTTTGTGTATAAAATCGAGAACGCTTTTGCTCACGTACGTATCAAATTCTTTTTCTGTAAAATTTTTTAGGAAAAGCTGTGCGAACCACGCGCTGATTTGCTTTCGTGTTGCAGTAGTTGCCATAGTATCACCTCTTGTTGTTGTCAAAAAACTGCTACTTCTTAAATGTTTAGAAGAGTAATTCTTTGATCATGTGGATAAGAAAACCGACAACGCCAATGACTGCCATGCCTATACCGGTGATTTTAACAATCGTGCTAAATTCAAATCGGCTTGGTTTTTTGGTGACTTTCATCACTCGTTTGCTTTCGATGTAGAATGCGCGCAGTCGTGCCCAGAGTTTTCGAAGTCCTGATGGTGCCCTGGGCAGTTTTCCTGCTATTTGTTGTGGTTCTTCTTGTAATTGTTGTGGTAGTTCTGTAGTCATTTTACAAATTCTATTCCTAATTCTCGTTCCATTTCTTCTCGTTGGTCGTCAGCTAAACGGTGTTCTGTGCCAAAGATCTGCGGGCTTTTTACCCCTGTTACGATGAGCATGACTCTTAGTGTTCGTCCAAGGTCTTCGTATATTTGTGCTCCCCAAATGACTCGTGCGTCATCACTGAGGTTTTCGCTTATTTTTTCAACAACGCGTTTTGCTTCTGAAAGCGTGAGATCCTTGCTTCCTGCAACATTGATGAGTGCTCCTGTAGCACCGGTAATATCAACATCAAGTAATGGATTGCCTATTGCTTTGTCTACTGCTTCTTCTGCCCTGTTTTCTGAGTCTGATTCTCCAACACCTATGAGAGCGACACCGCCGTTTTTCATGACTGCTCGTACATCTGCAAAATCGAGATTCATCAGTCCGTTGCGCGTGATCATTTCTGCAATGCCTTTTACTGCGTTTGTCAGTATTTCATCAGCGACTTTGAATGCTGTTTGAAGTGGCAGGTCCGGCGCTAGTTCTATGAGTTTGTCGTTTGGAATGACGATGAGTGTGTCAACAATACTTTCCAGTCGTTCAAGTCCTACAAGAGCATTGTCGTAGCGTCGATTTCCTTCCATGGTAAAAGGGATGGTGACGATCGCTACTGTCAGTGCCCCCATTTTTTTTGCGACGTCTGCAATAACCGGGGCGCTTCCGGTTCCAGTTCCTCCACCTAGTCCGCAGGTGATAAATACCATGTCTGCGCCTTGCAGTACTGCTTTGATTTGTGATTCTGATTCTCGAGCGCTTTCTTCGCCGACTTTTGGATCGGATCCTGCACCAAGACCTCTTGTCACTTCCTTGCCTATGAGGATCTTTTTGTCTGCATTGGTAAAGAGCAGATCTTGGGCATCCGTATTGATGCCGATTGTTTCTGCTCCTGCAATGCCTACTTCTGTGATACGGTCAATAGTGTTATTACCTCCTCCGCCTGCTCCCACTACTTTGATAGTGGCTCGTTGCAGGGTAAGAAGTTCTTCCAGTTCCGTGTCGATCGTATGAGTGTTTTCCATGAGAAAAGACCCCTATTCTTTTGGGGTTTCAGTCTTATTTAAGCCTTTATTTTCTTCAATCTGTATGTCCGTGCCTGCGAGTTCTTTGACTTTTTCTTTGAGCACTTTATGCAATTGTTCTGGAATTGCTTGTGGGAATGTGACGTGGAATTTGTCGTCCTTTTTCTCGACTGTCACGTCAAGTCCAAAAAATC
This sequence comes from Candidatus Woesearchaeota archaeon, assembly GCA_014729505.1. Classification (GTDB taxonomy): domain Archaea; phylum Nanobdellota; class Nanobdellia; order Woesearchaeales; family ARS49; genus WJJS01. The sequence goes on from WJJS01000021.1 coordinate 19,917, forward strand.
CCTGTAGTACGGCTTCTGTTTTTTCTTTGTCATCGGTCAGTAATCGTGTAACATTAACTTTGTATGTGACGTCCTTTCCTGCAAGCGGATGATTAAAATCAACGATAGTGCGTCCGCCGCTCACCATTTTGATGGTGCCGACTGCACCGTCTATATTGACTTGTAGTCCTGGTACTGGTTTGATTTTTTGTGCTGTGAACTTGCTTGTTGGTATCATGACAACGAGTTTTGCGTTTTTTTTGCCGAATGCTTTTTCTGTGGGCAGTTTTATAGTGTACTCTCCAAGTTCTTTACCGATCAGTTCTGCTTCAAGGCCTTTGAGCATTTGTCCTTGACCTATGCATATGGTCACTGGACCGTATTGTGCATTCTTACTGTGTAAATGGTGTTCTTCTGCAATGTTTTTGTCTGTAGTGTCAAAGACCTGTCCTGTTTCTGTCAGTGTTCCAGTATAGGTGAGTTCTACGAAATCTTTTTCTTGTATCGCCATAAGCGTATCGAAATCCCTTGTTTTTTAAGCTTTGCGGGGTGGTAGCTTGGACTTGCTGTTGTTGCCGTGACAATATTTATATATCTTAGAGGGCTTTTGTTAACTAAAAGATGGTGAGATCCTATTTATCGCGGTACGTTGATGCGTATGTTGGTCAGCGCCCCAGTCTTGTTCAGCATTTCTTGAGTACTGTGCTGTTGGCTTTTTTTGTTGTAGTAGTGTTGCTCGTTGGTTTTTCCTTGCATTTGGGTCTTTCCTTATTGTTGCATAGTGTTGTGCAGGTCTGGTCGTCTTCGTGGATTGTCTGGCTCGTCAGTAGTGCATTGACGCTTTCGTTTTTTGTGTATATTTTGTTTCACGGTATTTATGAAGTAACCATGCTCATCATGTTCTCGTGGGTAAAAAAGCATTCATGGAGAACAAAATTTGCGTTAACAGGCGTATTTCTTCTCGATTTTCTTTTGTCGGATTTTCTTATTGTTGTCGGCGGATTGTTATATGCTGAGAGTTTGCTTGGAATTGGTTTTGGACAGTCATATCTAGCTTTATCAACTGTTCCTCTTGCTTTTTTGTATTGTTTTGTTGGATTGTTTTTCCAAGCAGTGTTCTTGTCTGCGTACGGTTCTACCAAGCATTTCTCGAAAGTTATAGACCTTGGCAAAAAATTCATTTTGGCAACTGAAGGATTAAGCGAGGTGAAAGTATCGCTTCGCGACTAGAACATCCCACTGTGTATGCTGCGCAGTACGCGCTGCAAACGTTATATGAGATTTCTTTGGCGTATGTTGTTCCTGTAGCGTGTGTTTTGCTGTTTTCTCTCTTGTTTCCAGCGCCGACTGCAAGTGTGTTTTGGAATATTCTTTGGGCTTACGCGCTGGTGGTGTTTGTGTTTAAGGCGTTTTATCTTATAACGATGATTATGCACGAGCATTTTCATCGTCGTCATAATGTGATAAGTCTTGAGATCTTACTGGTCGCGTATGGAAGTCTGCTTCTTGTCAGTCATCGTCTTTCGCAGGTGCCGCTCTCGTGGTGGTGGCTTGTTGTTCCGGCAATAGCACTGGCATTGTATAGAGTGTTTCGCAATATGCGTCGGTATCGAGAACTTACTGAATAATGATTTGTGAGCGGCACGGTAATTTGTGGGTTGCTCGTTTCAGCGCTTTTTTGCCGAGTTCAAGGTGTTGTTTGAACACGCGAAGAGAAAGAAGTATTTTGCCCTTTTTAACCTGGCATGCTCGTCCTATTGGTTTTCCAAAAGAGTGTTTCATTCCTGTGCTCATACGATCTGCGCCTGCTCCAGAAGCAAGTGGGTTTTCACGAAGAACATGATGGGCAAACATGCGGATTTGCAGGTCAAATTGTTTTTTTCCAGCTTGTCGTTCAAGAATATGATTCATGGTTTTTCGTGCAGCCTCGATGGCGTTATCACGTACTTGCACACCGTCTTTTGCGACGAGATACAAGGTGTGATCATATGCTTTGTTCGGATCGCCCATGTTGTGTCGCACAACACGATCTACAGGTCGTGCACGAACGTAACTCAATCTCCGAAACTTACTAAATCGCGTATACGGCCGTTCCAACCTTCGATACGCAGTAAACTTACGTAATCTTGCCATATTCTCAAGAGACTAGCATCTCTTTTTAAAGGTTTTGGGTACTCGCAGCAAAACCGCAAAGGAGGCTGCAGTGTGGTCCTGAAGTTGATAAACATCTTCGACCTCATTATGAACAACTTCGTGAGGTTCGACCTGACGCATCAGATAGCTTAGAAGTATGTATGCGAGAACTAGAAAAACCAGGTCCAGAATATACTGGCAGACCTGACGATTGTATAAGGGTTAGTCTCCGGTAGGCAGTTTTTTTAAATTTCTCATTAGAGGCTTTGTTCTCCTAAAGTTTTTTTAACGGGTGTTTCTTGACACTGCTATGCCGGATCTTGCACAGTTGATTATTGAAGCGATTAACAAGAGGGATTTTGATAAAGCCAATGAGTATGCGCGACAGTTGGTTAGAGAAAAACCTGATGAGTTGTGGCCCAACTACATTGTTGGTATGACGTATATGAATGGTGGTAAACCCAAGGAGGCTTTGCCGTTTATCAAAAAATCTCTTGAGATTGATCCTCAGTATTTTTGGTCGCATTACTTTTTGTTTTTGATTTTCGTGGCTCTTAACGATCCTCGTGCAATTAAGCAGGGCGAGACGTTTGCTGCGATGATCACCCCAGACAATGCTAAGAAGAGTCCTGGTGAGTTGAGGCATTTTTTTATCACTCTTGCTCATGAGTACGAAAAGAAGGGGGACCGTGAACAATCTCGAAATGTGTTGTTGAAGAGTTTTTCATTTCTGCCCCGTGACCCTTGGCTTCGTAGCAGGTACGCTGGAACTTTTTTTATTCGTGATGATCTGGTGGCGATGAAGAAATGGATGAAGTTGACCAACGAGGAGTTCAAGTATGTACCAAAGAGTCAGCGAACGGCTAAGAACACGTATGCTTTACCTTTGCGAGGACCGTCTATTAAGGTGCATCAGGGTAATAATGATGTGATTTCCCATCGCGGAGTCTTTGGCGGGTTTGCGTGGGATTTTGTTTTTGTTGACGCTCTTGGGAGGTACGAGCATCGTATGGATACAAAGGAGGGGCATTTTGTGTTTGGAGCGCCGATTTATGCTGCTGCTGATGGGAAGGTCATTGCCGTGTCTCAATCAGATCCTGATACTGAACCGGGAAAAAACGATCCTCGCTACGTAGGAAATTATATTCTTATTAGACATGATCACGATGAGGAGAGTTTTTACGCTCATGTCAAGCAGTATTCGTCGAAGGTACGAGTTGGTGATATGGTCTCTGCCGGTCAGATGATTGCAAAAGTGGGGTGCAGTGGCAAATATGTTGATTTTCCTCATCTACATTTTATGATTCGAAAGGGGTTTAGTATGGAAGCCAAGCTCACTGGCTTTAAGCTCCTGCAAAACGGCAAATGGGTTGAAGTACCTGAGTACATTCCGCAAAAAGGTGATGTGCTGCGTACGTTGTGACTCGATCTGATGAAATTTCATGCTAATATGGATATCAGTTTTTTCTTCTGCAATAATCAAAGACCTTATATACCACTGCTGAGCCCTAGGTAGTGCAGGCTAAAAAAAAGATGGTGTCAAAAGTAGCTCTCCTGTGCTTAGTAATAATAACGGCGGTGTCGGCAAATGCTCTGAGCACGATACACACTCTTGTACCAGGTCCTGATTCTCATTCTTTTCCCAACGCATCAAACGCGACGAGTTTTCAGGAATTGGCTGGCAATAGTTACGTTCTCAATACCAGCCTTGATTTGACAGGTAAGCTCAGCAATGGTGCCATTATCAATCTTCTTGCAACAGTAGAAAATCCTCTTTCTGCTAAGTTCATTACAAATAATGAATGGCTTGTAACGAGCAAAACAGAAAACCGTGTTGACCGCATCGATCCCATTGCAAGTACCTCATTTGAAAGTTATACGGTGCTTAACAGTCCCTGGGATGCCGAACTCGTTAGCACTGATGTATGGGTGATTGCTGATGAAGGTAATCAGCGCGTCATCAAAGTTGATGCGTCAACGGATACGATTTTGTGGTCGTACTCTACGGCGCCCAATGAGCCGACGGATGTTGATATTGTAACAAATGATCTGCTTCTTATCACGACGCATACGAGTCCTTCTGTAAAACTTGTTAATATGAATACGAATGCCACGGTTGAGTCGATTATTTCTAATATTGGTAACGCGTATGACGCGGAGTACATCAATGATACTGCCTGGCTTGTTGTGGATAATGAGAATTGGAAAGTGAAGATGATGAATCCGCAAACGGATGCTATCATATGGGAGTATAATGTGAGTAATCCTTGGGATGTTGAATTGCTTCCTGATGGTTCTTATCTTGTTGCTGGTAAGCTTAACGGTGAAAAGGGTTTTTTTAATCTTGAGCTGCCCTCCGGAACGCTTATCAGTAGTCACACGGAGAATGTCGTTGATCCTCGTGATGCGGAATATGTTGGTCCATTGCAATGGATTATTACTGATAAGTCCGGTCCTGCAAAAGCTAGCGTGATTGAACAGTTTTATCCAACGAACTTGACCCTGGATATCGGTAATGATTCGACGATCGAATGGAGTTATGATGGTGAGCTCAACACTACTGTAACTATTGACCAGAATAATTTGTCCGCCGCGATAAATGAATATTTGCTTTCTTGTGATCCTTGGACCACGTGTCAGGTTCCCTTGGTGTTTCATTCATTGACAAAAAGTCGACTTGATCTTGATCTTAACTCGCTCACGTATGACAGACGACCCATTGCGCAGCTCAATAGTCCAAATGGCGGGACGGTCGGCAAGATCGCGACGATTTCGTGGACGACAACTGATCAGGACAACGATCCTGTGACAACTACTATTTATTTTTCAAATGGGACTGATACGGTGTTGATGTATTCTAACACGAGTCTGCCCGGAATTCATTCTTTTGACTGGAATACTTCTGCTTTGCCTAATCTTGATTCCTATTCCATTATTGTCAATGTGAGCGATCCTTATGCGACGGGAATTAGTGATTCGAGCGATAGTTCTTTTGGTATTGATACCATCAATCCTTCTGTTGAACTTATCAGTCCTAATGGTGGTGAGAACATTTCAGGTCTTGTGCTTATTGTGTGGAATGGATCTGATAATCTTGATACGAATCTTTCTGTTTCTATTGAGTACAGTTTTGATAATGGCTCTTCGTGGACAGTAATTGATAACAATTTGGGTGATGATGGCAGTGAGAACTGGGATACGTCTGGTCTTAATGCGGATCATGTACTGCTTCGCGTTAATGTTACTGATGACGCTGGTAATACGGTCTCTGATATCTCTGACGGATCTTTTCTTGTTGATAATGTAGGGCCGACTATTATTCTCGAAGGCCCGTCGGGATGGGTTGATACTAACACCATTTCGTTTATTTTTAATGTGTCGGATCCGGCGCAGGATTCCTTTGCGTGTGAGTTACAGACTGATGAATCCGGCGTTTTACAGACGGTGATAAACGTTACCGCGCCGGAGGGTGTTAATGTGATCAATCACACGCTTTCTGACGGGGATTATGTGTGGCTCATGCAATGTTCTGACGGGACGAATATCGCGTTGTCGTCTAATAGAACGATTACTGTTGATACACATATTGATTCCCCTTCTTTTGGGCCTGTCGCTACGATTCAACAATCCAGTGCGACGCTCTTTTTTGTTTTCGACGAGCCAGTGACTTTTACCGCGACTTTTAACAATAATTCTGTGTCTATGACTGACCAAGGTAGTGGTAATTATAGTTATGATGCAACCGGCCTTAGCAGTGGCTCGTATGATATGGTTGTTAATGCGACTGACGCCTATAATCATTCAGGAATCTTCACTCACTCGTATGCAGTAAGTATTCCGAGTCGAGGCGGGGGTGGCGGTGGAGGTTCATCCTGTCGTCCTGATTGGTCCTGTGGCGCGTGGGGTCCTTGCATTGCAGGGGAGCAAACAAGAACTTGTGTTGATGTAAGAAATTGTTATAAGAACTGGGATAAGCCAGCTGAATCTCAGAGTTGCGTAGTTACTTCAAGCCATGTTGTTGAAGAAGAACTCTCTGTAGATCATTCCGGTTCTAGCGATAATAATACTGTCGAGCCCGAACCTGAACCGGTGGTTGAACCAGAGCCGAAACCGGAAAATGTTTCTGTTCCTCCAATAACTGGTAGTGCGGTTGCAGGCGGTTTTGGCTCTCTTGGGTGGGGCGTGCTCATTGGTTTTCTGTTGCTGGTGGCAGCTCTTCTTTCGTATCGCGCAAAACGAAAAGGTGCCAAAAGAAGAAAGGATGATGCGTACGAAGTGCCATTACATTTTAAGTAGGTTCGCATACGTTATGTCATGAGACCTGTCGCAGGGTAGTATGAAAAAGAGTGTGTGTCGGAGTATCTTAAACCTGCAAAACGTGATGATCGAGGTTTGTGTAAAAAATGTCAGCGCGATGTTGACGAACGTGGTATTCTTCCCTCTGGTGACGGCAACTGTGTGATCTATGGCAAGCCTTGTTTAGTTTCTGCTATTTATTGTTTGCTTGTCTCTTTACAAAAGGATTTCTAGAATTGGTCTTCTGGCAGTTCGCTAATAATATCTGAGAAGGCCTTGTATGCTTCTTGTTCTGCAGCGTCCATTTCCTTGGATTTTTTGAGTGCTCTTCGCATGATGCGTCGTCGTTTGCGAAGGTATGTTTGTATGTGTCGTCGATCCATGCCGAAGTTCGCTTCATATGATGCAGACAGTCTGTGGACTGCTTCGTATTGTAGTGCTGCGCGCTGTGCTACACTGACTGCTTTTTGTGCTTGTTCGTAGTGCTCTGTTTGTGTTGTTAGTGTATCATTGACCTGTCTTACATACTCGTTTTCTGCTTCTTGAACGCGCTCCTGTAAACTATCAATGTGCCCAAACATTGCTTGCAAATGTTCTACTCTCTTTTCCCAGTATTGTCGTTCTCTGCCTGGTTCAAACGTTCCTGGAAATAATTGCGATCCTCGTTCATGTATTCTTCTTCGTAATTGTTCTCGTTCGCGATTGCATTCTTCGAGTTCTGCAATAACTGGTGCTCGTTGGTTGATGTAGGTAACTAATGTGTCGTAGTCGCGCGGACCCAGGCGTCCGCTGTACTGTGCGACAAATTCTTTTTTTAGTTCTTCGATGCGTTGTTGTTCTTTTTGCACTTCTTGTTTCTTTTCGATAAGCCTTTGTACTTCTCGCAGTTCTTTTCGTAATGATGGTTTCTTGCCGCTTTTGAGTAGTTCGTGAAACGCTGCTGTTTTTCCCCGTCCTGTAGCGTCTATTTCTTCGAGTCTGCTCAGCATGTCTTCAGGTGTTGTCCAGATGCCTTTGCGAAATGGTTTGGCGAGTGCTTGTTCATCATTTTCGTATTGTGCTTGTTGTTCTTCATACGCTTCGATGCTGGCGAGTAATGGATCTTCAACGATCGTAGTTCCAATGATGTCTTTTCCATAGAGGCTGAGATGTGCGAGTTTTATCGCGCATGTTGTTTCTTGTAGGTGTGGTAGTTCTGCGATGCGCGCTCTAAGAAATGATATTCTTCCTGACAATTCTCCTCGTGGTTGATCCTCTAGCAGATCTGCGCCAAAAGCATTAATCTCTTCGCGAAAGCGCTCATATCTCGAGGGTGTACTGTCGCCCGCATTCAATGTGCTGATGATTGTGTAATGTTGTAGGAGTAGTCTTTCTTGTGCGGAGGAAAGTTCGTTTTGTTGTCTTTGTACTTGGTCTTTGGCGTTTGCTAGTGCATCGAGTCGTGAACGCGCTGTTGTACTATCTGTTGTTCCGATGCATCGCTCTAAATTCTTTTCTGTATCAGCTATGTTTTTGTTACTGGTGATTTGGATGAGCATGTACAGGTCATCGAGTGCTGCGCTTGCTGCTTCGCAAAGCAGTGTGCGCGACGGGCGTTCTCCTAGTGTTGGAAATCGTTCTCGGTACTGCCAGTCGTGATCTGAAGCAGCTTCAAGCAGTTCTTGTGATGGCAGGAGTTTTTTGTAGGTCTCGAGTTGTGAGAGTAACTGTGTTCTTGTGTGTTCTGGGGTGCTGCCTGACCCTGCTGTGATGATACTTGCTGCTTGTACGAGTGTTGTTGATGGCAGTTCTATGCCTTGTCGACGGGCTTCCGTGTGAAGAATTGTCCGTGTCCTGCCGATGATAAATTCTAATTGTGATATGCGTGCGATCGCATCATTGAGTTGATCGATGGTTTGCCCATACATTGCTTCGCGTTGTTGTGGTGGTGCTGTGGCAAAATGTCCTTTACTGTCGATGTTTGGACTGATAGCCATGAGTAGATTTTGCATCCTTCCGACTTCTTCGTCGGTGCTAATCGATTGTGCCTGATGTAGTTGTCGCAGGTATTCTTCGCCTACTTTTGCCAGTCCTTTGATGATGATGTCCGCTGCTCGAACGGCGTGGGTGGGATCTTGTGGAACGGTGAGTAATTGTTCTGCAGTTAAGCGGTGTACCGGTATGTGATCTCCTTGTTCATCGGCGTGTTTTGTTGTCCAGATTCCTTGCGGGATGCCTTCTTCTGCTCCTTTTTTTTCTTCATCGTGAAAAAATTTTGTTAGAGAAGAAAGGTAACGTCCGCGTTCTATTGCTGCTTCTTGTGGGAATGGTATTGCACTGAAGACAGAAAAAAACGCGTCGAGTGCCCGTCGGGGATGTCTTCGAAGTTCTTCAAGACCGGTGTCGAGATGTCGTCGAAGCTGTGCTCGTGCGTCGTCCAAATCATGTTCAAGTCGTCGTACGTGCTCGTGAATTTCGAGCATTTGGTTGCGCGTAGCTCTCATTTGTTGTGATTTGCTTGCTGGATCCATGACCTCTGCGAACTCCTCCAAATATATAAATTTATTGAGTATTAAGAAGTAGTGACGTTTAAGTGATGTTTATGCGCTTCGTCGATGCTTTGAAACCCGATGCTGTTGTGCGATCTCCGCCGCAGGGATATACAGTCCTTTTGAGCTTCTGTAAATGTAAACTGCCAGGTCCTGGCCCTTCAGTTGTTTTGCAGGGTCTTTGTCAGGGCTCTGTTCCAGTGTCATTTCTTCTAAAACCCACTCTCTTTGCGGATGCCAAAACAGCGCGGTGCGTTGACGGTGGACTGGCCATCGTACTACTTTTGCTTCTCCCTGCTGTACTGCACTTTCGATTTCTCGCGGTCGAAAACCATTGTAGATGAGGTCTGCAAGTAATCCGTACGTGTACCAGTCGAGAAATTCTGCTACTGTCTGCGCTGGTGTCCTGCTGTACGCGGTAAAACTGTGCACAGTGTTGTCTAGGAATCGCAATGGTACGCAGTAGGTCTTCACCGTTTTGTTGAAGAAACGGCCTTTTTATATTTTTCTAGATGGAGAAATATTCTGCTCCTAGCACGATATCGACCAGTTTGCGGTATTCTTGTGCTCCTCGTGAATTTCTGGCGTAATCGAAGATAGTCTTGAATTTTCCTGGCGCTTCCTTAAACTTGCTGCTTGCATGGATGGGGTCCATGACAAGTTCTCCATACGTTTCTTTCATTTGTTTGAGTGTTGTTTTGCAGATTTTATTGCGCTTGTCATACAGTGTTGGTATGATCTTAGTGACTTCTGCTTGGTGTTTGAAGACGCGATTGAGTTCTTTTATTGCCGCTATCATGTTGCTCATGGCTTTCAGTGAGAGAATGTCTGTTGATGCAGGTATGAAGACCTCGTCGACATAGAGCAGCGCGTTTTGGTTGAGCAGTCCTAAACTTGGTGGACAATCGAGGATGACAAAATCGAAATCACTTATGGGTTCTAATTTTCGCCGAAGTACTGTTTCCCGGCTTGGTTCTCCGACGAGGATCATTTGCGCTTTTGTAAGCGTCTCTCTGCTGGTAATGATGAAAAAGTTTTCATCGACTTTTTTGTAGCATTGTTGCGGATTGACTCCGTTGATGAGAACATCATAAATGTCGGGTTCTGATTCTATGTCGAGTGACATTCCTATGTTTCCCTGAGGATCCAAATCGATAACGAGAACTTTTTTGTTTTGTTTGGCAAGACCGTGTGCCAAATTGATGGTCGTTGTAGTTTTTCCGACGCCGCCTTTTTGATTTATTATCGCTATTTTTTGCATTGATAGTTCACCCTCTTTTAGCTAACAACGCGCTGAAACCACTAGGTTATATATTAATGTGTTGGTGCGCCTTGTTTAGTCGTGTTCTGCCAGGTACTTCTCTGCTTCCATTGCTGCTTTACATCCGGATCCTGCCGCGGTAATTGCCTGGCGGTACACGAGATCTTGTACGTCTCCTGCACCAAACACTCCTTTTTTACTGGTGTGCATGAAGCGGTCGGTGATGAGATATCCTTTGTCATTGAGATCGACGAGTCCTTTCAGAAACGAAGTATTTGGTATGTGTCCTATGGCGAGAAACACTCCTTGTGTGGCAAAATCTTCGACTTCTCCGGTGTTGACATCGACGAGATCTACTCCTGTAACGTGTTTTCCGTCGCCTTTGATCTGGTCAACGATGTTGTTCCAGCGGATGTCGATCTTGTCATTTTTTTTGACGCGTTCTTGCATAATGACGCTTGCTCGCAATTGATCTCGTCGGTGTATAATGGTTACTTTTGTGCAGAATTTTGTTAAAAATAATGCTTCTTCGCATGCGCTGTCCCCGCCACCGACGACGATGACTTCTTTGTCTTTGTAGAAGAATCCGTCACATGTTGCACAGGTCGTTACACCTTTTCCTTTGTATTGTTCTTCTCCTTTAACGTTGAGCCATCTCGCGCTTGCCCCGGAAGCAATGATGAGTGTTTGTGTTTGAATCGTGCGTTCGCTTGCCGTCAGTTCGTATCCGCCGCTGATTTCTTTGACGCTAGTGATGCTGTCTGTTGCAAAGCGCGCACCAAACTTTTGTGCTTGCTCGCGAGTGTGTTGTACGAGTTGTGGTCCTTGGATGCCTTCTGGAAATCCCGGGAAGTTTTCCACTTTTGTGGTGAGTGTGAGTTGTCCTCCTTCCTGTGGTCCGCCGATAACTAGTGGCGAGAGTTCTGCTCGTGCACAATACACGGCGGCGGTGAGTCCTGCAATGCCTGATCCGAGAATAACGACTTTTTCCATGAGTGCTTTTGTTTTGTAGTGTTATTTATACTTTTGCTAAGAACGCTTACTCTTTTTGCAGCAGATCGATAACGTACAACAGGCCACACAGTGCTGGAAATATTGTTGAAGTGAGCCAGTACAGTAAGGTATCGCCTGTGAGCCAGCGGATGAAAATGCCTGTGCCGATGAGTATGCCGAGTGCTACTAGCACGAGTATTGTTGCGAGTATGGCTTGTTCGCTGAGCAGGTCAAAGAGTGCGGTAAGTACTGAAAGTTCAAAGAGAAAGATGAATATCGAACTGATAACGAGCAGTACCCAGTAGAGAGCGCCGGTTGGTGCAAGCCACCAGAACAGTGCAATGAGTGCTGCACTTAAGATGAGAGTGCCGAGTGGAATAAGGAATCGTGAGGCCATTCTTGTTGAGCGGATATCTGCTTATAAATATATTTATGAGTACTCTGTCATAGTGAAAAGGACAAAGATTTATATAGCTACTTTTCATTACGATTTAGTGATACTTATGAAAGCGTGGGGAATTCCAGTGGTTCTGGCAGTGTTTTTGGCCGGCTTTTTGTGCGGTAATGTGGTCGTGAGCCAGGCGGCTGATTTGTCATATCCTTTGTATTGGTTTGGCTACAGCCAAGAGCGCGCGTCACCTTCCAACTGGGTGGCTGAGGAAAGCATTCATGTCTATCAGGATCGTATTGTCATTGATCTTGAGGATGCGTATTGGGCGAAGTTTGTCAATACGAATAGTATGGATCCTCTGCTTGATGAAGAGTCAAATGCGTTGCAGATCAAACCAGCCAGTCCTTCGCAGATTCGAGTCGGCGACATTATCACGTATTCTTTGGGCGACAGCGCGGTAATTCATCGTGTTATTGAAACTGGTGTTGACGAGAGTGGCTGGTTTGCAATCACTAAAGGTGATAATAATGCATATGCAGATCCCGCAAAGGTTCGTTTCGATCAGGTCGAGCGCGTGCTTGTCGCGATTATTTACTAACTTTTTTATATTCTTGATTACTTTTTTTTCTTTATGGGGTCGTATCCGTTTGTTCGCGTGATGGGTTCTAGTATGGTGTTGTATGCAGAGACTGCTATTGGTGATTATGAGGACAAGGAGAAGGAAGCAAAGGATACGAGGGAATGGGAAGTACTGATGACTGAGAAGTTGCGCAGTCTTTTGCCGAAGCTTGAGGCTGTTCTTCACGGTCTTGGTATTGCGCTGGCGCCGATAACGGCCGGTTATGAAGTGCATATGGTGCCGATCCTTGTTGATGTTAATCAACTGGACTGTGATCGCCTGAAGGTAACCTTATGCGTGTCTACTCCTTTGCTTGATGATGAAAAGCAGAGGATTAAAGAAGCGCTTGAGCGAGAACTCCAACGCGAGTAACTTTTTTATATCGTGCGTATTTTTTGTCTCGCATGTATTCTAAAGAAGAGATTGATACATGGCGAAAAGCGGCAAGAATCGCTGCACAAGTACTGGATTATGGAAAAGGTCTGGTGAAGAACGGCGCGTCATACTTGGAAGTGAGTGACAAGATCGATCAAAAGATCTATGATCTTGGTGCAAAACCTGCCTGGGCTACGCAGATTAGTTTTGATCATGTTGCTGCTCATCAGTGTGCGGAGTTTGACGACGAACGCGTTTTTGATAATAATCTGGTAAAGATTGATGTTGGTGTGCGGATTGATGGGTTTATCGGCGATAATGCTGCGACGATTGATTTGAGCGGACAGTATAAGGAGATTTGTGACGCGAGTCGCGAGGCATTAAAGGCCGCAGAGAAAGTGTTATGCATTGGTGCAACGCTTGACGAGATTGGCCGTACTATTCAAGAGACGATCATGAGTTATGGTCTCTCGCCGATTAGGAATTTGTCCGGTCATACTATTAGTCATGAGATGATTCATGATCATCCGAGTATTCCAAATATTGCGACTGGAGATCAAACGGCGCTCGAGGATGGGCAGGTTATTGCTGTAGAACCTTTCGCTACTAATGGTGATGGGCAGATTTATGAGAGTGAACAGGCTAATCTTTTTTCGCTGATTAATACCAAGGCCGTGCGAAGTCCTTTTGCTAGAGAAATCCTTGCATATGTTGATCAAGAGTATGAGATCTATCCGTTTACGACGCGCTGGCTAGCAAAGAAGTTTGGTCTTGGAAAGACGCGTTTAGCGCTTCGCGAATTGTTGCGTGTTGATAATGTGCAGCAGCATCCTCCTCTTGTTGAGCGTGCAAAGGGTATGGTTGCGCAGTTCGAGCATACGTATCGTATTGGCGATAAAGTGGAGAAGCTTACGGTAATTGAATAACTCGTTGGCAAGATTAGAGCGAGTGTTGTAGTTGTGCGACGACTTCTTCGATACTCATGTGCGTAGTGTCGATGACGATATCGTAATGTTTCATGTTGAAGATATCGATGTTATGCATGTTTTTGTACAGTGCCTGTTCTCGTTTCTTTCGTTCTTGTAATGCCTTAAGCGATTCTTCGACGTTTGCAAAGGGTGGCTTTCCTTCGCGTTTGTCGTTAAAGATCCGTATTGCAGCGACGCGGTCATCAACTGATAGAAATACTTTCAGGGCGTCTCGCAGGTGGTAGAAGGCGTCGCGGCCGTCGATGACGAGATTGTCCTTTTCGCTTAGCGAATCGAGATACTGTTCGATGTGTTCTTGTACTTTCTTAAATGATTGTTTGTCTTTCATCAGTTCGAGGATGTCTTTGTTCATTTCTTGCGCGATTCTGCGGATCTTTTGTCCAATAGAGATAAACGAGTATTCCAGTTCGCGGGCGAGTTTTCGTCCTACGGTGGATTTTCCTGAACCTGGTTCGCCTGAGATGGTTATGATCATGTGGGGGTGGAGTGTCTGTCTGCTTTATTTATTCTCCGCTCTGTAGTTACTACTCGAGAATAGAAATACTTATATAATTCTGGACAGTGCTACGATGCATAGAGGAGGTAGATTCACTATGGGTCTTGCAGGATTTATTACAACAATTATTTTACTAGCTATTCAGTTTTGGGGTGCGCTGCGTCTTTCAGCAAACCTCGTCGCATACAAGGAGCTGGAAACGCTTATCCTTATCATTGGTTTGCTCGTCTCCATTGCTGCGTTGATTGGACTTGCGCTTAATACGCGATGGGGCTGGCCGCTCACACTCATCGTTTTTTCAGCGAGTCTGGCTAATTTCGTGTGGCTGTTTTGGATGCTTGGCGTCTCGATTACTGTTGCCGGCGGTATGATTGTGGCTGCATTTTCGATGCTTATTGCGTTTATCGCTATTGATTTGTGGGAGCCGCCGCAAAAGTGGGAACCTGAACCTGTAACGGAAGTTTCAGAACCTGTTGATACGACGGCCAAGTCGACGAAAAAGAAATCGACGCGCAAGAAATCAACGCGTAAAAAACGCAAGAAGCGCACATAGCAAACTTTTTTATACTCTCTTTCTTCTCTTCTTTTTATGAAAACAAATAGCTATCAAGATACTGGCCTTTCTGCTAGTCGATAGCCTACCTGAGTTCTTATGGCATTAACCGCGCAACAAAAGTATAAAGTAAAAAAGTTCGTGCAGGAACTCAAACAGTATCGTGCACGTCATACAGAATTTGTGTCAGTGTATATTCCGGCAGGTTATGATCTGAACAAAATTATGCATCACTTGTCACAAGAACAGAGTACGGCAACAAACATTAAGTCTGCGCAAACGAGAAAAAATGTAATTAACGCGTTGGAGCGTATGATTCAACATCTCAAGTTGTTTAAGCAAACGCCGCCCAATGGTCTTGCAGTGTTTTCCGGCAATCTCGACGCGTCTACTGGTGGCAATGATGTTCAAGTCTGGAGTATTGAACCTCCTATGCCTATTAATCAGCGCATTTATCGCTGTGATAAGGACTTTCAGCTCGATATTCTCGAAGAACTCATGGATACAAAGGAAGTCTATGGGATGGTAGTGCTTGATACGCGCGATGCTATTATTGCGATTTTGAAAGGTTCTGCAATTATCCCTCTTACAAAGACTCATTCTCATGTGCCTGGAAAGTTCAAGGCAGGTGGTCAGTCCGCAAAACGTTTCAGTATGAATCGTGATCTGGCAAAAAAAGAGCATCTCAAGAAAGTAGCGGAGTATATTAAGAACGAATTTCTTAATCGCGATGGTCTAAAAGGTATTCTTATTGGCGGTCCTGGCCCCATTAAGTACGAACTTGTTGAAGGAAATTTCATCACAGGAGATATACAAAAGAAAATTATCGCGATAAAGGATCTGAGTTATACTGAAGAGTTCGGACTCCACGAATTGCTTGACAAATGTCAGGATATTTTGGCTGATGAGGAAGTCGCTCAAGAAAAGAAGATTGTCGGCGAAATGCTTGATCGTCTCGTTCGTGATCCTCAAAAGGTGGCGTACGGCCAAGTTAATGTAAAAAAAGCGCTTGAAATGGGCGCTGTTGAGGATTTGCTGATTTCTGAAGTTGTTGATGCTGCTGTAATTGACGAACTCGAGGAAATTGCCAAGCAGTTTAATACGACGGTGCATATTATTTCCACAGACACTCGCGAGGGTGTGCAACTCAAGGAAATCGGTGGCTTTGGAGCCTTGTTGCGCTATGAGGTCTGATCTTATTCGCGAATCATTTGTTGAACTTTTTCCTACTCGTGAATTCTTGTATACGCCTGAGCTGAAGTATTCTGGTCGTTTTAAGGGATATAATGGCAATATTCGTTTGTCGCGAGACAAGCTTGTAGTCAGTCTTAGCCGACAATGGCGATCTGTTTCAAGAGATATTCAAAAAGGAATTATCCAGGAATTGTTGACGCGCTTGTTTAGGGTTAAGAAGAAAACGATGGCTATGGAGTTGTATCATTCGTTTCTCAAAAATGTTCATCATACGATTCCAAAAACTCATGATCATCCTTTGCTCGCCGCGAGTTTTGAGCGCGTTAATGATCGTTTTTTTGACGGTCTTATGGAGCAACCAAACCTTGTGCTTGGTCGCGGTACGACAAAATTAGGCAGTTACGAGTATGGCACGGACACGATTATGATTAGTGAATGTTTGTTTGCAGATGAGGAATTGCTTGATTATGTGATGTATCATGAAATGCTACATAAAAAACACAAGTTCTCGCAGAGTCGTCATCACACGAAAGCCTTTAGAGAGGATGAACGAAAGTTTGGTGATTATGAACAGTTGGAAAAGCGCTTGGGCAGTTTGGTGAGAAAAGCGAAGCGACGCAAGAGTTTTCGGTTGTGGTAATAACACGTACATAGGCGCAGAACTTCGTGTAGTACGCCGTCAAAAGGTAGCGTCTGCATAAAGTCTTGTTAAGCCCTTGACTGTTTCGGTCTGGGAGCAGAAGGCCGTGCAGACGTCAGGCCTCGACTGACGCAAGAAACGAGGGATTGGCGGACACCATTCCTGGATGAGATGCGGGACTTCGCGGTATTTCTAAGTCCCCATGCTCTTTTTAAGGACCACTAGTGAGGACCCTACCAAAAATTATATAAATGCTTCAATTTGTCAGTATGATATTAGGTAATAGAGAGAAATGGCTACCAAGATTGTCAATGCTGGAAGCATTAAGGTTGGAAGCTACATCCTCATTGATGGTGTAGCGTGTAAGGCAACAAACATTTCAACGTCAAAGCCCGGTAAGCACGGCAGCGCAAAAGCGCGTATTATTGCAGTGGGCTTAATTGATGGCAAGAAGCGCGATATCGTGCTGCCGTCTGGTGACTCTGTTGAAGTGCCCATCATTGATAAAAAGTCAGCGCAGGTCATGTTCGTCTCTGGCGACACGGCTAATGTGATGGATCTCGAGACCTACGAGACCTTTGACATGAAGATTCCTGAAGAACTCAAGGATGATGTCAAGGATGGTGTTGAAATCCTGTACTGGCAAATTTTGGATGACAAAGTAATGAAGCAAGTGAAGAAATAATGGCAAAGTTTCAAGATCCCGCAATGGCTAAAGCCGCTCATAAGCGTCTTCTTGCAGATAAATTTGTCTGCCGACGATGTAAGTCGGTAAAGAAGGGCAATAATCTCAAAGCGCTTAGTGGCGATATTACCTGTCGAAATTGCGGCAGTCATAAGTTTAAACCTAAGCGTAAAAAATAGATGGTGAGTGCTAACGCTATAGTCGCTGTTCTTTTTATTATTGGGCTTTCCATTTTTTTGTATCGTGAACGCAAAAAGATTGAGTTTCAGCGCATGCTGTTTCCGATTCTCTATTTCGTGTTATTGCGCACAAAGCTGGGTCTGAAATTTTTTGATTGGTGTGCAGAGAGGTGTAGAAGGCCTTTGATCTGGGCGGGCTATGCTGGTATTGTTGTTGGATTTCTTGGCATGGCAGCGATTGCTTTTGAGCTTGTCTATAATTCTTATCGTATCCTTACTGAACCTGCTGCGTTGTCCGGTGTTGGTCTTGTACTTCCCTTTGAAGCGCAGGGTGTGTTCTATGTTCCTTTCATTTATTGGATTGTCTGTATTTTCATTATCGCTGTTATTCATGAAGCGTCGCACGGTATTCTTGCGCGGGCTCATAAGATTCCTGTTAAATCGAGTGGTTTTGCTTTTCTCGGCGTTATTGTTCCTGTTATTCCTGCTGCGTTTGTTGAACCTGACGAGAAAAAAATGAAGAAACGTCCTGATAAGCAGCAATTGTCTGTTTTTGCTGCAGGCCCGTTTAGTAATATCATTACCGGCATACTTTTTCTTTTGGTGTTTGTCTATCTTTTCTTGCCTGCTGTTCCCAGCGTGTATGAATCGACTGGTATTGAGATTACGCAGGTTGTTGAAGATGGTCCTGTCGCGATTGCAGGTATTGAACCTGGTACTGTGATCACTTCCATTAATGATAAAATGGTTCTGGATTCTGAATCGTTTTTTGAAGCGGTTGGTGATGAACCTCTTGATGAAATAATGGTTGGCACTGATAAAGGAGAGTTTATGGTACGTCCTGAACAGCGTGATAATCGTAGTTATTTTGGTATTTTTATTGCTGAAAAATTGAATGTGCGGGACGGTTTTTGGGGTGGACAATGGGGAGCTATGACTTTTTCATGGTTGATGGGTCTGTTCCAATGGCTTGCCCTGCTTAGTTTGGGTATTGGATTGTTTAATCTCGTACCACTTGGCCCTGTTGATGGTGGTCGTATGTTTAAGATTGCAACAAATAAGTTGTTTAAGGAAAAGGGCGACAAGATCTGGGCTTCTGTCAGTTGGCTTTTTCTTGCACTGATTTTGTTTAATGTGATTGCCGGTTTTCTTTAATGCTTTTGTAGCTTGAAAAGAATAAATGTTGGCAGTGTTGTCGTGAGACGGTATTTTTCTGGACTTCGTTTCTTTGCACTGGGAACTGGTAATGCGTCGACATAGTCGATGATGCGAAAATTGTTCTTGAGTGCTGCTTGCATTAGTGTTTCAAATGTGTACGCATGCATCTTGACATGGCCAACGCTTGTCCCCATATCAAAGTCCCGCTTTGATTCGTCAAAATAATCTCCTTTAATGTCATAACTGCTTCCTTTTTTCTTAACGCTAATCAAGTACGGTTTCATGGAGAGCATGTTTTGAATGGGGTGTGCTGTTGAATAGACAAAGATCCCGTTTCTTTTCAGCACGTTGTATACTTGATTAAATAATCTGTCTAGGTTGTCAAGATAATGAACGACGAGGCTGGAGTAGGCGATATCAAAGCTTTCCATGGACCATGGAAAAGGTTTGTCTAGATCTCGTACGCTAAAGTCTGTTCGTGGTATTTTTCGATTGGTAGCCAGCTGTATCATTTTCTTGCTGATGTCAACGCCGATGATGTGTTTTGCGCCTTTCTTGATTAATCGTGCTGCATGGTCGCCAAAACCGCAGCCAAGATCAAGCAGTGTTTTTCCTGTCACTGGTCCGATCATCTTGATCATTGCAGGTACTTCAATGTCGCGGTTGTAGCTGAGTTGATGGGGATCTCTTCGTCGTTGAAGGTAATTTTCGAGAATCTCGTCGTACTCGGTCATGCGTTACTCTTGCTAATCTTTGTTGACCAAAAGCTTGGTAGGGAAATTTTGCATAATCCTTCGAAATCGTCGGCAAAAATGTAGCAGTATTTGATTCGCTCTTCGCGTTCTACGCTTTTGATGGCCTTGTCCGCTTTTTCGACGAAGTCCCGTACGACGGCTCGTTCCATTTTCTTTTGCAGCAGACTTCCTTGTTTGGCGATGATGACATCTGTCATGTTGAGCACGTTTTTGTCGATCATTCCTGTGTTTTGTGTGATAAAGAGCAGTGTGAGATCTTTGTGTCGCGCAATGGCTAGTAATTTGCCGAGGGCGACGTTTGCTTTTTTCATTGATTGTCGTGCGCTAAACGCGATTGCTCCTTCGTCAACGAGGATTACGCCGCCGTTTTTGACTTCGTCAACGCTCTCTACTTGGCTGATCCATTTCGGCAGGAGTTCTTGTTTGACGCCAAGCACAAACCCCGGCCTTCCTGTTTTTGCAGCGATGTTTTCCATGATGCGAAAGCCAAGTGTTGATTTTCCGCTTCCTCGTTTGCCAAAGATGAGCATGACCTGTGATTTGTGATGGTATGATTCAGCAAAGTGTTCAAAGTCCCCTGCTGTGGTGTGTTCTGCATCGAGTTCGTTAAACTCTGGTGGCGTGTCCGGCCGTTGTTTTTCTGCTTTTTCTCTTGTTTTTCGTTCTTGTTTTGTTTCGATTTCGTCGCGTGTGGTTTCTTTTGTCTCGACGTCTATTGTTTTGTTGTTCTTTGGAAACTTTGGCGCCTTAATTTTGCGCGCTAGCCATGCAAAGAACCATCCAATGCCCATTGCTGCGTAATAGAATCCGAGGCCTATGTATTTGATGACGACCCAGAATATCCAGAAGAATCCTTTAATACCTTCCCAGATATGATTGACTTTTTTTCGCCGACGTCGTTTGGCCATGCGTCTACAATACCTCGTAGCTATTTATGTTTTATGGCAGTAAAATGTCTTTCCATTCCATTTCAATATAGAAGAATCGTCCCGACCCCATAACATCTGCGTGTGTAACGATAAAGACTGGGTAGTGTACGATTGTTTCAACAAGTCCTTGTTCTTCGAAGTGCTTTTTGAGTGTGGGTGCTGGCACGTTTTTTTTGAGGTCATTAAGGAGCATGCCGACTTTTGAAAGGATGACTTCCTCTTCTGATGGTTTGTAATGCTGTTCTGGAGCGCCAAGGATGGGATTGCCTTGTACCGTTTCTCCCGGATGTTGTTGTGCTTTTTGCGCGTATTCGAGGTACAGTTCTAGTAATTCTTTAGCGTTGTCCAGTGTTGCCGGCGTAAGTGATGCGAGTTGTTCACGTAGTTGCGGCGAGCCCACTTCTGGCATAACATCTTCTATGGTGTCCTGTGATGTTTTTGGTTGATAATCGGGAAACGGGTTTTCCGGTGTTGGTTCAAGATTGTGTTTTTCTGGCGGTTGATTCATAGCACACCCCGCAAGAATCAGTAATACCAGTAAGATTCCTGCTTTCATAGGGTTTTATAATATGGCGCTCTTTAACAATGTTATGATTACGATTGTTCTTGTTCGTCCTCAACACCCTGGCAATGTCGGTGCTGTTGCTCGCGTTATGGCTAACTTTGGATTTCATTCACTCATGCTTATTGCTCCAAAGTGTGATCATCGTGAACAAGAAGCACGTAATCGTGCAAAGCATGCGCAGTCGATTCTTCAAAAGGCCAAGGTACGCGATTTTTCTGCCTTAAAGCGTTTCGATTATGTACTCGGTACCTCAGCCCAGACTGGCACTGCGTTTAATATTCCTCGAAGTCCTGTCTCACTCAAAGAGGCTGCCCGTTCAGTGAATCGAAAGGCGAAAATTGCTCTTCTTTTTGGTTCTGAAGGTACGGGGTTGACTAATGAGGAGGTTGATTATTGTGATTTTCTTATTACTATTCCTGCTTCAAAAAAATATGGTACGTTGAATGTGAGTCATGCAGTCAGTATTGTGCTCTATGAGTTTTTTGCAACAACGGCGTTTCCTGTTCACCCATTGGCTGAAAAGAAGGATATGCAAACGATTGCGCATTTTTTTGATAAGGTACTTGACTCCTTACCTTTCACGACTGAACAAAAACGTGAAACACAAAAGAAAGTCTGGCGCAAGATTATTGCTAAGGCAATGTTGACGAAAAGGGAGACGTTTGCTGTTATGGGTTTTCTGCGGAAGTTGTTGTAAATGATCTGGTGCAGGTTTCCATGAGCTCTTGGTTGTGACTGAATTGTTGACAATCCTTTTCTCGTTGTGTAAATTCTTCAACGCAAAAAGGCATTTCTTCTGCAGGCAGTCGCGCACAGAACATGCTGTCCTTTGCGGCACTGATGATATTGTATTTGCAGTCCGCATGAACGCATTGTCTAAGAGTCTGCTCTACGAGTTCATCTCGTCGTATGCGTAATCGTACTATGCGCTCTTCTATTGTTTCTGCCTCATCCATCGTGTTAAGGACGTGGAATGGATAGTCTGTTGTTACGTCGTGCACTTTTTGCGCTATGCGTTCTTCCCATTGCTGCATGTAGCCGAAGATGACTGTTTCTTCAATGATTGTGCCAAACGCGTGTTGTGCGATCGTTGTTCCTTTGTCTGCTTTTTGAGGTGTGAAGGTGAATTCTTCAGTGATGAGTAGTGGTTGTAGCGTCGCGATCGTTTGTTGTAGTGATTGTTCATAGTCGGGGAGTGTGAGGCTTCCATCCCTGTATGGTGGTCCTTCTTGCAGATCACCCCATTCTTTGCTCGCTGTTGTTGCCATGGAGGAGAGCACGTGCGTGTCTACGATGATATCAAAATAATGCGTGACGGCGTTAGTATAGTGCACTACCCAGTTGTCTGAGTAAATGTTCTTGACTGTAAGTGGCACTTGCTTGAGTTGGTCGTCTTTATTTGCTCGTCTGGCAAGCAGTTCTCGTGCAAGTGTTGTTTCCTGCAGTGCGCTGTTATCAAACCAGAGTTCGTCTGCAAGTGCTCGTTGTTCTTGTTCGTGTTTTAGTTGTTGAGTATTGAATTGTGTGACAAGTGAAGTGATTGCAAGTCCCTGGATGGCGAGCATTCCGATAAAGAGCACCATGAAGACGAAAACACTGAGTGCAACTCCTGTGGTAATGTCTGATCGTCGCACTAATCTGTTTAACCAGCGAAAGGGCGCTTTCTGGTAATAAAACGCTTTTTTGTCGTATACGTCTGCTTTTTTCATGACGTACTTGATGATGACGCGAACGGGCAGAACACTCAGTGCCAGTGTGGAGAGCAGTAAGAAAAGAACCCATAAGGGTAGCGGACCGAGTAGTGGTAGTATGACGTATGCGAGTATAAGGAGCCATACTCCTGCGAGGGTGAGGAGGATAACGCTCGTGTGCAGCAGTGCGAGGAATGTCGCACTTCGGTCAATTCTTTTTGGTGATCGTTTAACGTATGCCCATGTTTCAAGCATTGGTAGTATTGCGAAAAGCAAGCCCAAGATCCATAACAAGATTGATCCTGTGCTTAGCCAGATAAGCAGAATGATGGCATAGAGTATCCATGAAGCTCGCGCGTGTTTTCGTTGTACCAGCAGATGCCGCACGAGTAGTCCAAAAAGAATGCTGCTGAGCAATACAAGACCCATGAGTGGTTCTCCAAACGCGATAAAAAAGCATTCAATGGCAAGAACGCTGAAGATAGTTATCCATGAAGGAATGGGTGATATCATGCTGCCTCTTTTTTTGTTCTCGTATGAAGAGCACGCTTATAAATCTTTGCGAGCAAAAACCTTATATAATTCTGGAGTCTTTGAATGCAAAAAGAGGCCCATGAAATACGTACAGTCTTTGCACATGCCGTTTACGAATCTTACTGCGCTCTTCGTGGTAGTGGTATTATTGCTTGTTCCGTTGATTAACGTTGTCGCAGGCATGATTACGCAGAATTTTTTGTGGCGTATCGGTGCTATTGTTCTTACCGGAATTATTTCTTCTGTGACGTTATTGTATGTGGCAGGTTATGTTGTGTGTGTGGCTAGGAACAATCTTTTCAAGCGGTATGTCCTGCCTGAGTTTCCTGCCGTTGGACATGTGTTGTGGCTTGGTGTTCGTGCAGTTCTTCTTGGTGTTGTCTATTGGCTTCCTATTTTTGCATTGTCTTTGCTTATTAGGGTGAATTATGTTCTTGGGATGTCTTTGTCTGTTCTTGCGGGTATTGTGATCTTGTGGGTGTTTCCCTCTGCAGTTCTTGGTTTTGCGTCGGGTGAAAGGCTTGCTGATGGTTTGCGATTACCAACAGTCGTGAGAAAATCGCTCTCTGTTGAGATGGTTAAGGCGTGGCTTGTTTCTTTGCTTTTTGCTATTGGGTATTTCTCTGCTGCTGTTATTTTGGTAATTTTTACCGTTATCACGAGAGTAGGTCCTTTTGTGGTTACTGCAGTTGGTCTTGCTATGTTTTTGTTTTCTGTGTGGCCTTTGTTTGCTCAGGCTTACGTTTTTCGTGAGAAATAGTCTGCAACGCGGCTGTCTCCTTTGACTATTGCATGTTTTCCAAGACAATAGTATCTTTTCTCTACAATGCCGCCCCAGGAGAAATCTCCTTTTTCTTGTGTGATTTCTTTGAGTTCGAATTCGCCGAGTTCTATGCCTTTTCTAAGGTGATAGTAGACGCTTTCACGGGTGCATTGTGAAAAGATGGCATTGTATATTTTGTGCAGTTCATACCCGTATCCTTTTCCCATCACGAACAGAATTTCTATTATGTTTTGTCGTATTTGTGATCGTGTTGGTCGCCCCCGCTTTTTCATGATTGTAGAGAGTATAGTCGGATATAAATAGTTTACTGCAATCCTTTTGTTGCAAGTATTCGAGCTACGCTGATATCAAGACGGTATTCTGAGATTTCATTGTTTTTTACTGCCTGTGCAATGTCTTGTATGGCTTGTTCTACTTCATCAGCACTGCCAAAGAAGATTACTAGATCGTAACCTGCATCGATTGATGCGCGTATAAGTGCTGTGGAGCTTTCAAAATGATCCCTTGCGCCTTGCATTCCCAGATCGTCGGTAATGAGCAGCCCTTCGTAATATGGTCGTAGTGATTGTACTATTTGCGGTGAACTGCTTGCAGGCATTCCTTGTGAATCAAGTGCGCCAGTAACTAGTTGGTGTCCGACAAGTATGCCTTTTGCATCTGCATTGATGGCTTCAAAAAAGGGAAGCAGGTCATCTTGTGTTATTGTTTCTTGTGTGCTGGTGAGATGCAGATCATCGCTTGACAGTGTTTGTCCCGGATAATGCTTTGCTACTGCCATGACCCCTGTGCTTTGAACGCCTGCAATATATGATGCTCCTACTTGTGCGATGTGTTCTGCCGATCCATTGAAACTGCGGCATTCTTCGATCCTGTCCTCCCTGTCGAGGACGGGAGCAAGATTGGTTGTAAAACCCAGATCCTTTAGCAATGTGCCGTGCTGTGTTCCAAGAGTGTATGCTTCTTCTACTGTCTTGATTGTTGACAGCGAAGGAAAAATCGCAAATTCTTCAAAGGGGTTGCGACATCCTTCTAAGTCTGCAGTGATTAGTGGTGGTATGTGTGATGCGCGCAGTATCCTGTGCACCTTTGTCCGTACTGCTTCTTCATTTGGTTCAAGACCAATGTGAAAACCGCCAACGCCCAGATCGCTTAATCGACGAATATCCTTGTCGTGGGAGAACACGATCATCATTTGTGCGATCTTTTCTTCGACGGTCATGTGATCAAGTACTGAAACTGAGCACCCGGAGAGTGCACAGCAAAGTACTGCGATGAGGAGCAAGATTTTTATGCGAGGCATACTGCTTGCAAGTACAGTGTCCTTTATAGGTTTATGGTATGAAGAAATTATTTGTCCTTAAAAAACAGTTTCCATTGATGGCTCGCGATGAAGTCCTGGCACTTGCCCGCTCTAGTGAGTTTCGTCTACAGAACGATATCTTGATTCTTGACACGAACCGCGATCTCACTACGCGTCTTGCGCAAACGCGATCTGTCCATGAGTTTCTCTTTTCTTGTTCGCTTTCTTCGCTCAATTCTTGTGTGGAAGCATTTCCCTGGAAGAAGGTTTTCAAAAAAGATTTTTACGTCGGGGTTCATGGGTCAACTGCGGTTCGCACTGGAGAATTGGCAAAAAGTATCGGTGAGAAACTTGGACATCCTCCAGTCAATGTCCGCAATTCCTCAACGAGAATTGACTTTTTTGTCCGTGGCAAAAAAGTGTTTGTCGGTCTCAACGGTGTGGAACTTTCTCACGGGTATGAAAAGAGGAAGGCTCATTTGCGTCCTGCTCATCATCCTTCTTCTATGCACCCGTCTCTTGCTGCAACGATGGTTAATCTTACAGGGATTTGGAAGGGTACGTTTGTAGATCCTATGTGTGGTACGGGGGGTCTGCTGATTGAAGCGGGGCTTATGGGTCTGTCGCTTCGAGGATATGATAATGATCCTGCTATGATCCGTCGTTGTCAAGAAAACATGGAACATTTTGGTCTTGATGCTACGCTTGTCGTTAAGGATGCGACGTTACTCAATACGCCTATGAAATTTGTCGCAACAGATGTGCCTTACGGTCGTATGACAAAAAAGATTGATCGCAGCACTCTCTATCTTGATTTTTTGATGATGCTTCGTCGGACTCTTCGAGAACGGGCAGTTGTTGTGTTTCCCCATTTCGCACGTTATGATCAACTTATTGTCAGGGCAAAACTAAAAAAGGTGTCAGAATATTCTGTCTACATTCACAAAACTTTGACGAGAAAAGTGGTGGTGCTTACTTGAATAATTTCTCCACTTGTTCAATCGCTATCTTGGTCCACGCTTCTACTTCGTATTCGGGCTTTTCTGCTAATGTGTGATAGTCGTCGAGTGTCATCATTTCTGCGCTGTGCACTTCTGCGGATTTTGGTCGCACATCATCAGTATCAACAAATGCTGCGTAGAGTATGCCAAAATGTACTCTGCTGACATCGTCGCCGTCGTAATTGATATAGCCCAGGTGTTTCATTCTCGCCGGACCTCGTGTTTCTATTTCTTCATTGAATTCTCTGTCTCGTGCGCACAGTAGTGGATTGTCTGCAGAGAGGTCTTTTTTGCGTACGTGTCCTCCGATGCCGATACTGATTTTTCCTTGCAATCGTCGTTCTGTGTATGTTTCATCGTCTACTGCGCGCTTGTAGACCAGCACTCTTTTGCTTGTAGGATTCACGACGAGAACGTAGGGTATTGGTTGTTTGCGCAGAGTATCCCATTCGACGCTTTCTTTTGGTTCGAATTCGTAATGTTGCAGGATGCGTTGTTCGTACGACATACTGTCGCGGCTTTTAAAACCTTGAAAATAGTCCATTTGTGATTGTGCAAAGAGGTGTTCTGTGGCTATTGCCATTACTGGTTCTTTTTGTTTGAGCAGTAGGCGTGCGAGTTCTGCAAGATCGTGACCGGGAAGTACGAATGGGTTTGCAAACCATGCTCCTATCTGATCGGCATAACTTGATCCTAATCCTTCCATGCCGTACCATTTGTCTGGTCGTCGTCGTAGCGGATGATATTGTAATCGTCCGCATCCCTGTCCGTGTTTGAGTTGTTCTCCGCCTCTTCCTCCTGCGTGTACTTCTACAACACCGCTTTTTCCCTTGATTTCTCCGTCTGCTCCGTAACCGAATCCTGGATCGAAGAATCCTGCCTCATGCCATTTTACCCATCCGTGTTCGAGAGCGACTGCGTCCATCTCGGCTGCCATCATGATGGGCACTCGTATACGTTCGAGTGTGGCAAGAACGAACAGTGTGTCTGTGGGGTCGATGTTGAGCAGTCCGTTGCGTGGTGCTTCTATTGCGTCGAAGTAATGATGTATGGGGTATGCGCGTCGTTGTCTGCGATCGAGCGGGTCTGGATTGCCTATTGCGCGAAATCCGACGAGTCCGTCAGTCATGCGCCCTTCAAGATCGAGATGCACTTCAAGTCCTCGTCTCGTGTTTACACGTTGCGGATCGACGGGAGTATCTCCTTCGTATAACAATTCGTTGGTATAGACTTCTCGTCGCAGGCTGCGTTCATCAAAGTTGAAGTCTTGTCCGCAGAACACGCGTAGCTGATTGACAGGCATGCCCGGGTAGATGATGCTTGAAAAAACTCGCGGTGTTATTTTCACGGCGAGCTTTCCTTTGTATGGTCCGTTGACTTCGTCATAATCTGTTTGTTTGTCTGCAACGAGCTGTACCCAATTGCCTAATCGTCCTTCGGTACTTTTTGGACTTGCTCGTAGCCAGAAATTGTCTGGAATCGTATACTCTCCTTCGAGAAAGACAAGCCATGAAAAGTCGCGATTTGGAATGATGAGTCCTCCGTCGCTGAGATCGACCTGTGCTCGTCGTCTTGAGGGTAATCGTCGCAGTGATTCAAGTATTGTTGCTCCTTTGTCTGGTTTCCATAACGCTGGTACGCGAAAGGCGTTTTCACTGAGTATGGGATCGTAGCTTGCCGGTTGTATGCGTCGTTCGATGTCATCGGTGTATTCAAAACCAAACCATCCTTGTTGTATGATGTCGCGCAGTTCCTGTGAGGCGAGGGCGCCTGCAATTGTTGGATTGACCATTGCTTTTTGCACTTCACTCTTGTTTTTATTGATTTGTGGCGTGCGTGCTAAAGACTATGGAATATGAATGCGAATAGAACTATTGTCTTACTTACGTAAATGTTTAAACGTTGCAAGCACTGCGTCCGGGCTGAGGCTCATGCTGTCTATACCTTCTTTGACGAGGAATTGTGCAAATTCTGGGTACGTGCTTGGCGCGTCTCCGCAGATGCCTATTTTTCTTTTGTTCTTTTTTGCTTTTTTTATCACTTTGGAGATGAGTTGTTTGACTGCGTCATTTCGTTCGTCATACAGGTTGGCGACGAGTTCTGAATCGCGATCCACTGCCAGTGTCAGTTGTGTTAAATCATTGCTGCCGATGCTAAAGCCGTCAAAGATTTTTGAGAATTCGTCTGCGAGCAGTACATTGCTTGGTACTTCGCACATCACATAGATTTCCAGTCCTTTTTTCCCACGGTGCAGTCCGTGTTTTCTCATCTCTTTGAGTACTTTTTTTCCTTCTTCTGGTGTGCGACAAAATGGTATCATTATTTTCACGTTTTCAAGTCCCATTTCTTCTCGTACTTTGAGTAATGCTTTGCATTCAAGGCCAAACGCATCGCGGTAGTCTTTGTGATAGTATCGCGAGGCTCCTCGCCAGCCGATCATAGGATTGTGTTCTTCCGGCTCGTATTTTTTTCCTCCTATGAGGTCTGCGTATTCGTTTGTTTTGAAGTCTGATAATCGTACGATGACGTCTTCTGGATGGAATGCTGCTGCTATCATCGCGATGCCTTCTGCGAGTTTATCGATGAAGTATTGTTGTTTGTCTTCATATCCTTTTGTGAGTTCGTCGATTTTTTCCTTAACATCTGCAGGTACTTTTGGATATTCTTGTAATGCCCGTGGATGTATTTGTATGCTTGAACTGATGATGAATTCTTCTCGTGCGAGTCCTACGCCTTTGACGGGAAGGAAACTGTAATCAAACGCTTGTGTGGGGTCGCCAAGGTTCATCATGATTTTTGTTTTTAGTTTTGGCAGTTTTTTCAGATTTGTTTTCTTAACGTGGAATTTTAGTTTTCCTTTGTAGACGCGTCCTACATCTCCTTGTGAACACACGACGGTCACGTCTTGTCCTGTCTTGACTGTTTCTGTTGCGTTTTTTGTGCCGACAATGCAGGGTATGCCGAGTTCCCGGCTGACTATTGCTGCATGGCACGTGCGTCCTCCTCTGTTCGTCACGATCGCTCCTGCTTGTCGCATGATGGGCACCCAGTCCGGATCTGTCATTTCTGTGATGAGGACTTCTCCTTTCTTGAATTTGTTAATGTGTTTCACGTCCATGATGACGTGTGCTTTTCCTACGCCGATTTTGTTTCCTATACTTTGTCCTTGTGCGAGTGTTGTTCCTTTTTCTTCGAGCTTGTATGTTTCTAAAACGTTTGGATCCCGTTGTGATTGTACTGTTTCTGGTCGTGCTTGGACGATAAAGAGTGTGTCGTTGTCATCTTTTGCCCATTCAATATCCATTGGCGTGAACTTGCCTTTCTTTTTTGAATAATGGTCTTCGATTATGTTTCCCCATCGTGCCAGTGTAAGTATTTCTTTGTCTGTTATGCTGAATCGTTCCTGATCTTCTGTGCTTACATCAACGTTTTTGACTGGTATTTTGGTGCTTTCACCAGAATAGATCATGCGTATACTTTTCTCACCCAGTGTTTTGGAAAGTATTGGTTGGTGAGTGTCCAGTGTTGGTTTGAAGACGTAGAATTGGTCTGGGTTTACTTTTCCTTGTACGACATTTTCTCCAAGTCCGTAAGCGCTGTTGATGAGAATCGCATTGCGAAATCCTGTTTCTGTGTCAATGGTAAACATGACGCCGCTGCTCTTTGAGCGAACCATTTTTTGTACACCAATGCTGAGATAGACTTTGAGATGGTCGAATTTGTTTTCCTCACGATACACGATCGCGCGATTGGTAAAGAGCGAGGCAAAGCATCGTTTGCATGCGTCAAGTAATGCTGTTTCTCCTGATATGTTGAGGAATGTTTCTTGTTGTCCTGCAAAGCTTGCTGTTGGCAGATCTTCGGCGGTGGCAGAACTGCGTACTGCTACGTCTGTGTTCTTGTCGCCGTATGTTTTTGAGAGTGTATGATATGCTTTTAGAATCGCGTCTTGCAAATCTTGTGGGAGTTCTTTAGAGAGAAAAAGGTCGCGTATTGCTCGTCCTCTTTTTTCCAGGTCGCGGATAGTATGTCGTTTGAGTCCTTTGAGTTGTTTTTTGAGTGGTTCTTCTATTCCTGCTTCTTGAAGGTAGTGTTTGTATGCTTCTGCGGTGATGGCAAATCCGTTTGGTACGCGTACTTTTTTCTTTTTGAGTTCGCGATACATTTCGCCAAGTGAGGCGTTTTTGCCGCCGACCTTGTCTACGTCTGCGTTGGACAGTTCTTTAAACCAAAGAATGAATGCCATCTTTTTTTTCTAGATGGTGATGCTGGTATTTAAGGATTGTGCAGCAAAAAGAAAATACATTTATAGGTATGCTGTTAGACTTTATCTGTATGAAGAAAAAAGCGGTGATTTCCCTGCGTAAGGTGTGGAAGATCTACAAGATGGGTTCTGCAACTGTTAATGCATTGCGGGGGGTTACTCTCGATGTGTGGCAAGGAGAGTTTGTCGCGATTATCGGGCCCAGCGGTTCTGGTAAGTCGACGTTGATGAATCTTGTTGGTGCGCTTGATAAGCCATCTCGTGGACACATCTTTTTGGATGGCAAGGATATTTCTTTGATGGAAGAGTCTGATCTTGCTCAGATTCGTGGTCAAAAAATTGGTTTTATTTTCCAGCAATTTAATTTGCTTCCTGCTCTTTCAGCGACGGGTAATGTGGGATTGCCCATGATTTTTCAGGGTATTCCCGAAGCTAAGCGTGTTGAGCGTGCAACTGAATTATTGAATTCTGTCAATCTTGGTGAGCGTTTAAATCACAAGCCTAATGAGCTCTCCGGCGGTCAGCAGCAGCGTGTTGCTATTGCTCGAGCGCTTGCTAATGAGCCTGAGATGTTGCTCGCTGACGAACCCACTGGTAATCTGGATTCAAAGACCGGTGGTGAGATTATGAGCATGCTTGAGGATTTGCATACGAAAAAAGGCCGTACTATTGTGCTTGTCACTCATGACATTCACCTCGTCAAGCACGCTGAGAGGGTAATTTATTTAAAGGACGGTCAAATAGAGAAAGTGGTGAAGAACCATAAAAGAGGTCACAAACATGCGTAAATACTTAATGACATACTTGATTTTTTTATTAATAATTCTTGGATGTACTGCTGTTGTTGCCCAATACAACAGTCCCAATATTCGTGTGACGATGCTGAATCAGGATCCTGATCCCGTGCAGCCCGGCGATGTTGTGGAGGTGCGTCTCAAGATTGAAAATCTTGGTCAGGAAACCACTGAGGAAGTGATTGTTGAACTGTTACCTTCCTATCCTTTCTCAGTGTACAGTGGCAGTGCAAAGCAAAATATTGGCAAAATGCAGGGTGCTCAAACCGGTGCTGATGCGGTCATTATTGATTATAAAGTAAAGGTTGATGAGGATGCTGTCGAGGGTGATACGGAGTTGGAGCTTCGCGTGCGTTGGAGCGATAATGCGTATCAGACTTTTACAGATAATCAGATTATGATTGATGTGCAAACCTATGATGCGGTCTTAGCGATTGATCAAGTCACTATTGAAGATGAACAGATCGCACCAGGTCATGTTGGTTCCTTGACGTTAATGCTCAAGAATTTTGCTGACGGTCTGCTCAAAGATATTGAAGTAACGTTGAACTTGAATAGTACTCCGTTTTCTCCATTTCGTTCAACCGCTCAAAAGCGTGTGTTCCAGATTAAGTCGGATTACCAGATCCCCTTAGAATTTGAGCTTATTGCAAAGCCTGATGCAGAAGCAGGTGTCTATAATATTCCTGTGACTATCCGTTATACTGATGATTTGGGCGTGGTGTATACAAAATCTGATTTGTTGTCGATGGTTGTGGGGCAGACTCCAGAACTCTCCGCGTACGTCAAGGAGTCTACGGTGGTTTCTGGCGGAAAGAAGGGCACGGTCACATTGGAGCTTGCTAATAGCGGCTCTACGAATGTAAAATTTTTGCAATTGACCTTGTTACCTTCTGAGGATTATGAGATACTGTCGAGTACAAATACTATCTACATTGGTGATATTGATTCTGATGATATTGAGACGCAGGATTTTGATCTGTTCATAAAGTCTGTGGGAGAACTGCTCTTGCCTGTGCAGGTTAAGTACAAGGATGCGAACAATAATCCTTATGAGCATACGTTCCAGGTACCTATGCGTGTGTATTCGACTCGTGAACGTTATGCCTTTGGTTTGGCGCAGATACCTTATACGACCATTATTGTCGTACTTGCTCTTGCAGGTCTTGGTGGTTATTTCATATATCGTCGAGTGAAAAAGAAAAAATGATCAGGGACTATGTCCTTCTTTCTTTAAGTAGCTTACGAAGTCGTAGGATGCGTTCGTGGCTCACGATGATTGGCATAGTTATTGGTATGTCTGCAGTCGTGAGTCTTATTAGTCTCGGGCAGGGTATGCAGGATTCCATTAATGATCAGTTTCAGCGTTTGGGAACGAATCGTTTGATTATTGCCCCTGGCGGCGAGTTTTTGGGTCCTGGTACTGCTGACATTGTCGCGCCGATTATGGATGATTCTGACGTGGACGTTATTCGCAATGTGAAGGGTATTACGCAGGTACAGGGGGCGTTGTCAAAAACCCTTAAAGTGGAGTTTAAAGATGAGATTCAGTTTGATTCTATTTTTGCATTTGAAACTGATAGTGACGCTGTTGATTTTGTTGAATCCGTGGGATTATTTGATATTGCTGAGGGTCGTGAGTTAAAGAGCGGTGACAAATACAAAGCGGTTCTTGGATATAATGTCGCTAATGAAGCTTTTGATGATCCTATTGAGGTCGGTCGTAAGATTCTTCTTGACGATATTGAGTTTGAAGTGGTCGGTGTTCAAAAGTTGATAGGGACCGGTATTCATGACGGGGTGATTCGTATTCCTCAAGATACGCTTCGTGAATTAACTGATGAGCCGCGCAAATTGTCGATGATTTTTGCTCTTACTCAGCCGGATCTTAATCCAGTAAATGTTAAGGCAATAGTTGAGCGGGAGCTTCGCAAGCATCGCGATGTCAAGGAAGGCGAGGAGGATTTTAATGTGCAGACTGCTGAGCAGACGATCGGTCAATTGAATACGGTCTTGCTTGCCGTGCAGGTAGTCCTTGTTGGTATTGCAGCGATTTCTTTGCTTGTCGGCGGTATTGGCGTGATGAATACGATGTACACTTCTGTTCTTGAACGTACTAAAGAGATTGGTATTATGAAATCTATTGGTGCGCGCAACTCTCACGTTCTTACGTTGTTCTTGCTCGAGTCTGGTATGCTTGGTCTTGTCGGTGGATTGATGGGTTTGGGTCTTGGACTTGGCGTGGCTAAACTCGGCGAGTACTTGGCTATTGGTCTTGGTGCGAGTTTCTTTCGCATGCACATTAGTACGCTGCTCATCGTCGGAACTTTGATGTTTTCCTTTGTTCTTGGCATGTTTTCCGGTGCGTTTCCTGCGCGTCAGGCTGCACGATTACCACCTGTGGAGGCTTTGCGTTCGATAAAATGATCAAGGACTATGTGTATTTCGCGTTTTTGAATTTTAGTGCGCGTAAATTGAGGACTTTTCTGACTGTTCTTGGCATTATTATTGGTATTGCTGCAGTGGTTGGGTTAATTAGTATTGGCGAGGGATTGCAGGAAACGATTAATGAACAGTTTCGTGCGCTTGGTGGTGATAAGTTGATTGTCACGCCAAAGGGTGGTGGTTTTGCTATTGGTGCGCCGTCGGGTAGTGCAGACCTTACAAAGGATGATTTGGATGTTGTGCGAAAGAGTCGTGGTATGGATAAAGCGGGCGGTATGATTTTCAAGTTAGGGCAGGTTACGTATGGTGATGAGCGAAAGACTCCTTTTGTTTCCGGTATTCCTCAAGATGAGACTAAGGATATTTTTTCTGATATTCAGACGTTTTCGATTGTTGAAGGTCGCGATCTTATGGATGGTGATAAGTATTCTGCTGTTGTCGGTATTTTGTTGTATGAAGGCGAGTACTTTGATAAATCGGT
Organism: Candidatus Woesearchaeota archaeon; assembly: GCA_014729505.1. Classification (GTDB taxonomy): domain Archaea; phylum Nanobdellota; class Nanobdellia; order Woesearchaeales; family ARS49; genus WJJS01. The sequence goes on from WJJS01000021.1 coordinate 53,929, forward strand.
GAAGATTCGCGATCGTCTTACCATTGAGGGGCAGGAGTTTAAGGTAGTAGGTGTTCTTGGACGAATTGGCAATCCTCAAGATGATAGTCAGATCTTGATTCCTCTTGAGGCGGCTCGTGAGATTTTTGATGAGCCTGAAAAGCTGGATTTCATTATGGGCCAAGTGCGTCCGGGTTTTACCCCCTCGGATGTTGCGGATTCTGTAACTAGGGATTTGAGAAAGTTTCGTGACGTTGATGAGGATGAGGAGGATTTTGATGTGCAGACTTTTGAGCAGATCCTTGAGACTTTTTCTGATATCTTTTCTGTTGTCCAGGCCATTCTTATTGGTATTGCCGCCATATCGTTGCTCGTCGGAGGCATTGGTATTATGAATACGATGTATACGAGTGTGTTGCAGCGTACAAACGAGATTGGTCTGATGAAATCAATTGGCGCGCGTAATAGTGATATTGCTCTTTTGTTTGTGATAGAGTCGGGTTTTCTTGGTTTGGCTGGTGGAATTATTGGTCTTATTATTGGTGCGAGCATGGGATTGCTTGTCGAGTTTGGGGCCTCACAGGTAGGTCTTCCTTTTAACACTCATTTATCTTTTACGTTACTTGTTGGTTCGTTGTTATTTAGTTTTGTGACAGGAGCTGTTGCAGGCGTTGCTCCTGCTATTAGTGCGAGTAAGCTTAAACCTGTGGAGGCTTTGCGGTATGAATAAACCAAGACAATTTACTAAAGAAGAGTTGGATTCAATTATTGTCAACTTGCTTAAAAGTCCTGCTCATGCTCAGGAGTTCATGGATATTTTTTCTTTCGACCAGAATTGGGACACTGTTAATAAGGAGATAAAGGTGCCGAGAGGTACTGGTTTTACTGAAGGGGAATGCCCTCAGTGTGATGAACCTTTGCGAACTCTTCATCAAAAATTTTGTTCTTCTGATGCCTATTTTTTTCTCGTATGTCCTCATTGCAAGGAAAAGGTTGGTTGTCATCTCGAGTTTACGGGTTACACGTGTGATCTTCAGTTTGAAGAGTATGATGAGGATGTTCACGGCGTCTAATAGCGTCAAGAGTGGATTGACAAGTGTGTTAATGATGGAGATAGTGTGTTAATGATGGAGAGATGGCGTTATGGAGATGGTATTTTGCTGGTAAGAGTGTTTTGGGTGTGTAATGTCATGTGCGGTACGGTGGTGTGTAAGTAGAACGTGTTGTGGCAAAGCTTAAATTATATAGTGTCTTTACGAGTGGTATGAGGTGGTCTGATATTGTTAAGTGGGCGACTGTTGATATTGCCCCATTGCCAAAGGTGGCGGTGCGTCCCCGGCGACAATCGGTTACTGACTGGATTAATCTTGATCGTCAGGTGACGGTGTTTGTTCCGGATCTCCCCCGCTCAACAAAGTGTCGTAATAAGTGGCGCTGTTATTTGTTTTCCTGGATCTTTGATGCGCGCGTGGAAAAAAAACGTCCGCATCCTCATGATGAGATTGTTAAGCATTTGTTGCCTCAAATTGAATCCATTCTTGGTAATAAGCCTAAAAAGAGGGAGAAGCGCTATTGGGAAGAGTGGGTTGAAAAACCTTAATGTTTTACCAGTTTTGCAACGAAGAATCCTTCTGTATCGTTATCCTGCGGCCATAGTCGCAATGCGTTGTTGATTTCTTTTTTGTATGTTTGTCCTTCAAATTCTAGGATTGCTGGCGATCGTTTAAGTGACAGTGTAATTGGTGCGAGATGTGCTTGCGGTTCTCGTTTTAAAAATGCATCGAGGACGCCTTCGTTCTCTTCTGGTTCGAGTGAACACGTTGAATATACTAGTGTTCCTCCTGGTTTGAGCAGTGTGAATGCGTGACTGAGTAGTTGTAGTTGTACTCTCGTGAGTCGTTGTACCATTTTTGGGTTCCACATGGTAATTGTTTTGATGCTTTTTCGTATTGTTCCTGTGCCTGAGCATGGTGCATCGACGAGTATGCGATCAAATTGTACTGTTGGGAATCGTTCTCCTTTTGTTTTGGTGATGACTGCGTTATGCACGCCGCATCGTTGCAGGTTAATACCGAGTGCTGCGAGTCGTGTGCCTGTAATGTCGTTTGCAAAGAGCGATCCTGTGTTGGTCATGTGTTGTGCGAGTTGTGATGTTTTTGATCCTGGCGCTGCACACAAATCGAGTACCTGTTCGCCAGGTTGCGGTTTCAATACCAGTGGCGGGATCATCGAGGCAGCTTCTTGAATGTAGTAGTAACCTAGCATGTGTTCTATCGTGTTGCCGATGTCGAGTCGTCCTTCTTTGTGTTCCAGCCAAAAACCGTATGGCGCCCAAGGGACGGGTGTTAAGTCAAAGCGATCGCTTAGGCGTGTAACGAGTTCTTCGACAGTGATCTTAAGGGTGTTGACGCGAATTGATTTGCGTAGAAAGCTTAGCGAGTAATTCTTGAATGTCTCCCAGTCTGTGAGTGTGGAGTATCGTTCTATGAATTTCTCCTTGAATGGGGGTGGATTCGGTATCGCTTTGAGTGGCATGTGCTTGCTATTCTGGCCGTTTATAAAAATGGTTGCTTGTACGTCAACGATATTCTTTTAAAGATGTACTGCTTGCATACCTTTATACTATGATAAAGAGGATGCAGAGTCTATGGATTCTTAGTATAGTGGTGACTCTGTTAGTGATACCTTTCGCCTTTGCTGACGATGGATATCCTCGTTCCATTGTTGATATTTGGCTCACTGCTAGTGAAACGGAATTGTCTGTCGGGGAATTGTTTACTGTTACCGGGACGTATTGGGTCTTTGATGGCGAACCAAGTGGTGAGTGGACGCTTCGTCTTGCGACACAAAAACAAGGCATTCCCGTCGACGGATCTTGTTCTCCTGGCGAATTGTTTGAAGTGCTTGAGGCTAACGTGAGTGAGTGCCCGATGTGTACTGCTCTTAGTGACGGAAGTGTCGAAGTCAGCGATCAGCAGAGATGGCTACATCGTGTCGTATGGACTCTACGGGTCTGTGAGGATGCCGACAAAGTGCATCCTATTAAATTGACCACGGCGCTCGTGAATAAAACGACGCCCGGCAATCATTGGTTCACTGACAAAACAAAGACTCTTCATATCGGGCCTGCAACTTCAGTGCTTGGTTTTACTTTGACTCTTCCCGGTCAAGCTCCAACAAATGAGAGTACTGCTCAAATGGTTTTCAATAGTTCTGCTGCTTCTGCTGAAGGTGTTGATCCTTGCGTTCACGCTACTTCTCATTGTCAATCGAGTTCCGTGCCTTTTTTTGTGTATCACAATACGGGTACTGAAACCTTTGATCTTTCAATTCTTTTGGATCAAGAGTTTCCTTCTGTGTTTGAGCTTGGCGTTGCCATGTCTTATGCTCCAAGCGCTGCTGTTACTGTTGGTACTGCCCCTCTTTTTGTGGGTTCTTTGGAGCCCGGTAGTAGTTTGGATGCCTATTTTTTTGGAAAGTTTATTAATGCGTACCCCTTTCATAGTACGAATCGGACTCTTACGAGCCGGGGGGTTTCATCATGAACAGATGGCTGTTAGGCCTAGCCGTTGTCACTCTTGTAGTCTTAGTTGGCTGCTCGCAACCCGTGGTAGTGGTGAATACGTCTGTCAATACTGATGCTCCTGTTCGTGATAAGCCTTACAGTGAAGCGCTTGAAAGGGAGATTGAAAAGGAGCTTGCTGGCGACCTTGCTCAAACGCGCCCTGACTATTTGCCTGAAGCGATGTTTTCTTTACTTCCTGCTTTTCCTCAAGATTTTTACTCTGTAAGAACTCTTGTGCGTGCCGGACGTATCACCGATTTTGAAAAGCTCGAGCCTGAGTATTGGTTGCAACCGGAATTCTTCCCTCAATTCGAAGATATTGGTGTTCCTTTGCTTCAAAACCCTCCTGAGGATCGTTGGGGTGCTTTTGGTATGGCGTCGTATCCTGCTGAATCCATTGGTACGATCGCTAAAGGTGAAACCTTGAGTTTCTACTTTTTTATGAAGAGCAATTATCTTGTTGAAACGTATCAAGGTGTTCAATTGTCTCTTGACTTTCCTGCCACTGCACAAGTCAGTACCGGTCTTGAATTGCCCGACGGATCTAAGGTCGTCGAGCAAGATGAGGTGGCAAAGTATTTTGATGTGCGTATTAGTCCTGATGCGTTCTTACTCGAACCTAACTATCCTTTGTTTAGGCCGAATGGCACCCAAAAGATTGCTGTTCATATCACTGTAAAGGAAGATGCGCCGCTTGGCAATTATGCTATCACACTCGATACTACTAAAGTTCCTGAAGAACTTGAATCGCTTTGGATGGAAGAGTATTTGACAAAGTATGCTAGTGGCAGTTTGACAAAGTTGGACAAACCGTTTTTTACCGCTTTTGTCTCTGTAGCTGAATAAAACTAAGAAAGAAAAAGGAGGAAAAACATATGAAGAAATTGTTAGGACTTGTCCTGGCGCTGGGATTGTTGGCCGGTCTTGCTACTGCTGATACGGTCTCAACGACAACGCAAGTACAGTTTAATGTGGATACTGTTGTTGGTTTTACGCTAACACTACCTAGTGAAACCGCTGTGAGTGCAAGTTCCGGTGGTGCTGCAACGACGAGCATTGAGTTTGTAAGTACGACCGGTGACGATCAAAACGTGAACGCGAAAGTCTCTGGTGGCGCAACACAAGCGAGTGGTTCGCCCATCTTCCAGTATGATAATACCGGAACTGTTGATCTTGACATCACTGTCTCTTTGGATAGTGATTTGCCGAGTTGTATGACGCTTCGTGGTGATACGACGTACAGCGGCGCGGACACTGGTGATGAAATCACAAGTTCAAGTGATACTGAAGTGGTAGCAGACTTTGCGCCAAGCGCTGGTGCTCAAGACTGGTACATGAAGACTGATTTCACTGGTTGTACTGCTAGTGATGGTGTCACGAGAACTTTAACGAGTCAAGGATCCTCGTAATAACCTTATGGGCCCTGTACTGCGGTTACTGAGTCTAGTTGTAACAGTAGTGCTTGCGCTCTCTTTTCCTTCTTTTGCTACGAGTGTTGGAACGCCTATTGAGTTTTCTATTTCTTCTGCACCGTCGAGTTCTGGCGGAGGTGGAGGGGGTGGGAGTAGTAGAACGCGACCGGAGTGTGTCGAGCAATGGGCTTGTTCAAATTATGAGTCTTGTGAAAATGGTGTGCAATCGCGCACCTGTGAGGATCTTGCAGGTTGTGGTACTTCTGTAAGCAAACCTTCAACGAGTAGATCGTGTCAGTCGACGTGTATGCCGCAGTGGCATTGTTCTGAATGGTCGGACTGTGATGCTGGTCTTTCCCAACGCAATTGCACTGATCTTGCGCGTTGTTTTGAAGCTACTCCTCCTGACCGTGTGCAATCCTGCATTCCTTCTTGTGAACTGAATGGTTCTTGCCTTCCTGAAATCCCTTGTACTGATTGTGATCTTGTTAATGAAACGCCCACTCCTTTGACCGGAGCGGTCGTGACGCCACCACAAGACTCTAGTGCTTTGTGGTATCTCTTCTTGGCTCTTGTGTCTGTGCTGGTGTTGATCTTTCTTGTCAAACGAACTAAGGAACACAAAAAAGTGCTGTCTCAAAAGATCCGTATCTATCCTGCAAAGAAACGGGGAAGTCTTTCTCATAAGGTGAATCCTCACGGTCATGTGAGGGTGTATGTCAAGGATAAGAAACGTTAGTCTTCTTCTCTTTCCTCCCTCTCGAGTTTTTGATCCCAGAATTAGATGCTGAGTTGTTGACAGCACACTTCGCCTTCGTGACATGCAGATGCGTCGAGCAATGTTGAGCATTGGCTGGCTTCTGTCTCCGGTACGCAAATGCTGTTTGCCGGGCCGCATGTTTGCTCTTGACAGTCTGGATCGTACTGGCAATGCTTGTTGCATGCTTTGTTTGCACTGCAATCGAGTTGAACGCAATACCCTCTTCCTTGTCTTGTTCGGCAACTGATCGCTTCACACTTGCCGTCTTCACACGCTGTTGCGCATGTTTCGCCTGGCGGACACTGTTTTCCTGCCATGCAACGATGTTGTGATGGGCAGTCATTGCTAAACACCGTTGCTCCTGTAAGGGTTTGTGTTGAGGTGTAGATTCCTGCTACTGCGATTCCTAGGGCAAGGATGAGAATGGCCAGATGAGCGTTCCATGATCCTTGTCGTTTGGTTCGCAGTTGTTGAAAACGGGTCACGTTCATGGAGTGCAGAGGGTAGCTGAGGTATAAAAATATTCGTTCCGCTACTCGTTTGGTTGATACGCCTTCACTCCATATTTCTATCTACTTCCGCGTATGTACTAGTAAATATGTAGAAATATTTAAAAATGACTTCGTCTCACCACCATGCATTCATGCCTAAAAAGAGGAATAAAAAGGTAACATTAAGTATAGATAGTTCTACCTACGAAATGTTCAAAAGGTACTGCGAGCGCAATGCCATCATGATTTCTAAAAAGGTTGAGATCTGGATGAAAAAAGAGATGGAGGGCAAGAAATGACGCGTCACTCTACCTTGCTCGTTAGTCTTGTCTTTCTCCTTGCTTTTGCAGGCATAGGCCTTGTTCATCTCATGATCGCTGATGCGAGTCTGACAGGCTCTGCCATTCTTGATTCTTCGCCCATAACAGTCTACGATCATCAAGGCAAGGTGTTGGAGTGGGAGGTAGCGCCCGACTCTTCGCTGCTTTCTGCGAGAAGCACTGATGTGTTGATTGCTGCTCGCGATTCGTCTATCATTAAGAAGATGCGATTCAAAAATCTACGGTCAGGCAACGAATTGCGCATCGACACGCTCGACCCGGGACGCTTCGAAGCAAAACAAGGTTATGCTATCGATCCGAGCAGCCTGGACTTTGATGAAGCTGATGTGACCGTGCAGGCTCAAGGACAATCCCTTTACAAGTGTGCGTCGTGGGATTTTGAAACGCAAACCTGTCCTGAAACCTGTGAAGAAGAGGACGGTGAAGAGGATTGCCGGCAAGAATGGGTGTTTGTCCAAACGCTTACACCGGGTGAGGACTATGTGATCACCATTACTGCCACGGATCCAGCGTTTATTGAGACGAGCGAAGCTATTGATGTCTCGATGACTCCGATAAATGAGACGACTTTCGTAGTGGGATGGATTGATGATACGCAACAGGATGCGTCGTTTAGGGTGATGGACACCGACGGAACTGTTCTCGTCTCAACAGTAGATGTCGATACCACCGTTGACGCGCAATCTCGCATCTCAGTGGCCGCCCTCAATGCTTCGGATTTTGTGGTGGTCTACGTTGACGGTCCTGATGATGATCTGTCTGGGGGTATCTATGACTTGAGCGGAACCGCAGTCTTTGGACCTGGAGATGTTGATACTGGTGTCGGTACCAACACTGATGTGAGTATTGCGGCCTACGGTACTGGTTTCATTTTGTGCAATGCAAATGATGCTGACAATGATGCTGACTATCGCATCTACACTAACGGCGGTACGCAGCTGGTTGGAGAGTCGAATGTTGATGCAAACATGGGTCCTGGTGCAGTGCGACAAAACCTTGTTGGTTGTGCAGCGGTCAATAGTACACGGTGGTCGTATGTTCGGTTTGACGATCAGTCAAATGATGTTACGTACAGGATTTTTGATGGAACTACAGATACGACTGGGGATGTTGATCTGGATACTAACGTTGGAGAAACCGGACAAGTCGACCTAGCTGCCTTTGGAGACAAGTTCGCATACGTGTTTTATGATGCAGCCGACGATGATGTCACTTTAGCTATTAGGGATGCTGCAAATACGCAGATTCTTGCCCCGACTGATATCGACACTACCGCTGGAACGTCCTCGAGAGTTGCTGCGTGTGCTGTCCAAGCAAACCGCACAAACTTCGAAGAGTATGTTGCTTTTGCATGGTATGATCAAGCAAGTAACAACATTCAAGCAGCTGTCTATGATCAATCTGGTACTCAGGTGACTGCTCCGTTTGTTGTTGCGACAAATCAAGATACGACGTATCGACTTATCGACGTGATCGGATATGATACTATTCTAGAAACCGGCCTGTGTCCGGGATCCTTTGTCGTGGGGTATACGAACTCGTCGGATCAGGGAGTGTTTAAGGGATTCCACGTTGATGGCTCCTCATGGGACGGTACCTGTCCCGACATTTTCCCGCCTGAGATTGTCTCGTTTGACGACAGTCCCGATCCTGTAGAAGAGGGCGACGTGATTGTGATCACTGCAAGTGTTACTGATGATACTGCGCTTGACACTGTGCTCGTAGAGATCCTAGGAACCAACTACAGCATGTCCGAAAATATCACTATGGCTGTAGATGAATCGTACGAAGCTGAGGAGAACCTTTCCTTGTCAGGGGGGTATGAGACGACAACGAGTTGTATTTGTGCGAGTCCTTCAGGAGGTTCTTGCATTCGTGACGCTGACGCGTATACCGCATCTGAATTTGCTAACGTCTCATTCACATCTCTCCTGCCGACGGGAATCTACAATATCACCTACTATCATTGTCCAGAAAATGATGGTGACGATATTTGGAAAGTATACTCTGACGATGTAGAACGCGACTCCTACACGACTGCGGGTGGTGAAGTGTGGACTTCTAGAACTGTTGCAGATGTTCCGCTTGCAAATGGGGAAGAACTTGTCTTTGGGTGCTCACGGGGTTCTGCAAGCAGTTATTGTCGCATGGATTACTTCACTATCGAAGCTCCCGGAGGGGAAGTAACCTATGTGCTAGACCATAACACTACTGGCGAGAGTGGGACGGCGCAGTACACTATCTTCGCCAACGATACCTCGAACAATAAGGATTCTGAAACGGGCTCTTATCAAGTCCTCGGTGGAATCGTTGACTTTTTTGATAGCCTTGGTGAGTATGTCAATGCGACGTATGTTATCGGTGGCACCGCAGGAGATCTCGTTAATCTCACTGCCTTCTTTGAGGGCGCGCCAAATGTCCAAACAATAAACATTACAAACCATAATATTAGTGCGGGTCAAGACAAAGTAGGTCTTGAATTCTCCACAAACGATGACAATGCCTACTCAAATACGTGGTCCATTGACCCGTCGGAATTGTCGTTTGCGAAGCTCACAGTCACCTTCACTGCGCAAGGCGAACAACTATTCAAATGTGTAGATTTTAATTTCACTAGTCAATTGTGCAATGATGATGGAGCTTATGAAAAGATTGCTAACCTTACTCCGAGTCAAAACTACACAATAGCAGTAAACGCGACTGATCCTGCCTTTGGCGAGAACTTTGTCGGTTCAGCCGATACGCGTGATGCGTGGTTTAGAGGGGGCAATGTTAACCAAAACAGAGGCACTGTTTCAAATCTCCGCGTTGGAAGAACAACTGGAGTAAACAATATTCGTACAGCAATTGCATTCAATCTCTCATCGATTCCTGACGTTGCGATAGTAAACAATGCACTCTTAGAGTTGTATTTTTATAATATTCCTGCCTCCGACTCGACGGCCGCTCAAAACATGGCCGTTCACAGAATTCAGCAATCACCTCCTCGTGATTGGCAAGAGACCTTGGTCACGTGGAACACATACGACGGTACGAATTCTTGGACGAGTGCAGGCGGGGATTTCAATGCTACTGCAACCGATGTGGTGAGCATTAGCTCTGCAGATCTCAATTCCTTTATCGCATGGAATGTCACTACTGATGTTCAAGCTTTTGTGCAAAACAGTTCGCTAAACTTTGGTTGGATCCTCAAAGATAACACAGAGAGCACAAATAGTATCAGAAGGGATTTCTACAGCAAAGAATATTCAGGAAATACAAGTCTCTTGCCTCGACTCACCGTTAATTATACAATTCTTGACGTGACGCCTCCAAATGTTACTGCATTGAATGTCTCCGATGGATTGAAAGATAGAGCGATTCCTATCGCGGTGAATGTCGTCGATGATTTTGCAGTTGACACGGTTTTAGCAAATATTTCTGGTCCTAGTGTGACGTATCTCTTGCCGATGACGCCGCTTGGTGGTGGAGGGTATGCAGTGAACTTCACAAATACTGCGGTGTCTGGACAGTATTCGGTTCAAATCCTTGCAAATGACACCGACAACAATGTGAATGACTCTGTTGCGGCTTCCTTTGTCATTGAAGAGGTAGTGGGATTCCCCTCGTCAGATATTGGTGATGGGCGCCACTTGGCTATTGTTGGGACGGGATTGAGCACAGTCCCTTCGACGAGTGTTTCGGTTTTTTCCATCTTTGATCAGAACACGACGGATGTGAGATTGTTGATCTACGATGGTGATTCAGGCGGAAACTTCGATTACAGTACTAGTGGCGGGACAAGTATTACCTATTTGGTCTATGCAGATCCGGACTTGAATTTTTCAACCGATACCTTGCTTGCTAACGTGTCGTCCACGAGCTTGCCAAATGCTGATCTCGCTTACATCATCAACCAGAACCACTCTTCAGCAGCTCTAGGTCCAGACAGCAATTACTATTATCGACTCGATGTGAATCTCGACGATCCTTCCGCGACCTTGATTAACACCTTCAAGACCTTCACGCCGGGAACTTCAGGAGTTTTCTTTCCAGGTACTGCCTTTCAGTTCATCGGTCTTGATGATGATTTCATTACTGCGGGTTGTACGCCGTATCCAGGTTGTGGTGCTGGTGTTAACACGACCTTTTTCGAATCTGGTGAGAACTTTTCTTTTATCATTGATGTTCCTCCAGGCACATCAAACTTTACGTTGACTGATGATGATGCAGATTTTGATACGGATGCCTCTTCGCCTGGCGCGCCAAGTGTCGCAAATGTGTTGTACAATGTGTATGGGCCAAACGGTTCATTGGTCGCCTCAAATACGGATGTTTCGGGCAATTATCCCGACGAAGAAAACTTCACGGTCACGGTAAGTAGTCCTGGATTGTATCGAGTGGTGTGGGAAGACACGAACACGCTCACTGGTGGTGGTACGAATCCAAATAATATACTTTTCAAAACGCCTTACCGTCTCGGTTCTAGTCCGCCGTTTTACTTCATCGACATGAATGTGTTCAAGGTCGCCCTTGATGACAATGATGGTAATGTGACTTTTGGCGATAACCTTACTTACGTGTTGTCCTTTCAAAACGTTGGAAACAATACGTTCAATTATTCGATAGTAGATCCTATACCTGCTGGAGCAGTTTACGTTCCTGGTTCTTTGACTCTAAATGGTGTGGGTCTTTCTGACGCGGCGGATGCTGATTTTGGTGACTTTAATGTCACTACCAGCAATGCTATCGCGATAGACGCGAATCTGACACCAGGACAAAATGGTAATGTGACCTTTAAGGTGCATATCCCGCTTGCTACGCCTTCAAATACTCTCATTGAAAACCAGGCCAATGTCACGTACGGAAATAAGACGACAGTCTCAGATGATCCAGACACCTTGCTTGTTGATGATCCAACTAGTGTGCTTGTTGTTGACGAGGTTCCACCTTCTGTCTTTGATATCGAGCCGACGGCGGGCAGTGTAGTGACGGTAGGAACTGTTGTTTTGTTGAGTGCAAACGTGACAGATAACAAAGGAGTGGGTTCTGTATTTGCTCAAGTGACTTTGCCAAACAGCACCGTACTTAATATTCCGCTTAGTAATAGTGTTGGAGACTTGTACAACGGATCGGTCTTTGTTCCTCTTTTGGGGCAGTACAATGTGACTCTTGTTGCGACTGATACGAGCGGTCTGATTAACGCGAGTGAATCGACGTATTTCACAGCCGTTGATAATGCGCCGCCTTCCGTGTTTGATCTTCGCCCTTTTGCAGGGTCGTTCGTCGATATTGAGGGCAGTGTTGAAATCGCTGCGAATGTAACGGACAATATTCTTGTTGATACGGTTAGTGCGTCCGTGTTGTTTCCTAACGGTACTGTGCAGGTCTTGCCCTTGCTTCCAGTCGATGGTGATAAGTACAATGCGACTTTTGTTCCTCCTAACTTGACAGGTTTGTATGTGGTATCCTTTTTTGCAAATGATTCGAGCAATCTCATTAACGCGAGTGAGACGACGAATTTCAATGGTTTTTACAATGTTGATTTCATTAATGCCTCCTCGAGAAATGCTGCTGGCGATCCGATAGAGTTGACGCTGACGATCAGTCAGGGAGCAAGCACGGTGTACTCGCAAACAGGAGAAGAGTTTAGCTTCTCTATTCCTAACGGAGTCTACAACATTACGCTAGAACCTGTCGATCAATCGCGAGCTAGACTAGTCTCTCTTTACAACGTGAATATCTCTTCGAGCTTCCCTCTCGTCGGTATTGACTACACGACTAATCCTTACGCTCAAGGGTTTAATGTTCTAGGTATTGATCCTACGGGTTTGGATTTTGAGTATGGTACGATTTCTCGAAACGCGACGGGTGTTGATTTGTACAAATGCCCTCGTTGGAATTATACTCTAGGCACTTGTGGCGGTCTTGGTTGTTCGGATGTTGATGAAGATGCAGGTAGTTGTCAAGTGAATGGTACTTGGGAACTTCTCGATAGCCCGCTTAGCGTCGGTCAATTGTATAATATTACTTTCACTGCTACGGATCCGGGATATTCTGAATATACAGAGTCATTGGGAGAAAATTCTACAACCTCGACTGCTTACGTTAACAAAACCTCTTTAGTCTTCACCCCTGACCAAGCAGGACCGCACTTGGTGATTGTAACTGCCCAACTGCATGGTAACAGTCAAACATCTTCTGTACTAGCAAGAGTCCTTGTCGACGGTACAAATGTCAGTGAGGTTATTTGGGAGCCAAAGGATGCAAACATTATAAACGACTATCAAGCGTACGGAACGCAGCTTATTCAAGATTTTTCTGTAGCGTCTCACACCCTTACTTTGCAGTGGGCTTCAGAAACAGGTGACACGACCTTTATCAAAAACGCGAGGCTTAGTGTCGTCCAGATTGATGACGGTGCCAATGCTTCAACTGTTGGGCCGACTTCGCTTACCACTGCGTTTACGTCGATTGTAAGCACGAGCTTTACTCCGCCACAGCAAGATGAATATCTTTTATTTGGTTCTGCTGAAGTGCAAAATGGAGATTGTACTGAGTCTGCAGGAGCTCGTCTTGTTCTTGACGGGACAGACCTCGATAATCAAACGTATGAGTGTAAGGATACGACTGATTACAAGGCGATCTTTTTCCATGCGGTGGCTAACCTGTCGTCTGCTTCGCATACCTTGAGTATGGAAGCGCGCAGGACCGGTTCTGCTGGAGGAGAAATTCGCAATGCTCGAGTTACTGCGGTGAGGCTCACTCCTGACTTTGATTATCATTTTGCTGCAAACGATACTGAAGGCACGGCTACTTGTGGTGGTTTTTGCTCAACGAGCTTTTTCAACCATACCATTTTAACGTTTACTCCTGTTGAGACTGCCGAGTACTTGATCTTGGGAACTGCGGAGTTTAACACCGGCAATCAGTTCTCTCAAGCCTCGATCAATATGGACATTGATGGATCTGCTGCTTGTGAGGTGATCCAAGAACAGAGAACTAATACTGTTGACGATCAACTCTTGTTTGTCTGTCAGGATCGCTTGAATTTGACGGCCATTCCTCACGTCGCTACCATTAGTTATGCTGCAAAGGGTTTCAATCCAACAACGACGATTAAGAACGCTCGAATCACTGCCATTCGCGTCACTCCCGACGAAGAGCCGCCAAGTGTCTTTGATCTTGTTCCCGTCGCGGGAACTAATTTCACTTGGGATGCCATTATCGAGATAGGTGCTAATATCACTGACAATATCTTTGTTGACTATGAGCAGATCAACCTTACGTACCCGAACGGAACAAGTGTGCTGTTACCGCTCTCGTTTGTAGTGGGGGATTTTTACAACGTCTCTTTTGATCCTCCAACTGATGGGCAATACAATGTCACGTTTTTTGCTAACGACTCCAGTGCGAACGTGAACAATACAGAATCAACGTACTTTATTGTCTTGCCTCCTCCTCCACCTCCAATCATTTCGGTGGTAAAAACGGATTCTTCCGATCCAGTGTTAAACGGGACTTTGTTCAATTACACTATTTTGATCTCTAATACAGGAAATGGTACGGCAGGAAATGTAACTGTTGTTGACGTGTTGCCGTCGCAATTCCAGTTTGTCAGTTCATCGCCTGCTCCAACTGTCCCTAATTCAACTTGGGTGTTGGGTAATTTGTCGCCGAGCAGCAGTACTTCTGTTGAACTCGAGGTCCTTGTCAATGCGTCTCCTGGTAATTTTACTAACTTTGCTAACGTGTCGTATGATAACGTGTCTGGCCCGATCCTTGTCTCGGTAAACGAAACGACTGAGGTGGTTGAGCCCACGAGCAACGGTATTAAGTGCGTGTTGACCCAAACACCTCAAGTTGTTGAACCTGGTGAGACGGTCTTGTTCCAAGCTGACATTGCCTTTTTCGACGGGAAACTTGCACAGGTTACTGATGTGAATGGTGTTGGCTTGTCGATTTATCGGGTGACAAATGCGAATGCAACCCTTGTCTACTCCGGTAACTTCTCGTCTCTGTCTGATGGTATTTGGTTTGCAGAGTTTGTTGCAGACCAAGATGCTGATGGGAATTATCTTGCTCGAGCAGATGCGAACACGACTGCCCTTCCACTCCAAACTCTTTCCTGCTCGGAAGTCTTTACAATTCATGGTCGCGGTGTGTTTTCACTCGAAGGTATAAGTCCTGATCTTGTGCAGATCAATGAAACGGTTAGTCTTGCCTTGCAAGTGTTGCTAAACAGTGCTGCGGTTAACGCGTCAAAGTTGAACAATTCGCAATTGGTTATCGACAAAGTCGGTGGCGGGTACACTGCTACGTACAATTCGTCAAATGGTTTGTCTGTAAGCGATGGTCTACTCTCGCTTGAGGGTTTGTTTAACGAGACTGGTGTGTACTTGTTGAATTGGTCTCTTGAGTATTACGGCAGACAAAAATCGGCTAGAGAGATTGTCGTGGTGAGTGATTGGGCTCAAACACCTGAAAACGGTTCTGTGGCAGACTTGATTGAGGAGAATAAGCAGTTGTTGATTGAAGCTTTAAAAGAGATCGAACAAAGTCAGGACTTCGCTGAAGAAGAGGTCTTCCTTATTACAGATTCCATTAATAGTATGTCGCGATTGGCCAGTCAACTTGATGAGGGTGAGTTAACGCCTGAAGAAGCGAAAGCGGCTTTAGAAGAGATTCAACGAGGACTGCGTAATGCTGGTGCCATTACTGGTAGGGTGGCAGAACAACCTGGAGGAGCGGTCTCACTGTTTGATCTTTTGCTACCGATTCTTGTTGGATTGGGTTTGATTGGCTCTATTGTGCTTATCGATCGCTTGAAGCGGAGGACAGTATGAATAGAAAGAGGTCCTATTAAACTCGTTCTTTCGGTGAATATGTGGCGTGTACCACAGTAAAGTTTATAAGCAAGATTGGACTGACTAATAAGTTAAAGGAGGTATTATGGCTCGCGCTTTAGAGATTTCAATTATCGGACTGTTACTCATCGCATTGTTTTTACCGTTTGTTTTTGCTGATTCCACTGCGTTTGCAGATAAACTAAATTATTTTTCCACTGTTGAAAACCACACCGTATACATTACTAATAATGAAGGAGTTAATACGACATATACGGTTACTGTTCCAGCTGGTTGGACTGGCTTTGATGGTACGGGTTGCACTGAAGCCGCGGGCACGATTACGTGTGCTAATGTGACTGCTAATGCAACAGTTACTTATCTTCTTCAAAATCCTTCTTCGCCAACAAAGTATACGGTGACAACGGTTTCAACCACTGGTGGCACGACGAATAATGTCTCATTTCTGGCTATTCCTGATAATGAGATTTTTCATACGCTTGTAGAATATGGTCGCGGTCGTGGTAATTATTTCTTTGATAGTTATACTGATACGAGTTCAAGTTCTACTGCCGGCTCTGGAAAGACAGGTATTGGTTGTCCTTACTTGCCTAATGGGACTTTATTTGAACTCAATTACCTGCATAAATTGTTTAATACAAAACAGTACTTTCATCTAGCAGATGCTGATGCGACTGATGCGACGTGGACGTGTACGTATAGTAATGATACGGTTGTGCGCGAGCATCTTGTCACGAGTATCAATAGAGGAGCGCTTTGGACAGTGTCGTATAAGATCGATGAGATCGAGGGTTCCTGGGAACGTATGGGCTATCTTGGACAGAATTTCTTTGCTGGAACGTATACGGTGGGCCAGAACATTACGGTTAATTGCACTGACATTGTCTACACGCTTGCAGCGGCTGGCGGAAATCTCTCTGTTGCTGAGGATTCGTTTACCTTGCAGTTTGTTGATCGTGAACCTTTTGCGGTGACGGCGTCTTCATCCTCAACGATCGGTAATGGAACGTCTGAAGTACTTATTACGTATGTTATTAACAATACTGATATTCACAATACTGATACGGTGATTATTGAAATCGAAGCTCCTGCGTACTCGCAGTTTATTGGAACAAGGGGAGAACTGTGGGGTGTTGGACGTGATAAGTTTACCTACGAGCTTACTGATATGCCTGCTGGCGCTTCAGAAACGATAACGCTTGTCGCTCGTTTTGATACGTCTGCCGCGGGTAGTATTACGGCGGTCAATCTTACTGATGGTGTAAAAGTCAAGTACGTTACTTGCTGGGAATGGAACGCGTATAATCCTCAGGAGTACACGCAACTGGTGAGTGCTTCTGGTGTTGGCACTGCGCCGGTGAACATGAGTGTGCCTTCAGAGATTGTAGGTGTGCAAAACCGTATCAATTTGATTTATGATTTGGTTATTGATTTGAATACGACGATTACACAGATCAATACGACGGTTACGCAGATCGAGACGTTTGTAGAGTACTTTAATTCAACAACGTTTAATGGCACGACCTTGCAGGATATCCTGGATCAGTTGGGAAATTTTTCCGTGAATGTGTCAAATGAGGATTTGCTTGCGCAGATTAATTCCTCAAGAGATGATATATTGACGCGCATTCAGTACTTGCAGGAGTTCGACGAAGAATTGGTGTTCTTGGTAACAGACAGTTTTGTCTTGCAGGATAAGGCTCGTGATGAGATTGCTCAAGGAGACAGACAGGCGGCGATGAATAGTCTGCGAGAGTCTAATGAGCGTTTGCGCGAAGCGGCTGATCGTTTAGCTACATTGCAGTCTCAAGCAGAAATGCAGTTGTCCAGCTCTAGTTTCTCATGGTGGCCTGTGGTGTTTGTCTTTGTATTGATTGGCATCATTGGAGCAGTGCTTCTTATGAGATCTCGCAAAGGGCGTGGAAAGGACTTTTCACGACGGTACCGTTAGATACTTTTTTTTCTTGTTTCTTTTTGAGATGATGTCGAACCAGCGAATAGCGTGTGTATATTTACACATCATATCGAAAACCTTATAAGTGTGTATAGCTACACAGTATTACACACGATATGGCGAGGCCTCGTTCAAACAAGGGTAGGTATAATTTTCTTATCGATAGCGATGTCTATGAAGAATTTTCCAGGATTTGTGAGCAACGAGGTCTTGTGCGCAGCAAACAGGTCGAACTGTTACTGCGTGAGTTTATCAAGCGGCAAGGTGGTAAGCAATGAACTGCAAGATCGTATGTCTATTCCTTGTTTTGCTCATACCAGCAGCGACTGCTCTTGACTATTTTGCAGATCCCATGAATTTTCCTCCAGGAACATCGCGAACACATCTGCAAAACATCACGTATACCGGATCAAGTCTCAGCATTATGGTGCCCAGTGGTTTTACGATAACAAATCATACGGGCGGCGGTTCGGTGTCAGGACAGAATCTTTCCTATGGGTCGGGAACCAACAAAGACATTTCTTTTACGCTGTCGAGCCCGTCAAATTGTACGGTAGGTCGTTATCTTGCTCCAATATATGTAAGTGGGACAAAGCAGGCAGAGTTTACGTTTGTCTGCATTCCAGACACGAGTGTCGTTGATTGTAAGGTAGAGTATGGTCATGGTGATGCTAACTATCTCGATGAACTGTACATTTCTGACGAGACGGTGACGCTCTTCAATTTGCTGCGTGTCTGGAATATTGGGCATTATTTGAGTCCTAATGAAGCAGCAGTCAATGCTACTGCGGAGTGTCGTTATCCTGACTTTCCTGTGCGAACGTATGGTCGTGTGGAAATTGAGCATTATTCCAGTTTTGTCAAGGGAACCTTCTTGTGGAGTCTTATTGAGAGCGGGTACTGGTTTCGTATTGGTGTCGTCGCTCAAGAGGTCGGTGGGATGTCTGTTGGCAGTACCTATGATGTGTCTTGCGATAATCTTACCTATGAATTTTCTCATCATCGTGTGCGAGCTCCGGTCCAGACTTGTGATCTTGAAGTGCGATCGCAAATCCCTTTTGTGTTTTCAGTAACAAATTATAGCTCGACGAAGAAGTTGTATACCGTGACAAATAGCGAATCATATTCGATTTGCAGCGTCTATATTGACCGAGAGCTCGACGGTCAAACAGATACCTTGTACTATCCGTATTTAGATGTTGGTGACCAAGTGACTTTTCTTGCTGATGCCAACGCAACGAGAAATGCTACTGTGCACTTTATTCCAAGCTGGTATTGTAATAGTCGCAATCCGAAAATTTACGCGCAGACCGTGCTGGCTTCGTCGTCTAACCTGCCGCCGATACTTGCGTTCATCTCTAATCAGACGGCTGTGGCCAATACTCTGTTCACGTATCAGGTGATTGCGACAGATCCGGAATCGCAGTCTTTGACGTACGCTGATAATTCCTCGTTGTTTGTGATTAATCCATCCACAGGTCTGATTAATGTCACGTTCAATGCGTCTCAGGTCGGCAATTATTCGATTAACATTACTGTCTCTGATATTTTTTCAGCGACGGACTCGCAGGTATTCTATCTGGAAATACTTCCTCCAAATACTGCTCCGGTGATTACTGCGTTTACGCCGAATGGTTCTGCAACGATAGCTGAAGGGTCCTCTCAGGTCTTTACGATTAACAAAACTGATGCTGAGAACGCGTCCCTCACGACGACATGGTATGTGAATGGCGCAGTGCAGCAAACCACTGTTGATGGCGCTCCGTATTTGCAGGATAGTTTTACGTATGCGACTGGTTGTTCTTCGTCGGGAGCATATACTGTAATGGTGCAGGTAAGCGATGGTGTGTTAAGTGATAGTCAGTCATGGAATCTTACGGTGACTGAGAGTTGTTCTACTGGCGGTGGCGGTGGCGGCGGTGGTCGTTATCGGCCTCCTGTCAAACCTCTCACTAATGTGACAGTGGAATGTACTGAGTCGTGGACGTGTACGGGGTGGTCTGCATGTGACGGTTCTCAACAAGTGAGGAATTGCACTGATGTGAATGCTTGTGGAACGATTGGTGATCGTCCTGCGACTGAACGATCATGTACTTTGTCCTGCGTTCCTAATTGGGTGTGCAGTGAGTGGGAAGAGTGTGTAGACGATTTGCAGCACCGCTATTGCACCGATCATAATAATTGTGGCGAGCTTGGACCACTTGAAGTGCGCCAATGTGTTGCTGTTGCAAGGCCTGAGGGTATGAGCATACTACCGCAAGGGGTGTATTTGTTGGTCTTTGTGCTTGCCTTTGCTAATCTCGGTCTTATCGCGTGGAAATGGCATGAATTATGCAAGCGAAAGTATATCTCCCATTTGACGGTGTTGTTTATTGCTAACATTACTTTGGCAGTGCTTTCCTTGTTCCTCTTCTTGTTTGAGCAGCGATTTATGGAGGCTGTACCTGCGATTGTTACGCGTGCCATCGTGTTATTGCTTGGTCTATTGTTTAGCGGGTATCTTGTATGGTTGTTATATGATCGATTCCACAATCACCGCGGTGTGTGTGAGCTTGATCGAAGTAGATGGAGTGCGAAAAAATAGTATGAGATGTTTTGGCATTATTAGCGACATTCATGGCGAGACGAAGAAGGCGAGAAAAGCATATCGCAAGTTGAAAAAGTTTGTCGATTATTTTCTTGTTCCTGGCGATCTTGGCGACGAATATGGGGAGATTGTTAAAGTGTTGTCTGTTTTTTCACAATCGAAATGTCCTGTCTATGTCATGCCTGGCAGTCATGAACCTCGTCGTGATTGGAATCGTGCAATAAGACAGTTTCAGGGATCGGCCATTGTAGACTGTCATCGTTCTCGTCGTATAAGTTTTGACGAGATTGATGTCCTGTTTGTTCCTGGCAGTGATTGGTGTGCTCATACTGGACAGTTTCGGCTGCGACCTGATAAGCGGTTCAAGGTCGCAAAGGATGAGCAGGGTGTTTTTGTTACTGCAGCAACGCGATTGGTGAGGGATCGTCCTACGTTATTGGTCTCGCATGTTCCTCCTCGTTTTTACAAAAAGGGTGCTATTGATCGTGCACAGTTTGGAATGGCAACGCAGGATTTTATTTACGTTGATCAAGAAGGTCTTCGTGTGATTCCTAAAGGAGCGGTGTTTCCAAAAGAGACGGCTTCTTTATTAAAGCGTGATGGTAGTCCGGTCAAGATGCTGGAGCGTAATGTGGGTAGTAAAGCGCTGAGAAAACTTATTCGCTCACAAGCTATTGCTTTTTCTGTCTGTGGTCATATTCATGAAGCGGGTGGAAAAGCAGTGACCTTGTCCGGTAAACGCATTCGTGCCAATACCTGGCATAAACGATTGTATTATAATCCTGGTGCAGTCGCAGATGGTCGTGCGGGCGTGCTTGTTTTTCGCGACGGGATGATGAAGTACCGCAACATAACGGTATAGACTGTTATCGGCGTAGGTATCCCCAGTGAATGATGTCGATATACTTTCTTCCTTTTAGCACATGTGATCGTTGCACTCCTTCTTTGACAAAGCCCGCGTTTTCCATTACTTTTCCAGAAGCGGGATTATCAGAATCGTTATTGCCGTGCAGTTTGTGTAATCGCAATGTGGTAAACGCAAATGTCATTGCCTGTTGTACTGCCTTTGTCGCGATGCCTCGACCCCAATACTCGTAGGCAACGTAATAACCGATTTCATACGTTCTTCCACAACGGGTCGGATTTTCAATAAATATTTGTCCTGCAATGTTCCCGTCAGCTAGTACAGTAAATGCGTATTCTTTGAATTTGCCTTTTTTCTTTTGTGAGCAATCTTTTTTTGCCTGTTCGAGACTGTAGTCGTGAGTTCCCAGTTCGTGTGCTACTTTCGGATGAGCGAGCATTTCTTGCACTCTCTTCGCGTCGGAGAGTCTGGTTCTTCGTAGCGTTACTTTCATAGGGAGAAAAAGAAGGATTGGAGATATAAACGTTACGAAAGTGTTTTTGACATGTACGGTCCGTCTTTCTCATAACCTTTTTTGCGATAATATCTTCTCACTCCGATACCGCTGATAACAACGATCTTATTACGTCCTTGTTCGTGTGCGATCTGTTCTGCTTTTTGTAGTAGCTGCGCTCCATATCCGCGGTGTTGTATTGTTCCTTTGTTGCCGATTGCTACTGCGCTGCCGTTGACATGCAGTTCTCGTATGAGCGCGCTTGTCTTTGTAATTTCTTTTCGCAGAGATTGTTGTGGAACGCGCAACCGGCAATATCCTATGATAAAATCGTTAGTGGTGTCGTCGAGTGATATGAAGTATTCCTTGCCGCCGCTTGCTTCATACTCGAGCACATTGAGTTGTATGGCGTTCTCATCGATCTGTTGTGTTTTTGGTTCTCTGCAGCGGATGCATTTGCATGGTGGTTTCAGGTGTTGATGAATGTATTGTCGCAGATTTGTAAATTCAACACCGTCCGCCCAGAATTTTGTTGGTACGTCGCGCAGTACGCGTTGAACGCGGCAGTATGGGGGGATATGTGGTTTGAATGCGGCGATCATGTGCGCTGCTTCTTTTGCCTTGAGTGCGTTATAGTCTCCTTTTTTCCATTGATAGTAGAGTGGTGTTCCAGGTGCGACATGGCAGGGATAGATTTTGAGCAGGTCTGGTCGTAGTCGTGTGTCCTTGAATTGTTGTTTCAGCGCTTCTACATCTTCGTCGTAACTGGTGTTCGGCAGGCCGGGCATGACGTGTGCACAGATTTTGAATCCTAGATCTTTGAGTGTTGCAAAGCTCTCGTACGTTTCTTTCATGGTATGGCCTCGGTTCACTGCTTGTAGTACATGATCATATACGGTTTGTACGCCGAGTTCGACGCGAGTGCAACCCAGTCGCAGCATCTCATTGCCGTGCGTGAGCAGTCCCCAGTCCGGTTTTGTCTCTATTGTGAGTCCAACACATCGTATTTTTGCTTGTTCGTTGCGTTCTTGTTCTTTTTCAAGTGTGCTTTGTTTTTTTAATGTCAGGAGGTTTGCCTGTACTTGTTGTTCTCGCTCTGCATCGCGTGGGTCTGCGGGGAGTAAAAACAGTTCTTGAAAGCGTTGATGATTAAATCCTCTGTCGTCGTACAATGCCCGGCCAAAATCATTCATGGCTTTTAAGCAGTTTTCGATTACTGATTCTTGATACTCTTTGTCCAGTGCGGGAAAGGTTCCTCCCTGGATGATGAGTTCGACTTTGTCTGGTGTGTGACCGAGAAGGATGAATTGTTCTAATCGATTCATGACAATGAGATACGGGTCGTATTTGTTGCGTATGGCGCGCATTGTTGATGGTTCGTTTCCTGTATAACTTTGTGGTACGTCGCCAAATGTTGAGCCCGGTCCTCCGGGGCAGTAGGTGCATTTTCCGTGAGGGCATCGCGTTGGTTTTGTCATCACTGCTATTGGTGTTACGCCGCTTTGTGATCTCATAGGTTTTGTTTGAAGCCTGAGATGGGGCAGTCTTGTGAGAATATCGATGTTTGTAGGTGGTTTTGTCACGCCGTGTTTTTTGCACAGATCGTGTTTGAGTTTTGCAAGCTCGCGCTCGCTGACTTGTCGCCCATCAAGTGCAGTGCCAAGTTCGTCATAGAATGCTTTGTTCATGGTGTTGTACTAGAAAGTGGGTTTAAAAAAGGTCTGGTTAGTAGAGCATACCAGGTTCTTTTCGAGCGTTTTCAAGGTTGTATTTTCCGGCATCGAGTGCTTCGTGTGCAAGACGCATCGCCCAGTTCTTGTCTTCATCACACAGTTGTGCTCCTGTTTCAAAGGCGATGTTTTGTGCTGCATGGCTTCCTTCAAACGCTGCCCAGAGATGTCCTTGATCGTATCGGCGCCGAACGTGTTTCATGACTTGTTCGACGAGTGCTTGTCCTGCTCGTCTGACGCGCTCTTTTGATATGGCGAGCTGTTCTTCATAGTCTGTGCGTTGTTCGCCTGTTTTTTTAAGATACCCGTAGGCGATGTCTGCGTGGATGTGATGATGCAGTATCGTGTACAGATTGCGAGCATTGATGTCGAGGCTGGTGCTTGCGCGTAGGTGTTGTGAGCAACAGTTCTGCAGTGCTTGGTAAAGTAAGGAGGATCGTTGTGATGACTGAGTGCTGTCTTGTAGTTCCTGTTCAACTTGATAATAGAATCCTTGTTGTACTAGAAAATCAACAAAAGATCTTTTATCTTCCGGTGTGGCGTCCATGTGTGTAAAGCATGGCGTCGTGATTTTTAAATCTATGCGTGCGTGACTACTGGTAGGAAGTGATTAATTAGGGTCGTTAGACTTATATAGCTCGTCAACTCTCTACGATGCATAAACACGAGGTGTTGATTATGGCTTCACAAATGCATAAAGTAAATCCTCCTGCGTCGGGAAAAGTGATCTGGACCGTGCTGGGAGTGCTAGTTGTTGTTGTTCTGCTTGTATGGGCTGTTGTACGCATTCCTCCGGGAACGGTAGGTGTGTATTACAGCGCGTTTAGCGGTATAGATTTGGATCATGCGAGAGCTCCTGGATGGCATTTCCAGATACCGGTTATTCAAGAGGTCACTAAAATTCAGACTGCGCGTGACACGATCAGTATGTATGGTGTTGATCTGTATGAATGTAGTAGGGATGATGAATGTGATGATGTTGCGCTGCAAGTGCCTTCAAAGGAAGGTCTCTTGGTAACGCTTGACGTTTCTGTCTTGTATAAGATTCAACCGTCTAAAGCGCCTGCGATTGTCCAAGAACTCACCACGCAGTATCGTGATAAAACATTGATCCCGCGTATCCGCTCTGCGGCTCGTGCGTCTACCGGTCAATTCCAGATTACTGAATTGTACGGTGTTGGTCGTGACCGTTTGCAACAGGACATTTTTGAACGTTTAGAAGATTCGCTTGCTCAAGATGGCTTTATTTTAGAAGAAGTCTTGATCCGTGATGTGGATCTGCCGCCACAGATTCGTCAGGCTATTGAGGATAAACAGGCTGCTGAACAACGTGCCTTTCAAAAGCAGTTCGAGATTGATTTGGCTGTAAAAGAGGCTGAACGAAAGAAGATTCAGGGTGAAGGAACTGCTGCTGAAAAAATTGCTGTTGCCGAAGGTGACGCTGAAGCATTGCGACTCGTAGCCCAGGCAATTCGCGCAAATCCTCAAGTGCTTGAGTTCAAGAATTTGGAGGTTCTTCAGCAGTTGTACACGAATCCGAATACGAAATTCGTGGCATTGCCCTCTGATAATTTGATTCTGCCAACGGATTTAAACGTAGGAACTCAATAGAGTTCCTTATTTTTTTCTTTTCTACCAGAATAATTGTCTTGGGCTAAGACTGGGTAGTTCCGTGTCTTTTCTGTGCAATCGCTTGACATCGGGGTTCGCTATCTTGATTTCTTCTGCCAGTCTTCGTGCTCGTCCTGCAAGACTTCGGTGTGTGCTGGCCATACTGTCGCCGTCACAGGTGTGTTGCTCGTAGTGTTCTGCAGCTTTCAGTCCTGCGGTGTAGAGGAAATCAGGCACTCGTTCTAGTAATTCGTATGCTGCTTCCGGAACTGGTATGCGTTCAGCTTCGAGTTCTCGCATGCTGGTATCTGCCCAATTCGCGTATTGTTCGACCATATAGTCTGTCGTGGCGATGCCTCCGCAAAGCATGTGCAGGCTTGTTTGGGCTTGCCATAATTCTCGCAGGAGTTTTGTCTGTAAAGCGGTTTTGCCTATAACTTCTGCTTCTTCTTTGCTTAATGCTTCCTCGTCGACGAGCTCTTGCAGATGGTCGTTGAGTCGGGAGCTCTCTCCATTTATTGCTTTAACGAATGCTTCGTAAATGTGATGTGGTTCAAAAACGTTGCTGTCAAACCATGATTGTAACTGGTATTTTGCATCATTTGTTCGCGTTATGCCTCCTGTTACTCTGGCAAAGACTTGCGCAATAGGGTGGTCTGAGGTGAGTGCTCTCGCATGGAGTTGTTGCTGTTCATCCCATGGGATGTGTTGCACTCGTCCAAGGACGTTATTGTAGAGTGGATCTCCTTTTGTTATGTTGTAGTGGTTCATGATGAAACCTCGTTTTATGATGGAATTTCTCCTGTTTTTTTGGGTTTATAAATGTTTCCATTTATCGTCACGAAATAGTGACAAATAATAAGGTCTGGTCTTTTATTCAACGTGTCGCTGCGAAACTACGGCCCTCCAATACGTCGCCGTAAGCAGCACGTTCGCGCAAATCTCTCTTATTTGTATGAGGTGCCTCAAAAATCGAATATTTTTGTCACGCAGAAAAGCTTTGTTTTTTTAAGCGAATTCCGACGCTCCATAAGTGTATGGTTTTCATCGACCAAGTAGCGCAGTGTCAACTGGTGTTTCTCGATGAACACGCAGTGGCTTGTCGCAGAATCCTTTCTTACGCCAACGACTACGGTATTCAATTGCCCAAACGGTGGTAGTGTATTGAAGCTCTTTGCTTACTTCTTGCTGACGTGTGGATTGTCCCTAACATAAAAACGCCAAGGTAATTCTTTGCCTTCGCTAATGCCTATGCGCGTCGAAGTCACGACATTTGCAATTTTTTTGTAGTGATGAAGTGTTAAGTCCGAAGTAATGCACGTGTCATTGTGCGTTTTGTTAATGCCGAGTGCTGTGCAGAGTTTT
The DNA here is from genome assembly GCA_014729505.1 of Candidatus Woesearchaeota archaeon. Taxonomy (GTDB): domain Archaea; phylum Nanobdellota; class Nanobdellia; order Woesearchaeales; family ARS49; genus WJJS01. Next base: position 79,928 of record WJJS01000021.1, read on the forward strand.
CCAGGCCCCGATCCGATGTTGTGCACGGCATCAGTATTGCGACGTTGTTTCATGATCTCGACTCCTTTAAGTGGCTCGATCGCGCGGATGAGCACTGCACCAACATCCCCTTTGTTGGTGGTTATATTGAGACAATGATACATGCCGTAAATAACGTACACGTACCAGCGTCCGTGTGTGCGCAGCATGATTTCGCTGCGCGGCGTGATCTTGTAACCGTGACTTGCAGGATCACGTTTGTACGCTTCGGTCTCGACGATCATACCAGAACAGCCTTTAATAGAGATGACTTTTCCCAACAACTCGCGGGCTACAATAAGCGCGTCGCGAGAACACCACGATGGACTCACTGTTCTCATACTCTACAAAAAGAGCTTATTGTTCATAAAACTGTCGGGCTTGCGGTGCAAAAAAGATATTGAATAACATAGGCTCGAACAGCCACAACTGGGCACACTAATACATATAAGCCTTCTACTTGCCCCAAACTCCGGGGTATTCTCCAACAAAATAAACAGGTAATCGAGTGCTGTGCTGGCCTAAGTTGCTCGCAAGACTTGAGATTTACCTGGAGGTGGTACATTGGCAAAAAGAAAGTACAAGAGTATTGATGAAATTCCTCCCGATATACGCGAGCGTCTAGGACAGTACATCACAGACGTTGGAAGTGACACTTTTGTTATTCACGGCTTGCCACCTGAACTAACAGGAGGAGCCTTGGCGCGATATTCTCGAGCACCTACTGGGATCGTTCTTACCTTAGCCAATGAATTTCTGGATGACGATGGGAATCCCAGTCAAGCGAAAGGTACTGCTCTTATGGATCGTGTCCTGAACGCTTTTGGTGATGAATCTGTAGGTGAACTGGAGGGCACGCATGCAGGTCTTGAAAATGTAAGTCAGCTCGCAACGAAATTCTTTGAAGATCGACGTATCGGAGGTTCTCCAATTGAACAATCAACGCGCTATGTTCGCTATGATGAGAAAGATGGCCAAGGAAGATGGAGATATTTACGGCCAGCAGAGGTTGATCAAGCAGGTTTACTTCCTCAGTTCGAAAGCACATGCGACCGCGCTTTTGATGTGTATTCTCGCGGTATTCAAAAATTATCAGAATACTTCAGAGGGGTGTTTCCTCGAGAGCAGTTCCAGATTGAAGTAGAAAGAGATGGAGAAAAAGTCTCTGCAGGAGTTGATGAATTGAGGGACTCAAAAGAGAAGCGTGCGTTTCGCGAAGCGTATAATTTTACTATACGCTGTGCTGCTTTAGATGTCGGTCGTTGTGTACTGCCTGCGTCTACACTGACGCATTTGGGCGTGTTTGGTAACGGTCGCTACTTTACAAACGTACTTACGTTCCTAAGGACTGTTGGGTTGCAAGAAGCAAGTGAACGTGCGGTTGCTCTTCGTCGGGAATTGAATAAGGTAATCCCAACCTACGTCAAGCGTAATCGCGTTGACACGCGACTTCAAGACGTGAGCAAGGCGATGAGACAAAAAGCTGATGAATTGTTTGAGGGTATGCAGCCACAAGCAGATCATGTGTGGTTGGAACCGCGTCATTCTCTTCTTGACACGACGGTAGCACATGCCTTGTATCCTTACACGAATGTTTCTCTCCAACAGATTCATGAGGTCGTGCAAAGACTTCCTGACGAGAAAAAGCATGAGATTTGTGCAATCTATGCCCAAAAACGCGAGACTCGTCGAGATCGTGTAGGTCGAGGTCTTGAAGCAGGTTACCCTCTCACCTTCGACTTGATTGGTGGGTTTGCAGAATATCGCGATTTGGAACGTCATCGTATGCTAACTCAGCAACGTCAAGAACTAACTACTGATCTTGGTTTTATCATGCCTCCTGAGATGGGTATTATCGGTCTAGAATCAGAAGCCGAGGAAGTGGTAGGAATGTTTGAAGTCTTACACGATGATTTGCGTCGAGCAGGTCTGGGTCCTGCTGCGCAGTACGCTACCTTGTTTAATAATCGTTTGCGTTGGTCCATGGGTATGAATCTTCGAGAGTTACAACATCTTGCTGAACTTCGCACGCAACCTGCAGGACATTTCAGTTATCGTTCTATGGTAATGGAAATGGTTCGTCAAGCAACGGAGAGAGATCCGTGGATTTCGAACTTTTTGCAATTTGTCGATTATTCAGATCCGGGAAACAAGATCTCAAGAGCCAAAGAACAGTCGAGAATCGCTGGTAAGAACTTGGCTGCAGGTATTGATGGTTCTGTAGACTATGAATAGGTGATACTATGAATGATAGGGGAAGTAATGGTAGTGGAAGTGGAACGTTAGTTTCGTTTGAAGGAATTGATCGTTGCGGAAAGTCAACACAACTTGAACGTACGAGAAAGTATTTAGTGGGGCATGGAGTTGAGTGTATTGTCGCAAGAGAGCCTGGCGGTACTGCTGTTGGCGGTGTTGTTCGGCATTTGCTTAAGTTTCCTGTCGAGATGTATGAAGTCGCAAACGAAGCCTTTAAGGATCATCCTGATTTTGAGGCAGTTCCTCTAGACCAAATGCGTTGCAAAGAATCAGAGTTGTTTCTTTTCCTAGCGTCGAGGTCAGAATATTATGATAAGGTGCTTGCTCCAGCTCTTGACAACGGATTAACCGTGTTGTCGGATAGGTTGGGTGATAGTACGCATGCGTATCAAGGGGGAGGATTATGGCATTGTGATCCTCGCTATGTGCAAGCGATTCGTCAGCTAAATGATCTTGCTCTTCGAGGTCGTTGGCCTGATCTTACTGTTATTGTCGATATTCCTGTTCAAGAGCTTCGCCGAAGAAAGGGTGTGTTGGATGATGACGAGTTTGAGAGGCGAAAGGGAGGTTTCTTTGAGCGTACTAGGGATGCGTATCTTTCACTTGCCGCTTTGGAACCTGAACGTGTTGTTGTGGTTAATGGTATGCAATCCGTTGATGAAGTGTTTGCAGATGTTCGGACACACATTGATCGATTGTACGATATCTAGAACGCAATAAGCATCAAACTGGCACCACTTCCCATGATGAATGTTCCTAGAAGGTTTGTTACAGGGATAAGTATTGCCAGTGTCGCTGCTCTGCTTATGTTGAGCATGATTTCTCGTCTCATGATGCCTTCTACTATGTTTGCTCGTGATTTATCATAGCTTAATGCGGTAAACGGGATGTAAATGAGTGTTTGGCTTGCTCCATAAAGTGAATCAACGATAGCGACGTGAAATGTGGTGGTGATAACGATCCGCACACCCCATATTATTGCGTTGACAAATCCTCCTATGCGCAGCACGATGCGTCGGTAAATGTCTGAAAATCGTCCTATAACAAAGGTGAAGAGGACGCCAAATACTAGTGAGAGACTTGTGATGATGCCCATATTCGTGTATGTCTGTACAATGGCAAAGAAGACGAAGATGGGCCAGATCACTCCTCCAATGCCGCTTTCCATTCCTTTGCCGATGAATCCTAGCGCGTTTCTCGGATCCATTTTGAAGATTCGTGAAATGCTGTAGTTGACAGATTCGTGAGGATCTTTTGTGAGAAGGTATGGTATGCCTGATATGGCGAGGATGATCATGGCGATCATGACAAGGCTTTTGAATCCAAAAAAGGTGAGTATGAGACCTCCGATGACTGGTCCTAGTACTGACATGCCGAGTCCGACTATGCGTGCAAATCCTATTTCTCGTCCTTCTTGTTTTGAATGCGCTACTAATGTGAAGTGGACGTGATATCCTAGCCAAAACAGTGCGTTTTTGATGCCCCAAATGACGGCAATCGACCAGAGTGGCCAGCGCATCGTGTCGAGACTGTAAAGCATGAGATAAAAAATGACGAAGAAGGGTGTGCTGAGTATGATGGTATGTTTAAATCCCCACTTTGCTGCGATGCGTGCTGCCGGGACGGTCATGATAGCGTGTGTTGCAGCGATGATCGCATAAAAACCGATCACTGCCGATAATGAGTAATTGAGTTGCAACAGATATATCGGAACAAAGATGCCGATCATTGATAGTGCAAATGATCGTATTGCCTTACTGACGTAGATTTCGCGAAGTTCAAGAGCGTACGCCGTGTGCAGGTGATGAGTCATGTGTGGCATGACGGTGAGAAAAGAGTGTTGTTATTTAAAATCTTATGATCACCTGTTAATAGTTTCGTGCGCAACTTTTTTATGTCCTCGAGCATTACTCTTGATAAAAGAGGTTGAAGTGTATATATGAAAAAGAGGCTGTTATGATTATTGTTCCTGTAGTAACGTCATGTCTTGGCGTGCTTATTGCACTTATTGCCTTGTGGTATGTGCGATCAAGAAATGCGGGTACGAAAAAAATGCAGGACGTGTCTGGAATGATTCGTAAGGGCGCGTTGATGTTTTTGCAAAAAGAATTGTTGTATCTTAGCATTGTTGTTATCTTGATTGCGGCGCTGTTATGGTATGGTAGTGGTTGGATTACTGCTCTTGCTTTTGTGAGCGGTTCGTTCTTGTCTGCTTTTGCAGCATTGCTGGGTATGAATGCTGCTACACTGGCAAATGTTCGTACTGCTCAGGCTGCTCGGTCGTCTCTTGTCGGCGCGTTGCGGCTTGCTTTTTTTTCAGGTTCTGTGATGAGTTTTGCAGTGTGTGGTTTGGGATTGTTTGGTATTGCTTTGCTGTATGCTTTTTTCTCCAATGTCGATATCCTTGTTGGTTTTGGTTTTGGCGCATCAATAGTCGCTCTTTTCGCAAGAGTTGGTGGTGGTGTGTTTACTAAGGCAGCTGATTTTGGGGCGGATATCGTCGGGAAAGTGGAATCTGGTATTCCTGAAGATGATCCGAGAAATCCTGCGGTGATTGCTGATAATATTGGTGATAATGTTGGTGATGTTGCAGGTATGGGCGCGGATCTTTTTGAGTCCTATGCCGGCTCGATTATTGCTGCTAGTATTTTGGGCATTCTCGTTTTTGGTACTGCTGGTGTGTTGTTTACTCTGTTGCTTGCAAGCACTGGTATTATTGCCAGCGGCGTGTCTGTCTTGTTGTTTCGTTTCTTCCCAACAAAGACGATGTCTGATGCGTTGTATTGGAGTATGATGGTGGCAGGTGTTCTTGTTCTTGTCACAACGTATTTTTTGTCTGCAAATATTCTAGGAACTGTCTCAGTGTTTTGGGCTGTTCTTGTCGGATTATTGTGCGGCGGTGGTATCGGCTTGTCTAGCGAGTATTATACTTCTGACAGATTTGCGCCTGTGCAGCGTTTGGCTTCTTCTGCCAAAACGAGTGTGTCTACTATCATTCTTGAAGGGCTGGCTCTTGGTATGAAGAGTACTGTACTGCCTTTATTTCTTGTAATCATTGCTATTGTGATAAGTTTTTGGCAGGCAGGATTGTTTGGCATTGCAATAGCAGCAGTAGGCATGTTGTCGACGATGGGTGTCTCACTTGCTATTGATACGAGCGGTCCTGTCGCGGATAACGCCGGTGGTATTGCGCGAATGGCGGGTTTGCCTACAAAAGTTCGAAAAAGAACAGACGCGCTTGATGCTCTTGGTAATACGACTGCAGCGATCGGTAAGGGTTTTGCGATCGGTTCTGCAGCGCTTACCTCTTTAGCTCTTTTTACCGCGTATGCTGAAGCGACAAATATCTCGTCGATAAATGTCTTAACCGTGCCTGTTCTTGTTGGGTTATTGTGTGGTGCGGTGTTGCCTTTTGTTTTTTCTGCTGTTATTATGAACGCTGTTGGCAGGAGTGCAAAGGTTCTGATTAAGGAAGTGCGGCAACAATTGAAGAGACGCCGGATCAAACCACGTGTGGCTCCAGATTATCAGCGCTGTGTCTCGCTTGCGTCTCAAAGTGCCTTGCGTGAAATGGCAGTACCGGGAGTACTTGCAGTACTTGCGCCTTTACTTGTCGGGTTCCTGATTGGTCCTCAGGCAGTAGGGGGTTTGCTGGTGGGATCGCTTATTGTAGGTGTGCCCTTGTCCATCGTGATGACAAATGCAGGTGGTGCGTGGGATAATGCAAAGAAACGTATAGAACGCGATTCTAAGAAGAGTGTGTCTGCGCTCAAATCAAGTATTGTTGGCGATACTGTAGGAGATCCGCTAAAAGATGCTAGTGGCCCGTCGATCAATATTTTGATTAAGGTGATGGCGATGCTATCGTTATTGTGTGCCGGGATGCTAGTAAAATATAGTGTATTTTAAGTGTCGTCGTGGGTAAAGAGTCATCAGTGTTTGCGGTAGTGCCTCTCAGTCATTTTGTACATATTGCAGTGTGTTGATTCTTACATTAGCGACTTCTTACTGTTGAGACGGCGAGTATCCATTACGTTTAAAAAGGGTTATCTCGACCGTCCGCCTATGAGTGAAGAATATCTTCGATCATCGTTAGCTGCGCGATTCGCGCCGTATCAATTATCTGACAGAATCCTCGTGACCTCTGTCAGGGGTATTACGCGCGTAGAATACGGGCTGCCTGTTCATTCATTGGATGTCACGCG
>WJJS01000003.1 GCA_014729505.1 Candidatus Woesearchaeota archaeon
CAGACCATACACTGCAGCACCCTCACGTCCAAAAGCAAACGCCTTCTCAACATCAGTTGGATCTGAACCGGCAGTACTCGTCTGCACCTTGTCACACTTTGGGAGATCAAGATTGCCAAGATCTGCAAGAGTAAGCTTTGCGTTGCTGATGGGGACAGAAAGAGCAGGCAACACGAACGGAGTGATGTGTTGTCCATGAAGAGCGAAATGCGCATGATGTTCGCCCAGAGTGGTCAAGGTCTCTTTGACCCGGGCTAGATTTTGTTTTGGGGCAACCACGACAAGACCCCACTCATCACCTCGCTTTTGAAAGACGTTCATGAATCACCAACGCAAGCACTGCAATAAATTACTTTCTTTAGCAGTCCTACACACAGAATGAAGTAACCACAATCTTTTTAAAGGGGCTCGAGTTTTGCCACGACTATGGTTACTTTTAAGATAGTTATTGGGACCAAGCAAGGAAAATGTGTCCAAAAGGACATTACCGATCCACAATCAGCAGCACTCCTTGGCAAAAAAGTAGGAGATGTATTACGTGGCGATGACATAGGTCTTGCAGGATACGAATTTCTTATCACTGGAGGATCAGATCATTGCGGATTTCCAATGAGAAAAGAAATACAGGGACAAGGACGCAAACGAATATTCGCTATAGAAGGAGTAGGACTCAAAAAAAAGGCAAAAGGAATACGTGTGCGAAAAACAGTCTGCGGAAATATGATCCACGAAAAAATTTCTCAAGTCAATCTCAAGATCACCAAAGAAGGAAAAGAACCACTTATTGCACCTGCAGAACCGGAAAAAAAAGAATCTGCAGAAGATACAAGCGCAGCTCCAGAAAACAAAGAAGCAGCAAGCAACTAATTCTACTCAAGAAATCTTTATATATTATCCACGCCTCCACAGTGTAAAAGGGGCATGGAAACATTAGTACAACAATTCGTAGACGTTCTTGAACAAGTACGCGTAGCGCTATCAAACGGCAATCTACATCATGCAAAAAGTCTCTACACAGAGCTTTTCCATCTCTACGAAAAAATCAATGATTCGCCACTTGCTAACTATCACAAGGAATTAGCGTACGATCAAATAACAAAAATACATAAAGAATTAGACACAGAACTAACCGCGCCACGACCGTTTAGAGCAAACCCTACACTCATCGTCGTAGGAGCAATCATCGTCATGGGATTGTTTCTTGTCATCCTACAACCCTCACTCATCGGTATGAGTGTAATCAATCAGGAAATGGCTAGTGACGTCTCGCTAACGTTTGAAAAACATGCAGAATATGCGATTAGCCTGCCATACACGCCAACGAGTCTGCGCGTCTCAGGACAACTCATGGGAGGAACTGCAAAAATCTATGCAGACATTGCAGGTGAACGACTCCTGGTATTTGACAGCGAAAAAGTAGAACTCACCGAAGGATCATTTTCACGCGTTTGTTTAAGTACTTGTGAGATCAGTGAAGCAGACAGAGTACTGCCTCTCACTGTCGAAGTCAGCGATGGGGCTCTGTTCTTAAGCAGCATACAGTACACCACAGACGAAGAACACACCAACAGTCCGCCAGAATGGCGCGGCACGCGAACAGCATTTGACGTTGAGGAAACACTCACGATTGATTTGAAAAATTATTTCTTTGACGCAGATGGTGACGACCTGGTCTTTCTTGCCACCACAGCAGAAGGACTGGACGTTTCAATACAAGAAAGCAGACTCACACTACAAAAAACCGGAGTACCAGGACCGCGGGAAATAACCGTGCTCGCCTCAGACCTCAAAGATATCACAAGAGTACCTCTCGTTTTAACATTGTCATAATAAAGACAATACATATATAAGCAGCGCAACCTTCAATCTCACAGAAAGGGGCGATTATGAGAGCGTTCATCCTATTCCTGTTATTGATGCCAGTGGCAATCGCAGACACCGTCATTACAGGAGCAGACGGAGTGCCCTTTGCAGCACAACCCACAGATGTTCTCACCTTCACCGTCACACCTTCATTTTTCGGACAACCAAGTCCTGCTGTTGCACGAACGCTCATCCGCATTACGCGAGAGGGCGTTACCATACCCATTGATACGTGCACGTACGATCAGGGATATACCTGCACCGCACGAGAAGTACTCACCGATCGCACTGAAGACCTACAATATACTATCGAAACACTCAGCGCAGACCAGGAAGTGATCGCCACAGAAACAGTATTTGTCAGCATCGACACCTTAGGACCTGCCATCACCGAGTTTCTTGCAGCGCCACAACTCTCAAACGAGGAAAACTTCACACTTATTATCAGCGCACAGGATTATGCGTCACAAACAGGGAATACACAGGAATGTGGGGGAATCTCACGTATCGAAGTACAAGATAATGAACGACGCCTCACTAGTGTTCGCACAGCAGGAGATTGTACCATTGAAGAAGTCATCCCAATAACACTTCGTTATGCAGGAACTCACACTATCTGTGCAGAAGTCTATGACAGTTTTGATCAAAGCACAAGCGAATGCATAGAAGTGGTCTATGATAATGTCCCTCCACGTATTGCCAACTTCGGATTCGTCGACAATGAAGGAAATTTTTATTCGCATGTGACCAGTACAGGAACAAGACTCAGTCCTGCAATACGACTTACCGACGACGCACCAATAGACACAGTTAGCGCAGACCTCAGCGCAATCAGCGAAGTGCTGGATGACATACGAG
>WJJS01000022.1 GCA_014729505.1 Candidatus Woesearchaeota archaeon
GGTTTGCGTCTTCACCCGCTGCTTTCGAATACTTTATATATCCCTTGGTTTGACAATCGGTTATGGGAACTCGATATTTTAGTAAGCGTATTCCGATGCGCACGCCAAAGAGAAGACCTCGTGTGAGAAATAAGTCTTTTGATACAAAGGAAGAAGTGGAGAAGTATCTTAAAGAGCATAATATTAAAGGCAGAGTGATTAAGCGCGGCAAGAAGTATTCTTTTGTGCGCGAATAATCGCAATGTTTATAATTTCCTTCTTTCGTTTTCTTTTTTGTGGGCCCGTAGCTCAGTCTGGATAGAGCAGTGAGGTCACTCAGAATGCCCTGGTGTCCCTGTAAGCCTTCTATCTCTCGGGAGTTAGCCAAAGGTCGGGGGTTCGAATCCTCCCGGGCCCGTTGGATCACGTTGCTATACTTAATCCGCCAAGAGTCCTTGATAAGATTCTTCGCGGAGAAAAGACAATCGAATCTCGCTGGTACAAGGCTCGCTATGCGCCGTGGGGCCGTATTCGTCAGGGTGAGCGAGTGTTTTTCAAAGTAGCAGGAAAACCGGTAACTGCCGTTGCGACTGTTCGCAAGGTTCTAGAGTTCGAGATTGCTCCTGATCCTTTGCTTGCAGTCCTCGATAAGTATGGTAAAGACATAGCGTTTGACTGGTCCTTAGATAAGGTGTATGTGTGGGCTTTGGAAAAGAAGTATGGCATTCTTGTGTTTCTCGAACAAGCCTACAAACTCAATCCTTTTGACGTGAGCAAGAAGGGTTTTGGTAATGCGTGCGCATGGATGTGTGTGGAGTCTATAGACGATATCCGAAAGACTTAAAACACGTTTTGTTGGATGTGGTGGTATGGTTCTTGTTGAAGTTCTGGGCGTAGCAGGCGCAGTGTATGCCGCTCTTAATGTGTATATGTTTGCTAAACAAAAAAGCATTCTGTATCGGCCCGATACTCATGATATTGCTGCTTGTTCGCATTTCTCGAAGGGAAAAACTATTGAGATGAATGGTACGAGGGCCCGTTTTCATCTTGTTAGTGATAAGCTTGTTATTTTTTATCATGGCAGAAGGGGAAGTATTTGTGATCGTGCGTTTTTGCAATCGTTTTTTGAAGATCTTGGTTATTCTTCTTTGTTTGTTTCTCTGGCGGGTTTTGGCGGTGACAAACGAAAATCTTCATTGCGTAATGTTCAAGATGATGTGAGACATGTTATTGCCTGGCTTCGCGAACGACAATGGTCTTCTGTCGTTGTTTTCGGCGAGAGTTTGGGCTCTGCTGTTGCAGCGTTTCATGCAAAGACTGCAATGCCGCAAAAGCTTGTTCTTGTCTCGTCGTTTACTTCCATGACTGCGATTGCGAAGCGCCGATACCCGTATTTGCTTTCTGACTTGTTGTTAACTGAAAAGTATGATACCAAGAAATGGTTGAATGCGTTCAGTCAGAATCTGCTGATCATTCATGGTACTAACGATGCTGTTTGTCCTTTTGATCATGCCGTGCAATTGCGGGATGCTGCTGCCAGTCTTGATCGTAAAGTGATCCCTGTCGAGGGGGTGGGTCATAATAATGTATTTCGTTACAAGAAAACAATGGATGCTATTCGTGAGTTTCTCTAAACGTAACCGCCTTTTTGCAGGTTCCACAATTTCTTGTAGATTCCTGGTTTTCGTATGAGCTCGTTATGCGTTCCTTGTTGAACGATTTGTCCTTTGTCCATGACGACGATATTGTCTGCTTTCATGATTGTTGACAGTCGGTGAGCGATAATGATGCTTGTTCTTCCCTGCATGAGTCGTTCAAGATCTTGTTGTATTTCGTGTTCTGTTTCTGAGTCGAGTGCGCTCGTTGCTTCGTCGAGGACGAGGATCTTCTTGTTTGCTAGTAATGCTCTTGCTATGCTTACTCGTTGTTTCTCGCCGCCCGATAATTTTACGCCCCGTTCTCCAACGATTGTTTTTTCTTTGTGAGGGAAGTGTTTGATGATTTTGTCGAGTTGTGCGAACTTTATTGCGCGAAATATTTCTTCTCTGGTTGCTCTTTTTCGCGAAAAGGCTATGTTGTTGTAGATGGTATCATCAAAGAGGATGCATTCTTGTGGCACAATGCTTAGTTCCCCTCGTAGTGATTCTTGTCGTACTTTTGAGATGTCTTTGCCGTCAATGGTGATGCGTCCGTCGTTAATGTCGTAGAGTCGGTACAGTAATTTGACTATGGTGCTTTTTCCTGCGCCGCTTGGTCCTACGAGTGCAACTTTGTAATTGCGCGGTATTTCAAGGGTGAAATTTTTCAAGATCGGTCTGTTGTGATATTTGAACGTGACGTTTTCAAATGAGATGGTTCCTTTTTTCACGTTCAGTTGTGGTGCATCTTTTCGATCCTTTATTTCGTTAGTGACGCGTCCGTACTGGAATAAGCTTTCAAAGTCTGCCATGCTTCGATAAAAGTTTCTGATGCCATGGACGAAACTGAACATGGGACCTATCAGGTTTGAATATACTGTGTAAATGAATACGACTGTGCCTATGGTGATTTCTCCGCTGAGGAGTTTGAAGACGGGACTGATGAGTATGAGAAGTGTTCCTATGGAGAGTATTGTTGTTTGTCCTGAGTCAAGCCAGCGAAAATAATCCCAGTTGTGTACGAGAGCTCGTTTTGTATTTTCGCTGATCTTGCTATAGATTTTTTTAATGCGTTTTTCTTTGCCGAAATATTTGATGGAATCGATGTTGGTAAAGAAGTCTGCTATTGTTCCTTTTTCTCTGTCTTCTTGATCGTTTGCAACAAGGTTTGCTGGTTCTTGCATTTTGTTGATAAACCAACTGTACGTGACAAACGTGAAGACGACGACGCACGCGATTATCGCGCTGAGAGCGTCAAAGTAGAATAGTGATGCTACGACGACTGCAAACGAAAAGAGCAGTGGCAGACCGTTGAATACGAATACGTCGGTCATTCGTTCAACGGCGCCGCTTCCTCGAATGAGTCTGCTGATGAGCGATCCTGTTTTATTGCTAGTGTGAAATCTGGTGGACAGATGCAGGATGTGGTTGAAGTACTTGCGTTTCAAATCCCTCATGAGTCCTGAGTCTAGTCGTGCGAGCAGGTGCATGTGCAGCCATTTCACGATGCCTCGTAGTCCTGCAAAAATTGCATAAGCGATGAGTAGCCAGAAAAGCGTTGTAGTGTAGGATGCTGCTTCGATTGTACCTGCGGTAAACTTTGTCCCTTCGTCGATTAAAATCTTAAAGAGAAACCGGTCTATGGTAAATGTCGCTTCGATGTAGAGAATAAACAGCACTAAACCTGCCGCGTGCCACTTATAATTTCTTAGGAGGCCGAAGTATATGTTGAGATTCTCCTTAAAGTGTATTTTATCGTTTGTCATCGCATCATTTATATATTATTAATACATATAATACACTCAGATGCCAAAACAAAATATTCGTTGGTCACAAAAGCCCGAGCGCTTCAGTCGTGAGGACGATCTCGACGACTAATTTTTTCTCAAAAACCAAGCGCTTTGTATATAAAGTTTTAGAAAAAGGTACTTTTTACCTTGCAGGGATTACTCTACGAATTGTTGTTTTTTTATTTTCTCCGGGAGATAGGTGTTCGTGATAAATTGTATGTCCCGATTGCTCAATGATTGGATTTCTGCTTTTGCTTTGTAACTGCGCATGAGTTTGAATTGTCGCTGCCATGCTTTGCTTGCTTTAAACCAGTCGTAGTTTTCCAGTTGTCCTATGCGTTGCATATCGACGTCTTTGAATTTGATGAAATGTTTCTTGAGTCCGTAATGTTCTATGTCGTCTGCAGTGATGCCGAGAAATTGTGCTCCTGTTACTGCGAGCGTGTCACTTTGTGTAGCCAGGTTGATACTGCCGTATTTGAGGACGCTGTAGATGTAGAATCCCCAAGGGTCGAAGTCTGTGAGTACGTAGATCGGGAGTTTGAATTCTTCGCTGAGTCGTATGAGCAGTCGTCTCACTCCTCGAGGAGCTTGTCCTTTTGAGGCCATAATGATGCAGTTATGTTTGTCCCAGTAACGGTCTTGGTGGAGCCGGTGCCAGACGGCTTGTTTTTCCATGTAAATGACGTATTTTGCTTTGACACTTTTGAACGTGATGTTTTCAACGTCTGAGGGTATTGCCCATCCTCCGCTTCCCAGTTTTGACCAGTCTATAGTATCTCCGCTGTCTTCGATAACGACTTTGCCACTGACTGTGCCGCTCGCGTCTGCAATTAGTCCCAGGCGTTCTCGTGGAAGTCCTGTAATGGCTTCGAGATCTTCTATTGCTTTGTCTGATTCGGTTTGTGAATCAAGCAGGTCTATTTTTGTGTTGGGAAGTGTTCGTTTGATGTTGTAGTATAAATCACGTATGCTGACGGTGATGTCCCTTTCGACGAGTTTTTTGCTTCCTGCTGCAACGGCGAGTGTTTGTACGAATTTTCTAACGTGATTAACATTGTAGAAGCTTCTGGTACTTGCATTTTCATGAATTTGTAGTGTTTGTGATTTTTTGTCAAAGTATACATTGCTTAAGCTGCGTATGGGAACAGTCATGCTGGGATTTTGTTGTTGAACTAACTGTTCGATGATGTTTTTTGCAAGTTCTTCAATTTTCTTTTTCGTGTCCATCGGGAATGCCTTTGTTTTTCATGATGAATTCTTTGTTTTTGACAAGCATTTGTGTCATGTGTTGTTCAATACGTACTTTGCTCTCACCAGTAATCTCAGATAATAGTTCTGCGCATACTGGCGTGTATGCTTCAAAGACGCTGACGCGTTCCTGTTCTGCCCGTGCTTTTTTTTTCTTGTTGACGTATCGTCCTAGTTTTCGTCCGCACTCTTGAAGAGCGAGTTTTATCTCCTTAATGATTTGCGGATAGTTTGCAAGTGCTTCTTTTGCTTCTGAAGTAAATGGTGGCCATACTGATGCGAGGTGTACTGCAATCGTGAGTGGTCCGACAGGGAGTTGGTTAGTGCTTTGGTTAAGACCGTATGTGCGCCAACCAGTCTCTACTATGCTTTTGTATACCGCTCCACTGCGCATTTGATAGAGAAGAGGGACTTTGTTTGCAAAACGCAGGACATTGACAGCATTGTCTCCTCGTTGTGTGCCGCCGTAGGCTAATGCGACTTCGACGACAAAGGGTATGCCGTGGTATATTTCCGGTGTTCGTGTTTTTGAACAATAGAATTCTGCTGTGACTTCCTTTTGCAGTCCTGCTTCGAGGAGTTCTTCACCGATGGGTACGATGCAGTCTGTTGGTGGTGCGATGATTTTTGTTTTTGCAATGCCTTTCATGAGCTGTTCAATATCTTGTGCTCGAAGACTTTTTGGTTGTGCTTTGACTTGTATGAGTGCGTTTGAAAGTATTTCTTTGGCTGTTCCAGCGCCCACGCGACAAAAATCGTTCATTAAAAATTGTTGCATGGTGGTGTGTTCTGTGTTCTCCAGCATTTTTTGCATGACGCCGATTTCTATGCCGTGGGGGTGTGGCTTGATTTCTTTTGCTTGCGGCGGTAATTCCTGTGTTACTCTTGTGAGTATGAGTTGTTCGGCTTTTGGATTGGTATAGATTATTGTCGCGTGAGGATTGACTATTGCTGTTTGTTTGATGTATGCGTCTACGCTTTGTGATCCTCCTTGGTATTGTGCTTCTAAGTCGAGTTCTATGCGTACGCCGTGCTCGCAGTCCCAGTCTACTTCTCGTTCTGCAAGGAGTTGTGGCTCGTTTGTTTTTGTGTCGAGTCGTAGCTCGCAGTACCGCGCTTTTTTCCCTTCTACTTTGCTGGTGATTTTTGCAGGACGTCCGGTGGTGAGTTGTGCGTACAGGCATGCAGCACTTATTCCTATCCCTTGTTGTCCTCGTTGCTGTCGTTGTGAATGAAATTTGCTCCCGTATAGGAGTTTTGCAAAGACTCGTCCTATGTGTTCTTGAACAATTCCCGGACCATTGTCTTCGATTATTACGCGGTAGCGATCTTCTCCCATATGTATGAGTTCCACGGTGATTTGAGGCAGTATTTTTGCTTCTTCACACGCATCAAGGGAGTTGTCTACTGCCTCTTTGACGACGGTAAGGAGCGCCTTTTTCTTGTTGTCAAAACCAAGCAGGTGTCTGTTGCGTTCAAAAAACTCTGCAATGCTGACTGCTCGTTGTTGTTTTGCTAATTCATCTGCAATGCCCATGTTCTTGGTATTTTGTGCTCGTATAAAAAGCTGACTGCGTCGTTTGGCCTATGAAATGGAATAGTGGAGCAAAAGACTTATAAGTGAAGTTTTGCAGTCATATTCATGCGCAGAACCCGTTTGTTACGCATTGGTCTTGCCTTGCGTTCAAAGAATCGTACTCGTAATGTTGCGCCTTTGCAGACTGCTGCTTGTTTTGTGCTCGTGCCAAAGGCTGATGAATATAGAACGAGATTTGTAGGTCCTCCTGGGGTAGCTGGGAGTCCTTTGCTTGATCGTTGCGAATTGTTATGTGAGGGTTATATTCCGGGTCCAGTGGTTGCTGTTGGTGCGGTTGTTGTTGACGGTAAGATAAAAAGTGATGGAGAGTATTCTCAAGTCACGATGGGTTTTTGTGAAACTGCTCGCGAGTTTCAGTTTGGTCGTCGACCTTATGATCGTTTTATGCATGATTTTCATGAGGCTGCGACGCGATATGGTTTGCCTAATGAACATGGCATGTATCGTGCGGTGGCAGTGCTTATTGATCGTCGCTTACGAACGTTTATTGGTCATGCGGGTGATTGTCGTGCGTATCTTGTTCGTGATGAAAAGGTTATGTTGCTGACCAGGGATCACACTGATGAACGTCGTTCTCTTGAACAACATGTAGATTTGGAAGATCCGCGAGTTTTTGATCATTTTGATGAGGGTGAAAGCGGTATTTATCGTGCATTTAGTGACAAACA
>WJJS01000004.1 GCA_014729505.1 Candidatus Woesearchaeota archaeon
GATTTGCACTATACTAGAACAAACACCGAAACTTGCAGGGGACGAGTGTAGAGAAAATGCAGACTGCAAAGGAGCATTAGTGTGTCGAGCAGGAACATGCGCTACACCACGTGCGCGCACAGGAGAATCACTGTTTAACGAGGATGGAACAAGACCGTCAGATCGCAGTGCCTTGCCACCACTTTCTGCGATAATATTCGCAAACGAAAAACAAGTAAAAGGAGTTGCGATATCGCCAGTACTGTTTCAAACCTATACGACAACTGTCGTGGCACAGATTGAAATTGCATCAGGAACGCTTGTTTACGATATGACAGTTACCCGACCATTTGCTCAGATCGAGGGCTGTCCGCCACCGATGTCAATAGAGGAAAGTGGAGTAGATTGTGGCGATGATGCTACGCGTATAGAAATCAGCCAAGGGAACTTCTGCTGGACATGTCCTGGTTATGACGCTGACGGAGATGGCATATCAGACATAGACGAAGCTGCTCTGGGCACCCATCCAAATCGGGATGACACCGACGGAGATGGGATACCGGATGATTCGGAAAGAGAATTTGGAACTGACCCTTTAAACCCTGATACGGACGGTGACGGCGTATGGGATGGGTTGGAGGTCGCAGTAGGTGTAGGAGCCGGAGTCGCAACAGATCCTGACAATACTCCCACTGATAATGATGATGATGGAATACCAGACGAAGTAGAGGAGAGATTAGGAACTGACCCACACGATGCGGATAGTGATAATGATGGATATTATGATGGCTGGGAATACCATCAAAGCACACCCGGACAATACGGCGGCATTAACGACCCATCGCAACAACCACCTTGTCATGCACTTGAAACTACATTTCCACAACAATGCTGGCCGCCAGAAGAACTCAAAGCAAGAGCATCACCCCGCTATCCGGATGTCACCTGTTATAGGTGTGAAGCGAGCAGTGAAGCAGAAAAAGAACTAATAGAAGGTCCGCCAACATCTAAGCGCATCCAGGAACTACTAAAGAATTTGCCTCCACTACCACCATGCGATAATGATGGGCTACAAGAAGAAAACGAACAATGTGATGGCAAGGATGATTTTGCCTGCGAAGCAGAAGAAAAATGCGTGAATTGTCAATGCGTACAATGCACCGAACAAGACATGATAGAATACTGTGCAGATAAACCTGGATGGACAGGCAACGTAGACGTAGACACCTGCTCATGTGAATTATTTGGACGCTTGTACACCAAGGCGCAGATAACAGCATTTCTCAATTGCGGCAATGGCAGAATAGATCCGGGCGAACAATGCGAAGAGAACGTATTTACCCCCATATGCTCAGGGTTAGAATTTTTGGGTTGTCGTGCTTGTTCTTGTTCCACTTGCAGTCTTGAAGCATTGCAAAAGTATTGTGATAACATATTAGGCGGTGAACAAATCAGGTACACTGTCGATGTGAACTCTTGCACCTGTCAAGTAGATCTGCCCCCTGACCATCCGGATTGGGAATGGTTACGTGACATAACTGCAATAGTACCCGATCCACGATACACAAGCTGATATGATCACAAAAGACAAGTAAAACCACATGAAATCAATACTTATAACAGGCGGAGCTCGAGGAATAGGTCTTGCCTGTGCCAAGCTCTTTGCAACAAAGGGCTGGCAAGTTTTTTCTTTTGATGTGTCTTCACCAGAAGAAAGAATAGACAGCGTCAAACATTATCTAGTTGATATTACCAAACCAGCACAGATTAGACGAGCCCTAAAACGCATACCACAAAAACTCGATGTGCTACTCAATAATGCAGGCATAATCCGTCGAGGAACACTTTATGAGACGACAGAAAAAGAGTGGGATGCACAAATGAATGTCAACCTCAAAGGATCATGGTTGATGATCAAGCACAGCAAACCTTATCTCAAGCGTACTGCAACAGTCATGCAGATCAGTTCCAAGCACGGACTGCAGCCACAACCAGATCCTGCAGTCTATTGTTTGACAAAAGTGGCAGTCATCGCACTAGCAGACATACTTGAAGAAACCATGCCTTCGTATACGGTCAAACTTATCTGTCCAGGCCCTGTCGACACGCGTCTACATCGACATGGACGCACAACACAACACCTGCAACAGGAAAGAGAACAAGGAACGCTCTCAACACCTGACGATATGGCGTGGCGTATTTTTCAATTATTACACTCTTCAAAGGCGAAACTCTTATATGACGTCAAACGTAAGAAATACGTCATGAGGTAACAATGAAGAAAATATGTCTAATGCTCCTTACACTCGCAATCGTACTGACGCTTAGTGCTTGTACGCCAGACACTGATACTGACAACTCCGCGCAGCTACAAGGTGCATGTTCTCATGGGTATTACGAGGTTTGTCCACCAAACGCGCAGTGGACAGGAGAATCCATGACGATAACAGTCAATGGAGAACCCAGAGCGTGTCTCAAATGTACAGTAGTCTGCCCGCAGGGATACGTGCCACAACTGCCACAGTGCGGAGCAAAAACAATTGAGACTTTACCGTCTGGCACTGTTGATTGTTATCGATGTGTGTAATTATTTAGAAACAGGCTTTGGTTGATCCGGTTTTTCGGATTTTTTAGATTCCGACTGAGAACTCTCTTTTACTTTCTTTTCAGGATTATCCTTTGACGACTCTGTCTTTCTTTCCTCCGGTTTTTGAGGCTTTTTGTCAGCAATACTTTTTTTCTCTGCATCTTTTTCAGCAGACTTTTTTTCAGTTACTTCTTTTTTTGCAGTGTTCTCTTTCTTCTCATCCTTTTTGTCGTCTTTCTTAGTTGTTTTTTCTTCCTTTACCGTCTCCTTTTTTGCAGTCTTTGGGGTGTCCTTACCAACCTTGTCCTTGAGTTTTTCAACAGTGCTCTTTTTCTTAGGTTCTTCAACTTTCTTAGGAAGTTCTTTACCAAAGAGTTCGCAAATCACATGACCTTCCTTTTCCTTGCGCGCATTCACACGAACTTTAGACGGAGGATTCTTGATACCGTGCTTCCACACTTCCTCATTCAAGTGCTTACCAATACGCACATCATCGGTTTTCATATGTTTTTGCAGAAATTCACGAATAGCACGAATAGTCTTTTTCGCCCGACGGCATTTTACCGTCTTTCTCCATTCTTTTCGCAAAGGAATAATATACGTTCGTTCCATTAGACCTTGAGTTTAGTCCTGCGCCAACTACGTTTGATAAAAGTATTGCGGCTTGGATGCAACACACGTCCCTTACCATACTTTCGAGGGATCGTCCAGATAGGAGCCCAACGCGTTTGACGACCGCGCTTAATCAAGCGGCCTTTTTTTGCAGGATGTTTATTTCTTGCCATATTCTTTTGCTGTTTGAGCGAGCAAAGACAAACCCTTAGGCGTGATAACACGACCCTTATGAGTTCCTTTGATCGCCTGCTTTGCTAAACCCGCTGCTTCGAGTTGTTGTAAAATCTTTCGAACAATATTTCCAGAGCCCTGAAAGCTCTTATCAGCGGCAACACCGCGATTCTTGCGTCCACCATATTTTCGGCGAAGCTTACCAACACCGACAGGACCAAGAAGTTGAATCTTTCGAAGGATAGAAGCCGCACGTACATACCACCAGTCAGGATTGACCGGAGGACGCTCTTTATGCATGCCCGTCTTGCAGAATTTTGACCATTCAGGAGGCGTAATCTGCTCTACTTCCTTGAGTTTGACAGCTGTCGATTCGACAAGGTCATTGATTGGAACGTTATGCATATCCATGTGAGACTCCAGACAGAAAACACATAGTGAATTACCCAAAAGGCCTCCCTTGCGGGAGCTCGTGAGCACGACGTGCTCTGTCTATGATATCACCACGAGAAAGGCCAAGCTTTTTAAAGCTTTCGGCCATCTTTCCTAATATGGAGCCGCACGAAGTGATCATCACACTCGAGGCAAGCGACGAGTTCAAAGAATGGTTGACACAGCACAAGGACCATTTCCTAGCACACATCTTCTTGCAGGAAGGCAATGAACAAGTCGGATTCTATAATCCGCGCACGGAGAAAATGACCACTTTTATCGTCGCAGACAAGATCAGCAGCATTGCAGACCAGGAAGTTCTTAAAGGTGACACCGAATTACAAGCACTGGAATTATCACAAGTACAGATTACATTACATGATGCACTGGAAAAAGCGCAAGAAGTCCTTGAAGAAGAGTATTCAAAAGAAATCATACTACGAAACCTTGTCGTACTCCAGCAATTAGACGATATTGCGACGTACAACATTACCTATTTTTCACAGAGTTTTAAAACGATTAACGTACGAATACGCGCAGACACCGGAGAAATACTCAGTCACAGCGCAGCAAGCCTTGCAGATTTCGTTAAATAAGACACGCAGGAAAACTATATAAACAAACCACTGTTTTTCTTCACTATGTCAACGATCACACTACTTTTGCCCGATGGCACAAAAAAAGAAGTGCCGCAAGGGAGTACAGGACAAGAAATAGCACAACAGTTAGGAAAGAAAAACATCCTTGCAATAGAAGTCGACGGCACAGTTCAGGATCTTATGAAGCCGCTCGAATCGGACAAGGAACTCAACATCAAATTTCTCACGTTTGATGATGAGGGAGGCAAGCATGCGTTTTGGCACAGCAGCGCACACGTCATGGCACAAGCAATAACCACTCTATTTCCACAAGCAAAACCCACGATCGGCCCGCCAGTTGATCAAGGATTCTACTATGACTTTGACAACCTAGAACTGTCAGAAGAAGACTTTCCAAAAATAGAAGAAGAAATCAAGAAAATCATTAAAGCAAATTACGAATTCAAGCGAAACGTTATCACGCTCGACAAAGCAAAGCGTTTGTTCAAAGACAACAAGTATAAACAAGAAATGGCAGAAGAGTACGCAAACGACGGAAAAGAACTCACGGCGTACCAGGACGGAGATTTTATCGATCTTTGTGAAGGACCGCATATTCCTCGCACAGGACTAATCGGCGCGATGAAACTGATGAAAATTTCAGGAGCATACTGGAGAGGAGATCAAAAAAACACACAATTAACAAGAGTATACGGCATTAGTTTTCCAGACAAAAAACAACTAAAACAATACTTACACGATCTGCAAGAAGCACTCAAGCGCGATCATGTGCGTCTCGGGAAAAAACTCGATCTCTTCGTCGTCAATGAACACGTAGGACAAGGACTTCCACTGCTCACGCCGCGAGGAACAACACTGCGACGAGAATTGTACCGATTCATACAAGACGAAGAAATAAAACGAGGATACAAATACACCAACACACCTGTACTGGCAAAAACAGAACTCTACAAGATCAGCGGACACCTCGATCATTACCGAGAACATATGTTTATTTTCAAAATGGGAGATGATGAATTCGCACTACGACCCATGACCTGCCCACACCAATACATGATTTATACGCGTAAAAAACACAGTTATCGCGACCTGCCAGTCAGACTTGCTGAAATAGCAGATCTTTTTCGTTATGAAGCGTCTGGCGAACTACACGGACTCATACGTATACGACAGTTCAGCCTCGCAGATGCACATATCATCTGCCGCAACGATCAGGTAAGAGAAGAATTCACAAACGTCATCGAACTCATTCAGTTCGTGATGAAGACATTAGGACTTGCCGAGTACTGGTATCGCTTTTCAAAATGGGATCCAAAAAACAAAGACAAATACGTCGATGAACCAGTACTATGGGAACAAACACAAACAGAGATGAAGCAAATCCTTGACGAACTGAAACTAGAGTATGTTGAAGCAGAAGACGAAGCAGCATTCTACGGGCCAAAACTCGACATACAAATGCGCAACGTCTACGGCAAGGAAGACACTATGTTTACCGTGCAAATGGATTTTGTCGCAGCAAAACGATTCGGACTTACTTTTATCAATGACAAAGACAAAGAAGAAGAAGCAATGGTCATCCATCGCTCAAGCATAGGCTGTCTTGAGCGAACAATGGCGTTACTCATTGAGAAATATGCAGGAAAGTTCCCGCTTTGGATGAATCCAGAACAACTACGAATACTCACTGTTGCCGATCGATTCAATGCACAAGCACAGACCATTGCACAACGCATGCGCGATGCAGGCATACGAGTGGAAGTCGACACGCGGACACAAAGCATAAGCAAGAAAGTACGAGAAGCACAATTAGATTACGTCAATTATATCTGCGTCTTTGGCGAGAAAGAAGCAGACAAAGACTCACTTACTGTACGGCATCGTTCCAACACCATTCTGGGAATGATACATGTGGATACGTTCATGGCACAAGTGCTCAAAGATATCAAAAACAAAACACTGGACGTATGAAACTCATTCTCTATACCGATGGAGGAGCGCGAGGAAATCCAGGACCTGCAGCAATAGGAATAGTCCTTATGGATCCAGGAAAAGGAGTTCTTGAAGAAGTTGGAGAATACATCGGCGAGACGACAAACAATGTAGCAGAATACCGCGCGTTACTCAAAGGACTGGAGCTGGCTTTGCAACACGAATGTACAGAATTGGACGTGTATAGCGACAGTCAACTGCTTGTCCGCCAATTGTTAGGGGAGTACAAAGTAAAAGCCGCACACCTTAAACCGCTCTTTGCCGAAATACAAAAGAAAGCAGAACAGTTTACCAGCATCGCATTCACGCATGTTCTACGAGATCATCCCGGAGTGTCACACGCAGACCGTCTCGTTAATGACGCGCTGGACGAGCATTAATCTGCACAATGCCCGAACGTCGGATTGCCCCGGTCATCAAAGAGAGAACCCTGCACATAATTTTGGGAACTCGCAGCACGAACAGATCTGGGGCGCGGCATGACAAACAGACGCCCGTCACGAGGACGACTAAACGCAATAGCTCCTGTAATCTGTTCGCGCTCATCAGACAAAGCCCACTCTTCAGCATTACCGTCACGAGCAAAACCATAACCGGGATCGCCAGGACTTAAATGCGAGTAATCAAGATAGACCGTATTCATGTCATACGTTCTAAGACTCTCTGACAATCTGTCAGTATCCGGCTGGAAATAAGTAAGTTCATTAAACCCTCTATTGCTATGAGGAAAACTGCTTTGTAAAGTCATCACGGCTTTTTCAAGACCGCGAAAATGCAAAATCCGATCGCGCTGACTTTTATCATATCTCTTAAGACTTTTATCGCGCTTAGAATGACCGCGAATAGCCAGGCGAACATGGAATGTCTCGCCGTCCTTGTAGAACACGTTTCCTGTGTACACGCCGTTTGCACGATTGCGACGCAAGACGTTACGCCATTCCTTTAACGTCATTTTTCGACTAAGCAAACGCAAATCGACAGTCATAGGATCTTCAACAAGATCTGCCCGTTGAGCAAGCAGCACGTGATCACAGTCACGCATACTAATTGAGTATGTTCCTGCCTGATCAATGCGATCACACACGTAATCACGCATCCGTTCTCGTAACTGTTTTCTCACCATTTTCTACACCTATATACTGCAGAATACGCTTTATAAAACTTCCGCTCCCCTTAGGGGAACTACAAACTTAATTTCTCAAGCTTTTTGAGCACAGAATCGAGTGCGTAGAACAAATTGTGATCAGTATTTTCGACATGCTCTGAGCGACCGCCATACACGAGTTTCCCTTTTAACTCATAGGCTCCAGGACCGTCCTCACTACTATGAATGGGTTTCATTCGTAATTCTAACCGTTCAAAGTCACTGAGACGAGTAGAGAATTTTTTGGCATAAGTGCCTACAATTTTCTTGACGACGATCATAGAGCCGCCATCGACATCTCGAAAGCCGGCAAGGTCGATATTGCCGCCAAGTCGCTGCACATCGTCCATCACGTGATTTTTATGTCGTGCAGCTATAAAAATGTATCGCGCAATAATGTAACTACTACAACGTAGAAATACTTTTATATTATGTGATCGTACCTATAAAAGGGGATGGTCAAAACAATCACTTGCCAACGTTGTGGAGCACAAATACCGACGTACAGTGCCATGCGAAAATGGTGTGTGGAATGTCGTCACACTGTTTCATTAGAACAGGCAAAACTTCGAAAAGCACGAAAAAGAGCAATAGACCAGCTATCCTAATTATTGCCCGCTCACAATTCTTTTAAAGCACACCCTCGCAGCACTCTCATGAACATCTATGTGCGCACATTCGGCTGCAGCGCAAACATTGCAGAATCAGAAATGATGGCGGGACTGCTTGGCCAAGAACACACGATCGTCACTGAACTATCGTGCGCAGACCTGGTCCTTGTCAATGCATGCACCGTAAAAGGAGACTTCACGGTCCTGCGAGAAATCCGCAAAATAAAACAACAATATCCGCGACTGCGCCTCGTCATTGCAGGATGTCTCAGTCCAAGCCTGCGACAACGAGTGACTGCGATCGATCACAAGACTTCGTTTCTCAACACCCACCATGTACATAACGTCTGTCAGGTCGTCTCAGCAAAAGAACCGGTGCAAATACTTTCACTAAACAAGAAACCAAAGCTCGCTCTTCCCCGACAACGAAAAAACAATGCAATAGCCATAATCCCCATTTCAAATGGGTGTCTTGATCATTGCAGTTATTGCTCGACAAAACTCATCAAGGGACAACTCGTCTCATACCCGATACCGCTAATTTGCCAAGAAGTAAGCAACGCCATTGCTGACGGTTGTTCAATGATATGGATAACAAGTCAAGATACGAGCTGTTATGGCAAAGACAGAAATAGCACTATTATAGAACTCTTAGAACACATCCTCGACATTCCTGGAGAATTCACTGTACGATTGGGTATGGGAAATCCAACGTACTTCAAAGAGATGATACCCGAACTCGTTGAGATCTTGCACCATCCAAAGATGTTCAAATTTCTACACGTTCCAGTCCAGTCAGGAAGTAATCGTGTACTGCAAATGATGAACAGGGCGTACAGTGTAGAAGATTGTCAACGACTCATCAACACTTTACGAGTCAGCGTACCACGGATCAGCCTTGCAACAGACATCATCACCGGATTTCCCGGCGAAACCGAAAACGATTTTGAACATACGTTGCGATTGCTCCAAGAGACTCCCTTTGACACAGTCAATATTTCACGATTCGTTCCAAGAAAAGGAACGCAGGCGTACACCATGAAAAAACAGATCACAGGAAGTGAAAAAAAGCAACGAAGCAGAGCAGTCACCACGATAGTACATACTAACAGCAAACAATTGCATGATCTGTGGCTAGACTGGAAAGGGGAGGTCATAGTCGAAGAACAAGGGAAGGAAGAGACAAGTATCGCTCGCAACATGTCGTACAAACAACTCATCATACCAGGACATCATACGCCAGGAAGCAGACTGTGCGTACGAGTAACAGAGAGCACCGTGCATCATTTAAAAGCAGAACTGGTACCTTAACCACCCGTCTTCCGTCATAAAAAGTCCCAAAACCTTTAAAAAGACAATTTTCGTATGATCGCTCTATGCACGAATTTTTCCCAACAGATATCACTTATAAAGTCGAAGATGGACGCGCAGTCATTTATCTATTTGGCAGGTTCTCAAACGGCACACAGGCAATAGTCACAAGTAATGATCTGCAACCATATTTCTATGTTGAACCAAAAGAGGAAAGCATGTCAGCAATTGCGGCAATGCGCGTGGAAGAAAAAGGAGAAGACTACTTTGTAACGCGCACAGAATCTGTCACTCGCACACTCTTAGGAGAATCAAAAAAACTCCTCAAAATCGTTGTCAATGTACCAAAAGCAGTACCAATTATCAAATCTGCACTAAAAGAACATATACACGACGCATACGAATATGATCTCTTGTTTACGCGGCGTTTTCTTCTCGACAATGACATCACCATCATGACAAAAGTCAAATTTGAAGGAACACGCAAGACAGACGTGAACAAAGTACCCTTGTACGAAGCAACACGTTTTGAAAATGTGGAAGACACGTACACCGCGCCGCGCATTCTGGCAATCGACATTGAAACCTATCTCCCGCAAGGACAACGACTCAACATGGATGAACAACCAATCATTATGATAGGTTTTGCAGGAAAAACATTTCGAAAAGTCATCACCTGGAAACAGATCAAAAGCGAACATTCATGGCTTGAATGCGTCACCAGCGAAGCGGAACTACTCGCGCGATGCAAAGACATCATCGAAGAATACGCGCCAGACATTATTACCGGATACAACAGCGACAGTTTTGATCTTCCCTTCATCGTCAAACGCGCAAAAAAATACAAAATAGCCCTGGATCTGGGACTCGATTATTCGCCGGTAAGCATTCGCGGCCGACAACACAAAATCGCAAGCATTGCAGGAATAGTACATCTCGATCTTTTCCAGTTTGTAAGACGAGTTATGCGCACCAGTCTTGAAACAGACGTTCTCAGTCTTGATCGTGTAGCACAAGAACTGATCGGTAAAGGAAAAACAGGAGCAGACGTAACAAAACTCGCAGCATGCTGGGATGCAGAAGAACAGTTAGAAGAATACGCAGAATACAATCTCGCAGATGCAGAAATCACGCACGAACTCTGCATGCACATACTGCCGAATATGATAGAACTGGTTAAAATTGTGAAACTGCCATTATTTGATGTAAGTCGATCATCCTTCTCACAGCTCGTCGAATGGTACCTCATCTATCGTGCGCATGGTGAGAACGCCATAGCACCAAACAAGCCAGGCTATCGAGAACAACAACGACGGGCACGAGAACACGTCAAAGGAGCATTTGTCTACGAACCAAAACCAGGATTGTACGAAGAAGTCGTTGTCTTTGACTACCGCAGTTTGTACCCCTCAATAATTGCATCACACAATATCTGTCCAAGCACGATACGCTGCACGTGTTGTGCAAGCGCACCAATAGACACCGTAGCAGGAAAAGTATGGTTTTGTCAAAAACGAAAAGGATTCATCAGTAAAGTCATTGAAGACCTCATCACGCGACGAGCACGTATCAAAGAACTCTTGCGCACTAACAAAAAAGACAGTCTGCTCTACGCGCGCAGCATTGCACTCAAACTCCTTGCAAATTCCATGTACGGGTACCTCGGATTTGAATTTGCACGATGGTACTCCATAGGCAGTGCAGGAGCAACAACAGGACTCGGACGACAATACGTTCAGGATGTAATTAGCAAGGCAGAACAGGAAGGATACGGCATTCTCTACGGAGACACCGATTCTGCAATGCTCATACTTGGTGACAAAACACGGGACGAAGCACTACAGTTTGCAGAACGCATCAATGAACGATTACCGGGACTTATGGAACTCGAACTCGAAGGATTCTATCCACGGGCACTCTTTGTAGCAACAAAAGGCTCAGAGACAGGAGCAAAAAAGAAATACGCCATGATCGATGACGCAGGAGAGGTCAAGATCCGAGGATTTGAAACCGTACGACGTAATTGGAGTCCAATAGCAAAAAACGTGCAAAAAGCAGTGCTTGCCATTATTCTCAAAGAAGGCGACGTGCACAAAGCAATACTACATGCAAAGCACACTATCGACGGTATCCGACAGCACACCACGCCAGTACAAGAACTCCTCATCACCACCCAACTACAAAAACCACTTGGAGAGTACGCATCAGTCGGACCTCACGTTGCAGCAGCGCAACGACTTGAAGAACAGGGAGGAACAGTTGAGCCAGGAGTGTTTATCCGCTACGTGGTCATCGAAGGCAAGGGTCTCATACGCGACAAAGTGCGATTGGAACACGAAGTCAATAAAGGCGATTACGACGCAGAATACTACGTCAATAATCAAGTAGTGCCAAGTGTGGAACGCATCTTTTTGGCTCTCGGCTATGAGACAAAAGATCTGCTCATGAAAGGTACACAAAGCACGCTAGGAGAGTACTGAAATTATATAATATATAGAGCGAGAAATTATATACTCTAAACGCTTTACGTCTCCCGTATTCTGAGGTGAGTATGGAACCCATAAAACATTTTGAATCAGTTGAGCATCTAGAGCCCAAATGCCCGCATTGCGGCAATAAGATAGACTATGGAGTCACTACCATGTGGGATGACGAAGTCCAAAGTCTAGTCTGCAGCGTATGCGGCAACGCGGTATAAGGCCCAAATCTTTTTAAAGCGCTCCTGGTTTTTTCGCGCTTGATGGCGTCAAACCGATACGATTTTCACCATATCGAGTCAACAATTGAAGAACACTGGAAGCATATCGCGCCGCTTATCAAGCACACCACACAGTACGATGAGAAAAAACCAGTATTCTCTTTTCTAGAAGGACCGCCAACAGCAAACGCGCCGCCAGGACTGCACCATGTAGAGGTACGTGTGTATAAAGACGTGTACTGCCGCTACAAGTATATGCAAGGCTACAGTGTTCCGCGAAAGGGTGGTTGGGACTGTCATGGACTACCCGTTGAAGTACAGGTTGAAAAAAAACTCAACCTAGAATCCAAAAAAGATGTCATCAATTACGGCATCAAAGAATTCTGCGATCAATGCAAGACAGACATCTTCACCTACATCAAAGACTGGGAAGCAATGACGAGAAAACTCGCGTACTGGATTGACCTAGACGATCCTTATCGCACACTTGACAATTCCTACATTGAAAGCGTCTGGTGGTCAATCAAACAATTGCACGAGAAAGGACTGCTCTACGAAGGCCATAAAGTGGTGCCGTATTGTCCGCGCTGTGAAACGCCGCTTTCAAGCCACGAAGTTGCTTTGGGCTATAAAGACGTGACAGAAGATACAGTTGTTGTGAAGCTGCAAGACAAAGACAATGATAACCGCTATTATTTGGCATGGACAACGACGCCGTGGACACTACCAGCAAACGTTTGTTTAGCCGTCAATCCGGATGTAGACTATGCTGTTGTCAAAAGTGGAGACAAAGAATACGTTTTAGCAAAAGAACTAGCCAAAGAGTATTTCGAAGAAGGCGAGTTTACAGTAGTTAAGACGATAAAAGGAAAAGAACTACTGAACAAAAAGTATGTACCGCTCTTCCCTTACTACGATGACAAAGACGCTTTTGTCATAGTTGGCGAGGATTACGTTACAACAGAAGAAGGAACTGGAATAGTGCATCAAGCACCAGCATTTGGAGAAGTAGATTATGAAAGCATCAAACGACACGAACTCCCCTTTATACAAAACGTCACCGCAGACGGCACGTTTGACAATACCGTGCCAGACTTTCAAGGACAATTCGTCAAAGAAGCAGATCCACACATTATAGAATGGCTCGACGCTCACGGAAAACTTTTTAGCACAAAACGATTCACACATTCTTATCCTCACTGCTGGCGCTGCAGTACGCCGCTCTTATACTACGCACTTGTCTCATGGTTTGTGGAAGTCAGCAAGATACGGGACAAACTCGTCGAACTCAACAACAACATACACTGGGCGCCGGAACACATCAAGGACGGACGCTTTGGCAAATGGCTTGAAGGAGCCAAGGACTGGGCACTGTCGCGCTTCAAATTTTGGGGAACGCCACTCCCTGTGTGGCGTTGTGAGTGTGGCAAGATCGATGTCATAGGAAGTGTCAAGGAACTCAGCGACAAACGAGCAGGCGCAGAACTCGAGGACGAGCTTACTCTTGACAATACCGACCTTCACAAACCTGTTGTGGACAAGATCAAGCTCAAATGCACTTGTGGAAAAGAAATGACGCGCATCAGTCACGTGATCGATTGCTGGTACGACAGTGGCGCTGCACCATTTGCACAATACCATTATCCTTTTGAAAACAAAGAACTGTTTGAAGAAAGCTTTCCTTATGATTTCATAAGCGAAGCAATAGACCAAACAAGAGGATGGTTCTACACTCTCCACGTACTCGGCACGATACTCTTTGAAGACGTCGCGTACAAACGATGTTTTGTCGGCGGACTCCTTTGTGATGAGAACGGAGAAAAGATGTCCAAATCACGCGGAAACATCCTACAACCAAATGAACTCTTCGAAGAATACGGAGTTGACGCTGTACGACTCGTTATGTGCATGTACGCACTAGGCGAGAATGTGAAGTTTGGACGAACCGTATTTAACGATGTCATCAATCCGTTTTTGCGCATTTTATGGAACTCGCACTATTACGTTCATACCTATTTGAAGCGTTTTGAGTACACAGAACCCGTCTCACAACCAGACCTCAACATTGAAGATCAATGGATACTCTCGCGATTGAACAGTACCATAAAGGAAGTTGGACAATCCTTAGATGATGGCAGATACCATGCTGCTTTTAGTGCGATACAAACACTCGTTGAAGATAATTTTTCACGCACATACATCAAACTCGTCCGTGCACGGGCACAAAGCAAAGATGCACCACTCGCCTATACCTTTTTTACTGTTATGCAACAGGTTGTGAAATTGCTTGGTCCCTTTGTACCATACGTGAGCGATTATCTCTATCGTCAACTCTGGCCAGCACAAGAAAGCGTGCACTTTGATACGTGGCCAAAAACAGGAAGAATCGACGAACACCTTGAGCAACAGATGGATGTAGTACAGGATCTGCTCTCTGCAATAGCATATGCACGAGAACAAGCAAAACTGGGAACACGATGGCCTGTTAAAGAAGTCACTGTCGAAGTCAAGGATGCTGTTGTCAGTCAGGCAGTACACACCTTCAAGGATCTTCTGTTATCACAAGCAAACGTAAAATCCATTGAGACCGTTGAACAACTGCCTGAAGTAACACAAACGATTGTCTTTAACACAGGAACGCTGCAAAAAGAATTCAAAAAAGACGCGCCTACCATCATCAAGCACTTGGAAACAGTAGGTCCTGAACAGGTATATCAGACGATAAAAAAAGACGGGTTGTATGAACACGAAGGCAGAAGAATCACCATGGACTTTTTGACAGTGACCAGAACATATCCAAAACATCTTGTAGAAGCACAAAGCAAGTACGGATACGTGTATCTCGACACGACGAGGACGCAGGAACTCGATGCGGAAGGATACTTACGCGAAGTGATCAGACGAATACAGGACGTGCGCAAAAAATTGGGACTGCAAAAAGAACAAGACATCTCGCTTGGCATAGCACTCGAGCATGACTTTCTTGATATGCTTCAACCATTCAAAAAAGATATCAAAGAACAAGTAGGTGCAAAAGAATTATCGCTTGATACGTCGCTACCTATGGGTAAATGGCATCACCGCGACACCTTGTCCATCAAGAAATTGAAAGGCGAACTTGCCGTGCTCATCCTCGGCGTTGAAAAAGACTTTATCGAATAGATAGATTTATATTATTTTGTTACTTCTCAGGAGTATATGGGTCGAAGACGGAAACAGCGCAGTCCGCGGCGTTTTTCTCAGCAGCAAAACCTGCGCATGGCGTACCGATGGTTAGAATGGAGCCTCCAAGACCTCGGCGTATCACGAAAAACAGCAGAACACACCAGAAAAGAAGTCCATGCGATAGCACACACCTACTGGAAACTCAGCACACACTTTAACCACCTGCTTCTGCCCTGTCCGCAGCCGCAAAAATGCACGGATCCGCGAACAAGAGTTGCAAACGGACGATCACTCCTGCGATTATCACAACAACTTGATGAACGTTTTGAAAAACTCACACCCGCAGTTCTTGACGTACTTGAAATGCTCAGCACGCATGAAGACGATGTTGTACAAGCAGCCATCGACAACCCAAACATCGGACACAACACATCGATACTCATGCCGGGACAAACCATGAGAGGTATCATACAGGACTCTGTGCGATTACTTGACGAATACACCAGCGGCTTTCCGCTTTCAGAAGCACAACTTCTAGCAAAAGGTGTTGAAGGACTGCCAGAAGATATGGCCGTACATTTTGGCGATACGATTTGCACATGGATGCGCGAGGACGATGAAGATCTAAGTGCGCGCATCGATACCGCACTCAAGACAAAAGAGATGCCGCTATTATTTGACTGGCTGCGAAAAGGACAACTTATGATGCCCGAGAGAGCACGCGTCGAACGATTCGCACGAGAACTAAAAACCATTAATAACGGAGGCGGAGGACTTGCAGAATACCAGTTTGCACAACGACTCGGATCAGGACTGCAAGAAGCACTAACGCCATTGGCAGACGAAAAAGACAGTTGGCCGGCAATCAGAAAACTCATACGACTACAACATGGAAAAAAACAACAATTACAAGATCTCGATGAACAACAAGCAAACAAACTAGGACAGGACCTTCGCACTTTAGGAACTGATATCATCGCATTACCAATGCTCCTTGAAGCAGGAATACAGTACGAAACAGCAAAAAACGCCCTATTACAAAGCGCAGGAGCAAAACTTCCTCACGGCGAAAGGATAGGAAAATACTTCCTACGCCTTCGAAATCGTCCCGCACAAGTACAATTGCTCGTCAACAACATAGAAACGGTCATACAAGCTCATGTAGATGTTGATCTTATCATGCACATAAAAAAATCAGGAGCACTACTACGAGATCGTATACGACTTAGCAAAAGAGGACAACTCTGGAAACCCATAGCACTTGAACGTTACGCAAGAGAACGGGGCGCAAAAGGATATGACCGCTTTTTGCAACAACTCGACGCGTACAGTGATGCACAAGTCGGCGATGGACTGCTATCAACGGAAAGCGTCGATGAACTCATAAAGACACTGCAATATGAAGCAGTGCAAGCACGAGTACGATCACACCCTCGCTATGGAGAACTCGCACAACTAGGAGCAATAGCACTCTTTGAACGCTCACCATTACGAGATCATCTCTTTGACGAACTAAGCGCAGTCCCTGAACCAGCACGAAAAGTACTCTATCAACAACCACTTCTACTGGCGCGATGGATAGAAAGAACCGAACAAGGACGCACTGTCGCAATCACACTAGACGATCACACAGACATTAGAGAGACAGTCTATCAAGCTCTCACAGAGAAAAAAGTAAAAGAACCAACACCCTGCATTCGCAGAATACTTCTTCACGGCGAGCACTTGACACCTGCAACAGTCTCAACACTCTCAGATCGTTTCGGATTGCCAGTCGTTAGCGTCGACAGAACCGCACCATTACGACAACTCAAACAAGTAGTGAGTGCAGGGGATCTTGTCGTGTATCACCTGCCAAAAGGTGTGCGCAGTCAGCGAGCAAACTATGTTAAAGCGATTACTGAAAACGCACAGGGCAGTTATGTCAGGATTGCAGTTACGAATGCAGAGCGCATCACAGACGAGATCGAACCACGAATTTATCGCGAAGCAAGCTAGCACTGACCACTGGACATGCTCAAATAGCGTATATAAATAATCAATGCTTAAAGAATTCTATCATGGCGACCGTCAGTCGTGACCTGCCCATCGCAGAAATCACGCTACGAAAGTACGAGAAACCGTACAACCTCAAAGGCCGCGATTTGATGCGCAAACTCTGCTTAAGCATGGGACTGCTCAACCCCGGGGACAGTCGCGACGTAGTCGTAGATGTGTTCTCCGTGGTCTTTAACTCCTCAACACCCCTCAGTAGCAAGGATATCGAGGACAAAGTCGTCTTTCAACGCAAATCGCTTGGTCTGCCGATGCGAGGCATCACTCCACCTAATATTCGGCGACAGATCAAGCGATTACGCGACATTTTTCTTGTGGAACGAACAGGAAACGAATACAAAATAACAGAAGGACAAAAACTAGAAGAAATCTTTGTTGAAAAGATAGAACAATACTACTTGCATTCAATCATTACAAGAGTAAAAGAATATTGCCGGGCATTACAAGAATAATTTCTTTAACATCGATGAACACCAATTATAGAAAGAAAAAAAGAAGTGACGAATCACTTCTTGAATAGTTTGACAAGAGCCCATACTGCACTAAGACCTACAAGTAGGTACACAATAGCTTCAAGCGTAGGGATACTGCCAAAAATCAAATTTACCAGATTCAGGTTTGTCGTTGCAAGCATACCGACGCCGACAAGGCCCCAGTTAAGACCACCAACAACAACAAGAACGGTGGCAACCCAATCCAGTGCGGTCATTTCTTCTTTAGCCATAAGATTCACCTCCACGCGTAAAAAATCACTTTCACCTTATAATAGTTTGCCTCATTTTACTAGTTTTTGAGCGCGGTTTGTACGCTGCGATTTGCAGGTATCCCGGGATGTGGTCACGACCTTTTTGTCCGAACTCTTCTAAAATTTCGGGCGTGATGTAGTAGAACACAAACGATTGATTTGTGATTCCATACAACGATTATCAAAGGCAGGAGCACATGTCATCGCGATTCCATGCAACACAGTTCATGTCTTTCTAGACGAGCTAAGACCGCATTCACCAATACCTGTGATGAGTATACTTGAAGAAACATCACAACACTGTGTCAAACTCGGATTTCAAAAGGTAGGACTGTTAGGCAGCGGTTTAACGATACAACAAGGGTTACATGCTCGAGAATTAACCAAACACTCTATTAGTGTAGTGGTTCCTGAAAAAGAAGATCAGGCTTTTATCAACGGATTAATACGCCGGATCATAACAGGCATCGTTAAATCTGACGATAAGGCACGATTACAAAAAATAACAATGACACTTGTACAACAAGGAGCCCAAGCAGTGATTCTGGGATGCACGGATCTTCCCTTGCTCCTGGCTCAAGAAGATGTAGAGGTCCCACTTGTTGATACGAGAAAAGTTCTTGAGCATGCATGCGCGACACGACTCATGAGTAAGCTTTAAGTGTTCTGCAGTATTTTCACAACCATGTCGAACGTCTACGAACCGCATGACGACAGTTTTCTCTTAGCGCAAGTCGTCAAGGACTATGCAAAAGGACGCGTACTCGATATGGGAACCGGATCGGGCTACCAGGCAGCAACTGCAGCATCACTCAAACGCATAAAAGAAGTGGTAGCAGTTGATGTGAATCCGGCAGCTGTCAAAGCGTGCAGCGCATTAAAAAACAAAAAAATCACGTGTAAAAAATCAGATCTGTTCAGCGCACTAAAAAAAGAACAATTTGACACGATCATCTTCAATCCACCTTATTTGCCGCAAGAAGGAAAGTCGCCCATACTTGCACTAGAAGGAGGAAAGCATGGTTATGAAGTTATCGAACGATTCTTAGATCAAGTGGGAGAACATTTGACATCAAACGGGCAAGTACTGCTCCTGTTTTCAAGTCACAGCAAACCAGAAATCATACTCTCCATTTGTGAACGTAACCTGTTGTCGCACGAACGAATAACTTTACAACAACATTTTTTTGAAGAACTTTTTGTCTACCGCATCACAAAAAGCATGCTACGACAACGACTAGAACGCAAAGGCGTGCAAGACTTGCACTACTTTGCACAAGGAAAACGAGGCTTGGTACTCAAAGGAAACTATAAAGAACACTCCGTGGCGATCAAAGTAAAACGACCATCTAGTGAAGCAGAAGGGCGCATAGCAAACGAAGCGCGATTCCTACAAATAGTGAACAAGCATGGCATAGGACCACAGTTTATTGCTTCTGGAAAAGGATACGTAATCTATCGCTTTGTCAAAGGACAATACGTCAAGGACTGGTTACGACTGGCAAGTCCGCAAGAGACAAGTACCGTTTTACAAGACATACTGCGGCAGTGTTACGAACTCGACAAACTAGGCATTACAAAAGAGGAAATGCACCGGCCGCTTACCAACGCGATAGTGAAGGATTCGCGAGCCACACTCCTAGATTTTGAACGCAGTCATTACAGCAAAGATCCAAAAAATGTCAGCCAATTCTGCCAGTTCCTGCGCAACCGCCATGACATTCTGCTAGAAAAAAGAATCGACATTCCGCCAACAGTACTCCTGCGACTAGTACGCTCGTATCAACAACGACGAGATCAAGAACATTTTACCGCTCTACAGCGTTTAATACAAGAAAAAAAGAAAGAGAAAAAAATTTAGAGTTCCCTATTTAGAGTTCTTTACCGGTAAGCGTTCTTTCAAGACTCCAGATTCCTGCACCATGAAAGAACAAACCCACGTTTACAAGAAACAAGACAAGTACGAACTCGAAACCGCCATTACCGACGAAAAAACCATTACTCACATGAACAAATACAAATGCAATAATCATATCGACAGCAAGAACCAGTGCAGCCCATCTCGTAAACAAACCAAGTAAAATGCACAAGCCACCAACAAATTCAATAGCCGTCACGAGCACAGCAAGCACTTGAGAAGACGGCAAACCTGCAGAGACAAAAAAGCCTGACACCTCCGCCATGCCCATCATCATCTTTTGAATACCATGCATTACAAACACAATACCAATAGCGAGACGCATGGGAAGAACACCCCATTCATGAAAAAATGTATGAGGAAGATGCTTTTTATCCTTTCTGTGCGTCTTTTTGACTTTCTTAGCCATAGAAGATCACCTCACAACACCAAAGCATACAGGAATATAAAAGGCTTACTTTTTGCGAGCAATATGACGATAATGCATAATCACAAGAAGAACCAGCGCAAAAAAAGTATATACTCCCAAAACGATAAGAGCCAATTCACTTAAAGGAATCTGGTAAGCAAAAAGTGTGCGAAACAATTCCCCGGTGATGACCACCGGATTAAAAGCCGCGACCTGCGCAACTCCCTTAGGCATTAATTCCAAAGGAGTAAGAAGATCACTAAACAAATAGGATCCGAGAGCAAAAAACGTTGTGGCCAGCACAGCAGTTTGTTCACTGCGCACATACAACGCAATAGACATGCCCAAAGCGCTAAAAAGTATAATAAGAAGAGTGGCAAGACCATAGACTTCGCCAGCATGAGAAAAAACAGGAATGCCCAACTGGAACTCTGCAATCACCAAAAGCACAGTCAATTGAAACAAAACAAGAACAATATTGGTAAGCAAAATACCGAGAGGATACCACAGGCTAGAAACAGGAGCGATAAGATTTCGAAAATACGCAGCAGCATTGACTTCAGACAGTGTAAGGATCGTTGCAAAGAGCAGGGTAATAAACACCAACACCATAACAACAAGACCTGGAAACACAATCTGCACATTACGAAAAGGCTTTACCACATCAAACTCCTCCAAAATAGGTTTGACAAGCAATTCCGCCAATGAAGGATCATAAATAATCAATTCATTAATACCCTCCTGCAGTTCATCCTTTACCTGTTCAAGACGAGCAACACTCGAGTCAATACGACGAATGGCTTCGTTATTGAAAGCCAGTTCCTCGTCGAGTAACACCTTCGCCTGGTCAAGGACTGCTACCGCATCATCAATCTGCTTTTTTGCACCAAGCAGTTCGTCATAAGTAGCGTTTGTCGTGTTTGCAAGCACATCCAGTTCACCGTCCAGTGTGGCAGCACTGTGCGCTACAATAGCTGACGCAATCAAAGAGGAATTTGTAGACCTATTCAGCAGAGCAGTACCATTTTGAAAAAACAATTGTGCAGAAGAGTTAGTAAGATTATACGATACGAGAGGCAATGAAAAACCAGTGAGTTGAAGCGAATCATTAACTACCGCCATTAAATCATGCAAGGACTGTCTTGTCTGCCTGATCTCGTCAAGAACGGATTGCACAGACTGATTACTATTATCAGTTGCATTATTCAAACGCTGCTGTATAGTCTTAATCTCATTATACTTAGGTACGAATTCTGCATGCAGTGTTGCTAGACGTTCGCCGCGCTCAACGAGCTGCTCGCGCGTTAACTTTGCTTCATCAACAAACGCGTCAATATCAGTCTGTTTATCGGAGAGAAACACGACAAGCTCCTGAATCTGATCAAGAATTGTAGTGGTCGCAGCGATGCTAATATCTTCAGCACTCTTTCCAAGCACTTCACGAATCTCAGCCACCAAAAGATTGCTTAATTTTTTTCGAGACTCATCATAGAGAAAACGTACCTTCCCCTGAGCCAGCAAATCCTTACCTTTTGTTTCAGCTTCAATACACAAATGCACTCTGGCATGCTGCATGTCCTGTACGCAACGATCAGTATCGTCATATGCAACAATAGTAGCAAAAGACGTCAACTGTTTGGAAAACTCACCCTTATCATTAACACCAATAACGATACTGTGAGGATCACCGCCGCTAAATGTTAGACCAATGATCAAAATAATCGCCAGAGGTCCAAGAATTAATAAGAGCAAAGAACTCCAATTACGAAAAATCAATTTAAAATTTTTAATGAGTTCGTTGATAATCATAGTTTCCTAAATTGTGCAAGCACATTATGCGGTTTGATGATTTTTTGAATGCGACCATTTGCCATGAGCGCGACACGATCACAATTCTGTTCGATCTCGTCAAGAATATGGGAAGATACAAGAACGGTCTTACCCTTCTTTTTGACCTTATTGACAACGCTCCAGAACTGTTCGACCAACAAAGGATCAAGACCGGTCGTAGGCTCGTCCATAATCAAGAGTTCAGGGTCATGCACAAGAGAGATAGCGAAATTCAAACGCCGACGCATACCGCCAGACAAATTACTCACAAACTGATCCTTAGCGTGCGCCAACTGCACATCCTTGAGCAACTCAATAACATGCTTTTTGAGATTCTTTTGACGCACACTATACAAACGAGCATAATACATCATGTTCTCCATAACAGTTAATTTCGCGTAAAATGAATCGTCTTGAGTGGTGTAGCCCACGATGCGCCGCAATTTCTTAATATTCAGTTTCTTGCCCCTAAAAGAGATGGAACCCTCATCCGGAGCATAATACCCGAGAATAATGCGAAACACCGTAGACTTACCACAACCACTGGGGCCAATCAATCCAATCGTTTCGCCCTCCTTCATCTTCAATGAGAGATTTTTGAGCACAGATACTTTTCCAAAACTCTTGGCAACATGCGATAATGCAAGAATCGTAGACATGCAGACTTGCAGGCAGAAGAGGTATAAAAACCTGTGCGTCAAAAAAACAGGACAGTTCTTTCGTTAGCACTGTGAAATAGTAAGATAAGTATTTATACGTACTGCGAGTAAAAAATGGTATGGCAGCGAAACGAAAAAAGAAAAGTACCGCAAAGAAAAAAACTACAACAAAGAAATCGCCAAAAAAAACAAGGAAATCACCAAAGAATTCACCAAAAAAATCACCAAGAAAAACAAAACCGCGAAACAAAAATCGAAGAGCTGCAAGACAACTCGTAGACCGCTCAGAACAAACACTTGTAGTGGTCACTGCCTTTTTCTGGCTCGTCCTCATTGATGGACTAGTATCACTCTTTCACACCTTATCAGCAACCGTATTCTATCCCAACCAGGACGTTGGTGCAATGGGAATACTAGCAGGCATTGTAGGACTAAGCACCCTCCTGCTCAGCGTTATCTTCCTCATCTATATAATGGTGAAACGATTACCGGCATGGATGCAAATCCTGCCCGTATATGTCATACTCGCACCGCTCGTACTGGAACTCTTACGATGGCTGGCAGAAGAACAAGGAGTGCCCAGCATGATACCCGTACTTGCACCTGCACTGTGGATAGCTATCATTGCAGAAATTCTCCTGGGTGCCTGGGCGATATACCGCTACCGATAAACCATACCGGTAAGTTTTTAATATTTCTCTTTTCTGCAAGGCTCGGGTGATATTCATGCACGAACATGACGAGAATTGCGGACCAGAATGCGAAGAACCAAGTATGGAAGAAGTTTTGAGCATCACAGAAGACAAAGTTGATGCACTTATTCAAGTGTTGATTGACAAAAAAATCATCACAGAAGAAGAGATAACCAACGCTGTTGACGCATTGTATCCAGAAGAAGAGGATGACGAGGACAGCGACGAGGATAACGAGGAATAACTACCACTTAATATTTGCACATGCACGCTGTACTACTTCAGGTAGTGCAGGGTGCACGTGAATTGTTTCTACAACATCATCTGCAGTTGCGTTAAGTTTCATTGCAAGAATACTCTCATGAATCAGCGTGGACGCTTCAGGACCGATAATGTGACATCCAATAATACGACGAGAAGACCTGTCAGCGAGCACTTTAACAACATACTCCTTACGCACCCTCATTGCCTCACCCATACCAGTATGCGAAAAGGAATACGTGCCAACAGCAGCATCTGGTGAATCAGATTCTGTAGCTCCCACCGCTGCGATTTGCGGATGAGAAAACACTGCGTGAGGAGCAACAGAATAATCAACTTTGTGACGATGACCACGTATAGCACCATACACATATTGTGCTTCGTGATTTGCCATGTGCTTGAACATATACCTGCCGATAATGTCGCCGAATGCCCACACGTTTTTTGCAGATGTTTCAAGAAAGTCATTGACAGCAATAAAACCGTCATCTCTGAGTTTTACACCGGTCTTATCAAGATCAAGACGGTCAGCATTTGGACGCACACCCGTTGCAACAAGAAGAGCGTCGCTTGTAATACGTTTTTTGCGACCAGAATTATTATCCTTAGCAGTCACAGTGATTGACGAGCCATTTTTTTCAACAGCTGTTGCTGTATGATTGGTGAGAACCTTAAACCTCTTATTATATTCCATGGTCAACACTTCAGACATAGTGGGATCCTCAGCAGGAACAAGAACATCATTTCGCTGAATAATCGTCACCTTTGTGCCAAGAGAACCATAAAAATGAGCCAACTCACAACCAATATATCCGCCACCAATAATTGTGAGAGATTTTGGTTGTTTTTTAAGACGTAATGCTTCTTTACTCGTCATAAAAGAAACCTTATCGAGACCAGGGATTGGAGGAATCGCAGGACGAGCGCCAGCTGCAATCACGACTTTTTTGGCGCGCACCTTCTGCTTGCCAACCTGTATAGTGCGCTCGCCAACAAACTTGCCCTCGCCTTGCAATAAAGAAATGTTTGAAGCACGCTTTACACTCTTCAATATATTCGCAGCGTCCTCGTCAACACTCTTTGAGACCCGCTCGATAATAGATTTCCACTTGACTTGGTACCCTTTGTGCACAAGACCAAACTCTTTAGAACGATCAAGAGTGCGAGCGACATCCGCACAATAAATAAGCATCTTTGAAGGGATGCAGCCACGATTAAGACAGGTACCGCCCAAAGGTCCCTTTTCGACAATAGCTACGCGCAAACCACTTTCTGCAGCTGCAGCTGCCACATCAAGACCTGAACCTGCACCAATCACCAGCAGATCAACCTCTTTCATAACAATTCCAAAACGTTCGTACTATATAAGAGTTCGCCGCCAAAAAACGAGCCGAAGATTCAGACCTCGATTTTCGAAAACAAATAACTGCCCAACAGAACAATAACAATAGTAACACTACACATCACTGCAAGACTCGTCACTACGCTAAACTCTGCACTTGATGTCAGTGCTGCTCGAAGACCATCAATACCGTACGCCAAAGGATTGAAACTAATAATTACGGACAAGGCCTGAGGAAGATCCCTCAAAGGAAACAAGGCACCAGACAAGAAAAAAATAGGCATAATCAAAAAATTGATAATAAGAGGAAACGCATGCATATCAGTCAACTTCGACGCAATAGCAGTACCAAACGCGGTAAAAAGCACTGCAATAAGAGCCATAAACAACAATGCAAGCGGAAGCAACGCCCAATTTTCAACATGAAAACCAATAGCCAAAGAAATCAGGAGGACAAGAATACCCTGACCAACAGCAATAGTGGCGCCTCCAAGAGTCCTGCCAATCATAATCTGCACACGAGATACCGGAGCGACAAGCGTCTCCTTCAAAAAACCAAACTGCCGATCCCAAATTACTTCAATACCCGTAAACATACCAGTAAACAAAATGCTCATGCCAATTATTCCAGGAGCAAGAAACGTGACATAATCGCCCTCCCCAGCCCTTTGAAACACAGGACCAAGACCAAAACCCAAGGCGACCAAAAACAACACGGGCTGGCCCAAAGCGCCAATCATTCTGGGCTTGCTACGCCAATACCTCTTCAACTGACGAAGCCACATGATATACATTTGAGCAATCATTTCTTCCAAACCCTCATACGCGTTCGCAAATGTTCAAGAGAAGAAGCCTGATCATTACGAATGCTCGTTCCAGTCAATTTCAAATATGCTGCTTCAAGAGTTTTCTTTTCCGTTTTCTTAAGCAGTGACGACAAAGAACCCTTAGCCACAAGGACTCCGTGATCAATAATCGCAATCGTATCAGCAATCTTTTCTGCCTCATCCAAATAATGCGTTGTCAAAAACACTGTCATACCCTCTTTTTTGTTAATCTCACGCACATGATTCAAAACCAAATTTCTTGTTTGCGCATCAAGACCAAGGGTAGGTTCGTCAAGAAAAAGAATTTTGGGATGATGAATAAGTCCTCTTGCGATCTCCAGTCGTCGCTTCATACCGCCGGAAAAAGTTTTTACACGAGAATCCTTACGATCCCACAATTCGACAAATTTCAATAATTCCTCAATACGTTTCGCATACACTTTTTTTGGAACCGCATAAAAAATGGCATGAAACACCATGTTCTCATACGCAGTGAGTTCATCATCAAGACTGGGATCTTGAAACACAATACCAAACGACTGACGAATACGATCCTTATCCTTCAAGGAATACCCATTGACGTGCACTGAACCACCACTGGGACGCAAAAGAGTGGTAAGAATCTTGATAGTCGTTGTCTTACCAGCACCATTAGGTCCAAGAAAGGCAAAAATCTCGCCCTTCTTCACAGAAAAAGAAATGCGATTAACAGCAGTAAATCCATTAAAATTCTTCGTCAAATCCCGTACACTAATACTGTAGACCATCATCCATCACTACCAACAACACAAAAACGTACTATTTATTCCTTTTGATTGACAACGCTACACTACATCGATACCTTCAAGACAATTATCAATAACGTGCGCACAGTTTTGCATTATTTGAGCAAGAGCCGGTTCCTGTGTTGCCTTTTTTATCTGATTAAGACGGTCAATGATCTGTCGAAGAAAACGCAACAAATCACCCTCCAACCAATTCGTATATTTCAGTATTTGAGTGAATTTTTCCCCCTGAAAAATAGGAAGCATAATACCTGTAAGCGTAACAATGTTTTTCAGCTTTGTTTGACGTTTAAGAAACGGATCCTGTTTAATGCGGGAAAGTACTTCCTTAGCAGGCTTTGTCAATTGAGGTGGTGCAAACTGAAGACTCGAACGAGGTTCAAAGACCAAGGCAGCTATGAGCAACAGCACTTGATACTCTGTTAAGCCTTGCCAAAAAGAAGTACCAAACACTTCGCCAATCAATAATTCATCAACAAAAATGTTAAGCAGGAACTCACCCTTCTCAGTGATGCTTCCCTTCTTAAGATACTGCATTTTTTCCAGACGCTTAGACAAGTTGTCAAAACGACGACTCACCACTTCCTTTTGACCTCTTTGAAATGTGTAAAAACTCGACGCAAGAATGCGATCGATCGTGGATTTATCATGACGAGCAATAAGATTTAAGACCGTATTATATGATAATTTGAACTGACTCTTAATTGCAGCAGTGTCACGACTGG
Organism: Candidatus Woesearchaeota archaeon; assembly: GCA_014729505.1. GTDB lineage: Archaea > Nanobdellota > Nanobdellia > Woesearchaeales > ARS49 > WJJS01. The sequence continues at coordinate 27,553 of WJJS01000004.1, forward strand.
TAAAAGCACGGACACGCTTAATGTCATCAAACTGACGATTAATCATCGCCACTGCCAAACCCTTCTTATCAATGCCTCTGCGCCCTGCACGACCTGCAAGCTGAAAATATTCCTTGCTTGTCAAATAACGAAATTCACGACCATCGAATTTACGAAGACTGGCAAAGCACACTGTCTTAGCAGGCATGTTAATGCCAACAGCAAAAGTCTCAGTAGCGTACAAAACCTTAATCAACCTCTTGCCAAATAATTTCTCAACCAAATGCTTAAGAGCGGGTAACAAACCTGCATGATGAAAACCAATACCCTTAGGGAGCAATTGTCGCAAAAGCCGAGTGGAATGCAAACGCTGCAACTGAGGATCGAGCGTGCCAAAATACTGTTGAATAAAATGAATAGACTCCCGAGATTCCTTAACAGACAAAAAGTTCTGAGATTTTGCTAACTCTTCAGCCTTATTTTGCGTATCACGCCTTGAAAACGCAAAAAAAATCGAGGGAAGCAAATCCTTTTGGTTAAGAATCATAACAAGATCACGATGCTTTGGAGGTGTTACCCGAACTTTTTTTGGCTTTTTGTAAAACGATTTATACTGAGGAAAACGATCAAGTTCGACGCGATCATGAATCTCAGCAAGCGTCGTAATACCAAGATCCTGATCATAAAACTTTTTTTCCAGCGGCACGGGCCTTTTTCGATGTTCCACAACCAACACTTTATGATTTTTTATACTGCGAATCCAATTCGCAAATTCCTGCGCATTAGGAATCGTTGCAGAAAGACAGAGAAAGCGAATATGCTCAGGACTAAAAATAAGTGATTCCTCCCACACGGTACCACGATCAATGTCAGAAATAAAATGAATCTCATCAAAAATAACATATGACACTTCATGAACAAGAGGATCACCAACAACAACCATATTACGATACACTTCAGTCGTCATAATAAGAATCGGAGCAGTTGGATTGATGACTGTATCACCTGTAAGAAGACCGACATTCTCCTGACCGTAATCCTCGCCAAAATCAAAAAATTTCTGATTCGATAATGCCTTAATAGGAGCAGTATACACGACACGCTTGTACTGTTCCAAGTCCCGCTTGACAATATAGTCCGCAATCAGTGTCTTGCCGCTTCCAGTTGGTGCAGAGACAACAACAGACTTGTTATTTTCAATAGCAGTAATGGCATCAGCTTGAAACTTGTCGAGCGTTAATCCCTTGAATTTCATGTGCTCGACCACACGATTAAAAAGTATAACGCGACAGCAGATACAAATTGGACAAGCAAAGAACCAAGAGAACCCTGGTGTACCACATTATCAATCAAAAAGAACACGGACAAAAGAGCCGTACATCCAACACCTACTGCGCCGCGCCAGATCTTAATAGATGTTATAGTTCTCACATAAGGAATGGCAAATATCAGCGCACCAAGAAGAGTCTCGATCAATACACGAGTATACGTTAATGAAGGCCATACCAAAGAGAATATCACTTCGAGAATACCATAGACCAGTACGAAGCTTGCAAGTTGCACATGCCATCTCATACATTGGAGCGGAGAAGAGAGTGTTTATATGGTTTTTGGCCCAGAAACGAGGTGAGAAAGTAGCACCTAAGTAATAGTACCAATACAATTATATAGCACGGAAGAATTGAAATAAGCATGGACAAAAAAGGGGACAGACATATCGCGTACTTTACCATGGAGATAGGTTTTGATCCGCGGGTGCCAACATACAGCGGAGGACTTGGAGTTCTGGCAGGAGACACATTAAAGAGCTGTGCGGACCTAAAAATTCCATTAGTTGGTGTTACGCTTCTTCATCGCAATGGTTACTTCTATCAAAAAATAGATGAACAGGGTAACCAAATAGAAATCCCGGTAAAATGGAGTGTCGACGATTTCATGGTACTGCTACCAAACAAAATATCAGTATCCATTGAAGGAAGAACGGTCTGGGTACAGGCATGGCAATACCGACTTCGAGGACAAACAGGACATGAGATACCAATGTATTTTCTCGACACTGATATACCGGATAATTCTGAATGGGACCGAAAACTCACGAGCTCACTCTACGGCGGAGATAAGTGGTACAGACTTGCACAAGAAGTCGTGCTTGGTATAGGAGGCTTGCGCATGCTAGAAAGCTTAGGCCACGAAACTATCCGACGATACCATATGAATGAAGGTCACAGCGCACTACTCACACTTGAACTCCTACGAAAATTTGAAGGAGAACATCAAGAAGAAAAGGTACGGGAACTCTGTGTTTTTACCACGCATACGCCAGTACCAGCAGGACATGACAAATTTCCAGCAGATTTTGTCAAACGCATGCTAGGAGACCTACCAGGCGACGGTCATGTCATGAAAAACAACGAGCTGAACATGACACTACTCGCACTACATTTTAGCAGGTACATTAACGGAGTAGCAAAAAAACACGGCGAAGTAAGTCGAGAAATGTTCCCAGAGTATCCCATCGACAGCATTACAAATGGCGTGCACTCCGCAACATGGGTATGTGAGTGCATGGCAGGATTGTTCGAGAAGTACACGCCAGGCTGGAAACTCGATCCCTTTACGCTACGACACGCAGTAGAAATCCCCGAAGAAGAACTCTGGCAAGCACACCAAACAGCAAAACGCCAACTGCTCGATTATGTCAACAGAGAAACAAACGCAGGAATGGATAAAGACATCTTCACGATAGGATTTGCCCGACGAGCAACACCATACAAACGAGCAGACCTGCTCTTTCACGATATAGGACGATTGCAAGACATCGCATCAAAATTCAACCGTATTCAAGTAATATACGCCGGAAAAGCCCATCGAAATGATGAATTAGGAAAACAACTCATCAAAGAAATATACCAGCTGCGCGACAAAATACCAAATGTGAGCATAGCATACCTGGAAAATTATGATATGGATATAGCAAAACTGCTTGTCGCAGGCGTAGATGTATGGCTCAACACTCCAAAAAGACCTATGGAAGCATCAGGCACGAGCGGCATGAAGGCAGCACATAATGGGGTTCCACATTTCAGCACCCTCGACGGATGGTGGATAGAAGGACATAACGAAGGAATAACAGGATGGAGCATAGGAAGCGAAGACAAAAACGTACCATCAAATGATGATCGAGACAGTGCGGACATGTACAAAAAACTGGAAGAAGACATATTGCCAGCGTACCAAGACAAAGATGTCTGGGCAAAAATCATGAAGAACGTGATCAGTTTCAATGCATCATTTTTCAACACGCACAGAATGGTACAACAATACGTACTTAAAGCGTACTTTGAATAAATCCGTGCCATGAAAAAAACTATTTCAAGTCTATTGAGTCAACTACGCTCAGAAGAAAGAAACGAACGATTGCTAGCCATACGGGATCTAGAAAAAATAAAAGAGATAGTCGCCAAATCACTCATCAAATCGATTGACGACAAGAACCCAAACGTACAGGTTGAAGCAATACGGGCACTCTGGGGTTTTGCACACCCACCTGTTCTCAAAGCGTACGTTAAAGCACTACACCATCCAAATATTGACGTGCGAGAAAACGCAGCAAACGCCCTCGAATGCTTTGGAGATCCTACACACATACGAGCAGTAGAACAAGCACTCGCTCGTGCAAAGGACAAAGAAGAAGAAAGAACAATGCGAACAACAATAACTCTACTCAAAAAGAAATACGGAATGCAATGAGAATACCAAAACGTTACGGACAAAGCAAGAAGAACGATTGCCCATTTTGCGGCAAAGTAGGATTACACACAAACTCTCAAGGATTACCAGTATGCACAGAACACAAAAACGCGACACTTGAAGACATGAAATGTGCATGCGGGGATTGGCTCGACGTCAAAAAAGGAAAATGGGGGCCTTATTTCCTGTGTATACGCTGTGGACCTATAAGCTTTGCAAAAGGAATGTCCGTAAACACCCCAACAGCGACATACAAGACACAAAAGCCAACAGGTAAAATCAATAGTGAGCCTCGACGACCATTTCGCAATTCAAAGACTTCCTCCACTCCAGATGACAAGAAAGTTATCACAGTTCGCTCTGACGAATTAGATTTCTGGTTCTAAACTGCGAACGCGCACCATTCCAGGGAACCAAGAAAGCAACCACTTCACGTAAATCTCGTGCGGAATACATTTCTCTTTATACTCGTTTAGAAACTTATCAAAAGCATTCTTGTGAAATGATAGCAAAGTCATAATATCAGTGATCAGGCCGGGAGTAGAAGGATAATACACGCGAGTTTCGCTAATAACGAGAGGAAGATCAAGACAGACAAGCACCTCCTGCAACAAACTCTCGTGCCAGCCAAGAGGAGCTTTGACCTTTTCACCTTTTGATGAAATCCTCTCTTGATACTTCACTGCAGGACTGTCGCTGGTATCAATATGCAAGAAACCCAAACTGGCAACAAGATGTTGAAACACTTCAGTACCTCCATACAAAGAGGGAAGTATTGTAGGCCCGCATTCTCGTGGTGTAGCGCCAGGAGAATACTCCTGAACATATGCGGTATCGCCATTACCGATCATCCACTTGGCTTTACGTCCCAGATGAAAAATTATTTTCATCATCAAAAAAGGTCGCAGACGTTCATGAACAACAAATTGCTGAAAACGATTAGCATCATTAAAGGAAAACAAAGGAAGCGACTGCAACGAATCAACATCAATATCTCTCTTTGCCGTTTTGTTAGCCAGTTTTACGATCTCGACAACGTTTTTTTCAATAACCTTCATAAGACAAGCAATAAAAAACATGCTTCTTAAAAGTTTCCCTACTGTCGCCGATGAGCAAAAGTGCCGACGAGAATAACAAAGAACACCATCAACAACAAGACGGCGGAACTAATAAGTATAGAACGAAACCAGCCTGGTCTAGAACTCTCAGCGGATTGAGCGGACATATTGATACTACTATTTTCATCACTCTTACTCTCTTCAGGTTCGCTAGGAAGACTGGCTGCTGTCACTGCAAACAAACTGAAGTGCGGAGTAGTAGCAGAGTACACAAAACGGTCTTGTTCCTCGCGAAGGAATTGCGTAGGTAATGCAGACCACGAATCAGAAAAATGATGGAGTATAACACTTTCCTTCACGATACCTTCGCGCGATACTGCAAACTCAATAGTTGCATCTGCCAGTTGAGCAATGCTAGGGGCGATTTCGAAATATTGAATCACATTCTCAAGAGGATCGGACACTGAAGCGACAGGAATTTCAGTGACTGTTACATCAAATGGTTCGGTGCTTGAAGTTGATGCAGAAACCTTGAGAATCGATGAATCAGACAGTGTGGCCGTGACTGCACGCGCCATAGGAGCGGGTGATGCAGGTGGTGCAATTACAGGAGGAAGCACCACATTTGAAGTCATACTATTAGAACCTCCGCCTCCTCCGCCCCCACCGCTTGATGGAGTATCAACGAAGAAATCAAGTTCATAAGACGAAGACATGGTATTATTATCCTCGTCACGACAAAGAATGAACAACTCCACAAAATCTCCATTTGACAATCCTGAGATCGTGTCTTTGTGAGACGTACTGTTAGTATTATTTAACGGAGTCATATCCTCAAATGCTTCGTCGTTTGATGAAAAACGACATTCTGCCAGTTCATTAGTCGTCACTTCAAGAATAGTCGACGTGGTTCCAGAACTCAAAGTATCGCCATCATCAGGATCAGTATCGGTAATCGAGGGAGGGAGTGAAGTAAAAAAATACTTTGAAGGTGCAATACTTGTTTGAGAAGCATTATCAGTTGCAGCGCAGGCCCAACTAATTATTTGATGATCTTGAAAACCTGTAAGAGAAAACGTGTGCGAAACAGAACTATCGTTAGTCGCAACAGACGCAGTTTGAACAAAAGATCCTGAGATATTTGTATGCACGCTTAGCGCGGTTATGAGATGATCGTCAGTGGCATTGCACGTGACATCAATAGAGCCGTGAGTCGTCACATTAGCAACTGGTAATGCATTGACGATTATTGGAACGTGATCAGTTTGTGCAGTAGATTGGTTAAAGATGCCCCGGGAATTGCAATTATTGGCAGCATCACAACTCGTTACATTAAAGAAATACCTTGTCGCATTGATAAGATCAGTAAGATTCATGGAATGAATCGTTGAATAATTAGACGACGAACTGTTGTCAGAGAAATTTGCTGAAAGACCATACGAGACGAGACTCGTAGCGTTCTCATCAGTCCTCCACTGTATCGTAATAGAGTCATTTGTAGCTGATGAAGAGACATTACTGATTGTTGGCGCAATAGTGTCTGGTAAAGTCGTAACATTATAAGTGCCGTTTGACAAGCACGTGGTTTCAGTATTGCAATTGAATAGCGAATAAAAATACGTCGTGTTCTGCTGCAGAGAAGACAAATTAAAGATGTGTATTGTTGACAATGAATTATTTCCTACAACTATTGACAGGTTATCTGAAGAAGTACCATACTGTATTGTTGCGTTAGTTGGCGAGGACGTAGAATAGGAAATTACTGCAGAGGACATGGACGCGTTTGCAGAAATGTTATCAAACGAGAAAAGATTGTTTGTGACGTGAACAAGAGTCATGTCGATCGTTGTCAAATGGTACTCTGTCGTATTAGAAAACCACGTCAGCGAAAGATCTTTCACGCTGTTATTGCTCAAATTTCCATAAGAGTACGGATTTGACGCGTTGCAACGCACAGTAAGATTGTCTGAGTTCTCCGTGACAAGCACAACACGCAAGGAATCATTTACATTTGTTGAAAGATCAAAGACGAAATCAGCCTGTTGCAGAGAAGAAAACACCGTAAAGGAATCAGAACGTTTCTGCAAGGTTCCGTTTTCATCATGAATCTCAAGGTGATACCGATCATCATCAGCTCCTCCCCACACTCTAAGAGCGTAAAGATACTCAAAAGGAGCGCGAAGAGTTTGATAAGAATTATTCACGATACTGACAGAATCATTGCCGCCAATGTAAAGCTCTTCTTTTAAGCCAAACGGGTGCGAAGATGATTCATTAACGCGCAGCAACAAAGAGTACGTACCATTAGCCAGCAAGGAAGTGTCCCATGATGCTAATGAATCATTCGAAACTGAAGACGAACCCGTAATAAGCGTCAATACATCAGGGTACACGCCACTACCAAACCACAAGTCATACCCGTCAAAACCAGAACCATTTGCCACGCCCGAAATACTTTCACGTCCGGTTAAGACAGCATCCTCCATTGCGGTTAAATCTGCATGAGCAATACTTGAACGTTGCAAAGCGGCATACGCATTACTAATACCCGTCCCAATAAATTCATCTTCATCGACAGTAATGACAGAAGATCGCAAAATGGAATACACATCAGCATTGGACAATGTAGAATCCTTTGAAAGAATCAAACCAGCAATGCCTGCGACAAGAGGTGCAGACATACTCGTCCCACTAATAACACCATAGGAATCGTTATATGTGGTACTCAAAATAGCAGATCCTGGCGCTGCAAGATCAATCCACGCACCGTAATTAGAGAATCCAGAGCGTTGATCAGAAGACGTCGTTGAAGCGATGGCGAGAACCGTTTCCTCTCCGGCAGGGTATTCTTTTGACGACGAGCCACTGTTTCCAGCAGCAGCTATAAGCACCACATCATTATCATATGCGTTTTCAAGCGCACTCTTAATCGACTCTACAGATACGGTGGCGCTAAAACTCATACTAATAATATCCGCACCATTATCCACTGCATAATTTATTGCCTGAACAACATCTGCAGAAGTAAGCATGCCACTTCCGCTTACATGTTTGTATCCTGCACGAACAGGCATTACTGAACACTGCCTGCACATCCCTGCAACACCAATACTATTGTTAGTCACTGCACCAGCAATACCCGCAACATGAGTGCCATGACCTTGAAAATCCATAGGATCATTATCTTCATTATCACAATCAGCATCAACGCAATTAGGTACATCACTTACAAAATCATACCCTCTAATGTCGTCGACAAACCCGTTGTTATCAGAATCAGTACCGTCAAGAATTTCATCAGTGTTATTCCATATGTTACCCGCAAGATCTGGATGATCCCAGTCAACACCAGTATCAATAATAGCAATAACTACATCAGAATTTCCTGCTTCAAGATCCCAGGCCTGACGAGCATTAACAGTATTGAGATGATACTGATCCTTGTATTGAGGATCTGAAGGGTGGGCCTGCACTTCAAGAATATAATTTGGTTCGACAAATGCAACGCCAGGCGTGTGCTGCAATGAGTTCATAGCGTGCTGCACATCAGCACCCTTGTTCAAAGTCACTAATTCAGTTTTTTTCTTTTTTGAACCAATGAATTCCACTTTGTCAGTGCCAATTACCGCTTTTGTTGTCAGCGCATTCCTGGCAGTATCTTCGTAATGTACAATCAGCTGTCCAGGAACAAACTCAGGACTTGCTATGACAACAGCAGACAACATGCAAGAGAGTACAAAGACAAAGATACACCACTTTTTCATCAAAAGACTGGAAGAACAGAAATATATAAACCTTGTCGAAGGAAGCATCACTACAAAACTACAACACTCCTTCAACGAAATGTTTATAAGTTTGACACTCTCAAAGAACGCAAAAGTATTAACTGACGAGTGAAGAAGATGCAGACATATGAATCCGGCAAGCAGATAGGCGACTACCTATTGCTTTTACAATTAGGACGTGGACGTACAAGCGAAGTGTGGACTGCACTGCGCGACCCATGTGATGAGCCTGTCGGACTCAAAATTCTCCTCGACAACGATGCCGCGAGGGCAGAACGTGAAGTGTGCATACTGCGATCCATCGATGAGTTCTATCACTATCGCGACATCGACTATCGGGCAGGCGACGCCCATTTTGCGTTTCCTTTGCGTTTAGGAAGGGATGTTGGAACAGAATTGCGCGACAGAGGACTACTGGCGCCCACAAAAGCGCTGCGAATTATTGGTTGTGCAGCAGACTATCTTGCTCGAGCACATGAACGGGGATATGTGCATGGAGATCTCAAGCCTTCCCACCTGATCTATGAGCCCGATTTAACAACAAGAGTCGTGGATTGGGGTGATGCTAGAGAAAAAAGAGAGCTGGATCATTCAGTCTCACTGTGATAACAAACGCTTGTAGGAACTCTGCCCTACTTAAGTCCTGAACAACGAGAAGGAGAACTTCCGACGGAAAAAACAGACGTCTGGCAACTTGGAGTGATTTTGCATGAGTGTCTGACAGGAAAAAGAGCAAAAGCACCGGACGAAGTCGGCATAGGCAACACGCGAAGAGTTGCCCCAGTCGCGCTGCGATTCATTGCACGTCGCATGTTACCCTCGGATCCTCGCCGAAGAATGACGATGGAGGGACTCTCACAAGCACTGCGGGTAAAAATACTGCCAGATCAGCGAGAGTATACGAGAAAAAAATACGGCAGTGTTATGCTATTGCCTCTGGCGTTAGAGAAAAAACCGATGCCGTTCGCAATAAGCGCGAGCCGACGCAGAGTAACCAATCAGATGCGGCGATCACCACAAGCCGCCTTGTCGGCGGTCTGGCGGCAGGACTCCTAGCAGGATATCTTGGTTTTGCACACACTGCAGAAAAAAGCACAGTCCTGCCTGCTGAACGTGGCATGGTTTCTCAGCGGGAGCGACGAACTCCGCTTGATGAGATATGGTTGCCGCCTCGCGTAGCGCGCGAAGAAGAAATCTGGAGAGACCATACTAGTGCCTAGGCCGCTGCGCAGACGTTCCTGTTATCACTGCATAATAACACTTATTACAAAACCTTTATATATTTCTGCGCCTAAGACCGCCTCATGGGGGGAGAGCATACAATAACGGACAGAGTCCTGCGGGCAGCACACAGCTTACTTGAAACGCCGCCATCACTTAGTGATCTTGCCAGTGCGCTAGAGACTGCAAGCGGATACCATCAAGAAGATGTACAGATTGTTCTTGATCGCGAAGAATGGATCGGCGATGATCAATGGGCAAGAGAGGTCGTAGACGAGCTGCAACAAGAACGCGAAGCAGCTCTGGATCCTCTGCGGGGAATTCTCGACGGACTAGACTGCGTATATGCAACGCGGATCGGTGAAGTACGCGAACGCGCAGAACTGGCCCGATTAACACCGCTTGCACAACAACTCAGACCCTATAGAGAAGGGATAAATCTTCCCGTACTGTTCTATGCAAGCAAAGAACAAGGAGAAGACATAAGACACTACTGGGCACTTGTTCCAGTACCTCGACAAAAAACAACAACACTGCTTGAGCAAGAACTGAAGAAGTATTTCTGCGATGACTCCGCATCTTCAGTACTGGCAGGACAGGAAATACTGGCCTTTTCTTTAGGCGGTAGAGAAGGATCCTTTGAACAGGAATGCAAACGCATACGACGGACGCTAGATGAGCAAGACAAACCGTGCTACGGACTTATCCGACCGCAATACCGGGGAAGCCTGGAAATAGAATTGCAGGGTCGGCCACGAAGAGAAGACGCGAGGACGATACACACTGAAGAAGAGCGAGTCGCCGCTGCAATACTCTACAACGAGCGATTTGAAGAACTCAATGAACAACCGCCGCTACAACAACAGTTTGCCAACACCATACTGACTATTGCCTTTGACGGCAGAGAACCCAGTTCAGGAGTGATGAGGACAAGCGAACACTGGTGGGAAGAAGTAGAAAGAATCTCCGGACTGCGAGATCGATACACCACAGAACGATCATGGAAACAAGCAGTTCGATTTCAAGGCATACGCGTCCTTCGAGAATTAGGGATTCTAAGTGAAGGTCGACGCTATGAGGGCGGCGGATCGCACAGAGAATACGACGTGAACGTAAATGGACAAGAATGAATACCTTCGCATAGAACAGCGAGAACTTGCGCGCAGAACACTGCTTGGACGAGACGTAAAAAGTCGCTTTGCCATAGAGCAACAAAAAGCAGAGGCTATTGGTCTTGGAGAAGAAATAGCGCAACTCTATGGAATGTTTGGCGAAGGCAGTGCACGACTTGACGTGATTGGCCGTGCACTTCAGGTCGTCACCCGAGGACTCGTCGGCATAGCGCGATTACACGAAGGAAAGAGTCTTCTAGAACAGATGATTCCTGCAACAAAAGACGCTTTAGACCGTCGAGAACGACTTGCCGGACGAACGCTTGACACAAAAGCAGATGAATTCTTCGCATCATTTTCTTACTGGTTACACTGCGATAAGATGTGGCTTGAAGAATCCACAGAACCCGTCGAAGAACGACCAACAAGAGCAATGCGCCGATCACAACGACCGGGATATCAAGGACCTCGATATCCGCCAAGTTGGGAAGAAGATGAAGCGACAGGCATCTTTGCAGACACCGAAGGACCCTTGCTACAACTGGACGTTACGCGATTGCGAGACGCCACTGGTTTTTCAACTTCAAAAATTCGACAATACCTGAGCGAAAACCAGTCATCATTTGGACTAAACGGGCGACGGCAAGGAGCTCCCTACATCTTCAAAACCCGAGCCTACGGCGCACCACTAATTGACTTTTTCGTCTATATGGGTTTTCCACAAACACAAGACGGTTCTTATGATCAAGAATGTGCTAGTGCACGAGACAAAGCGACAGAACTGTTACACGTGGCCCAGGATCGAGGATGGGTAGTCACGCCTGACGAAGATTGAGATACGCCCGCACACTCTGTTTGGTAAGTACCGGAGAATCTTGAACAGTAATCATTGTACCGTCCTCTGTTGTGACGGCCTGAAGATTTCTTGCGCGATCAAGTCTCATTTGTGTCGTCGGAAGCAACGATTGGAACGCAGAGGACTCAAGCACCAAAGGATCGCGAAGCGACACATACCAAAATCCCTGATCGGTCAAAAAGATATGTTCTCGACGGCGCTGATCTATAGCAGAACGTTCATAGACCCTCCAACGTTTCTTACGCACCTCATCCTCCTTCCACGTAGCATTAGTTAAGGAGAGCAAACGAGCAACATCATCAATTGCAGGACCTGTAACACCCGCGCGTAGTTGCTCCAATGCTTGTTCTTGAGTCAAATATTCCTCGCCCAGACTGTCCATGAACGCCGCGGAGTACGGACTAACCACTTCAGCCTCCTCTTTTGTTCTGGGGGTATACGAGGGAAATTGACCGTTCTCATCTTGAACATGTTCTGCAAACAATGAAACAACCTTTTCATCAGCTGCTTCAAACCATAACGGAGCGATCTGAATATTTGCAAATGACAGATCTTCCTGTCGAGCTGCTTGATCGCGAATCCTGCTATGCATACGTCGCAATTGCTCTTTCCAGTCTTCCTGCCACCACTCACAATCACTATTTCTGTTCGCAATATACGTAACGTTGAGAACCGGAATATCAAGAATGCTTAAAGGAACCCGGCCCTTCTTCGTCTTGATATGTGATTTTCGCGCGTATTTTCGCAAACCCTGAAACGTAGCATCAAGTAATGATTGACTGATTTGTGGACCTCGACGATGCTCGTAATCCAGAGGTAACGGCAAAAGAACAGAACAGTGGGATCCGAATCTTGAGTATACAATCGGAATAACGCACGGTGTTTGTCTAAACTCTGCATGACCGTCGAGAACGTCATCACTTAATTCTGCCAGATCATGCATTCCCTCATATGATAATCGTCGCTTTACCCGAGTAAGATGTACCCAATCACGACGACGATAGCGCGCAAGCGAAATGGGTCTGCTGCGCCAGACCTCGGGATGAGTAAGCAATTCCTTATATTGCGACTGAAAATTACGAGATCTTGCTTCATCGCGAAAATTATACCAATTATGAGACGTTCGACCAAATTTGTCCGCAAGACCAAGAAGTTGGATCGATTCCTGTTTGTATCGCACCCATCTTTCAAAACCAATACGCTTTCTAAGAAGGGGCTCTTGACCGTCGAGCAATCGAAGAATTCCCTGTGCGGCAACAGCGCGGGCACTAAGCGATTCTTCAACAGCTCGCTGCTTTATCTCATCACATCTGCGATGAGCCTGGCGTACTGCTTCTTGACTTTTGCGAGCGAACTCTCTGTCAAGTATCTGTTCCTTTCTTTTGAGCTTTTTCTCGAGCGCATCACGTTGACGATGGGCATCGGCCTCAAAAGATTCGACGGCCTCCAAATGCTCGTCTTCAGCTTTTTGCTGCGCGTCTTCTATTCGTTTAGGGCGCTCCTTTTCAACGGCTTCAATTAGCGGCTGAGATTTTTCTGTCGCGTCCTTTGCCCGTTGCAGCGAGCGCAGTAGATCGTCACTCATAGACTTCTCATTGACAAAAACACATTATAAACTTTTCCTCAAATTAACTACTGTATAATAAGAACTATTTAGAAAGCTTTATATATCTCAATAGGTGAAAAGTAACTATGGTGGGGGGAACAGAGACAAACGAACACAGAGCGCCACGACCACTAGTCATAGCGCCACACGCTTTTGGGGCAGAACTGGCAAAGCTACGCGGCAAACGACGATTAGATCGAGTATCGCAAAGAACAGAAATTGCCGTGGACACCTATGTAGCAATGGAATCTGGCGAGCGTAAGCCCACCAGTGAAGAATTAGAAGCGCTTATAGCAGCATACAGTCACTATGGTCATGAGGAACAAACATTAAACCATCTGCGAGAAATGCACGCATCACTCGACGACACTTCATATGCCACTACTGAAAGTCAAAGAAAAGAAAGACATACACGGATCAAGCGCATCGTCGAAGCAATACGTTCGATTAACGATTACACCTGGGCGGATCTCGCAGAACCGCTACAGATCAACGGAAAAACAATCAACGATCGCACGGTACAAAAATTTCTACAGGCAGAAGACCCACAAGAAGTATCCTTAAAAAATCTGAAAACAGAAGATGTCGCGGTAGCATTAATGAATACCTACGGGTTTCGACCAACAGCAGAAGAAGAAAAAAGACTACTAACAGAACAAGCACAACTAGAACAAGGAAGACGTGATGTCGCCTCAAGAATCGACAAAGCATTTCAAGATGATCCAAGTATTATCGAACGCATAGTACACGCAACTCATTGCTCTCGAAACACTGCACATGTATGGCGCAATGGAGAACGCATACCAAACGCTAGTTCTTATCGCATCATAGATCGCGTATTATCAGAGCAAACAACAGAATCAACAGAAGAAACTGACGAGAAAGAACCATATGAACCAGAACATGATCAAACAGAAACGCCAGGATACGAACAAATAATTGCAGACGCTTTACAAGGAAAAATGAGTTGCGACCGTTTTCGAAGTGTGCTGCAGCTTGACGGCGTCAGTGGGCGGGATATGGAACGTACAGGTTGCTTTAAGAGACATGTCGTGGCAAAATACCGACGAGGAAGAGAAGACCTTGATCCAGAAGATGCGCGAAAGGTAGGTATATACCTCTCTGCAAAAAATGAGACAACAACTCTGGCGTCCCGCATGCTAGACGCATTCGACGATCCGCCATTTAATGAACGAGGAACACTCGGCTCCCCGGATACTACTCCTCGAAGAGACTTTGAAGAGCACGCTGAGGATGACCGCTTACTTGAAGATACGAAAAAAATATATGACTCACTACATCCACTAGCAGACCATTTTCTCAGCCTCTGCAGCCGCTTAGGATATGACGGACTTTTACAAGTAAGAGCGTACGCAAAGGAACAATTCGGATCACCAGCTATCATGAGAATTGTTGACGGACTTGACGCTGCACTGACAAAATCAGAACAAGGATGGAAAAACTACAGCGGCGTACTTGGACGAGCACAACAACAGGAGGACGCATAATGGGACGACGAAGATCAAAAAACAGAAAACAAAAAAGCATGCCACCACTCACTCCTGCCAGAGCAGAATCCCGAATAATAGAACCTCAAGATGGTTATTACCTCATCCAACCAGGAGGAACAGGTTTTCTCGATTCAATAGCGCATATGCATGCAACGCCTGCAGATGCATTACGAGAATACGTGAGCAATTCCATGCGACACGGTCGCGCGCGACTTATACAACTCATAATCCATTATGGCAGACAAGTGAATATTGAAGACCACGTTCCGCTCCTGCCAGAAGGAGTGCTCACGCCGAGACTCACAGACGCAGACGGAACAGAAATACCTTTTTTTGACAACTTGAAAGGCCGCATGGACATCGTGATCAAAGACGACGGCATTGGCATACCATTTAGTGCAGAAACTGTTGAAGGACCCTACGGTATGGGATTGGTACAACTCGCCACTCAAGTGGCAAGCTGTCAACGACAATTGCTCGAACACCAGCGCGACACGCCATTACAACGAGTTGCAGGTCGCGGAAACGGCATGGTAGGGTATTTGCGATTCGGCGCGTGGAGTCATGTCGTATCAAAAACAACCGATCAGGAATACTGGGGAGTCTGTGACATGGTGCGAGGAGCACGAGACTTTCACGTCTATCGATTAACAGATCCTGGAGATATTGCAAGACAAGAAAAAAAGATCGGAGGACGCGATCACGGTACAAGCATTTCAATCACGAATATCTGGGACGGGGATCGATTACGCGTCAGAGATGTCAGCGAAGTAGTAGAACGATACTTTCGACGAGCTATAATCGACAATCAAGTTCAAGTAGAAATCATAGGAAGACAAGGAAGACGAACAGTTGGTGAAGCCACACTTACGCCGGAAACAGTAGCGTATGGTCGGGAAGGACAAACAGGAATGGAAGAACCCATTACCTTTGAAGCAAACGGTGTTCGAGAAACACTCGTTGCATGGTACAGTGAAAGAGCGGAATCAGCAGACGATCTCACACTCTGTATGGAAGGATTTCATCCCTGTTTTCTAAGAGACATCAAAAGATTGCGAGGAACAATTTATGCAAACCCTCACCTTTCAGGATACGTCACCTGTACAAGCCTGCCAATGAATGCAGGACGAACAGGGATCAGTCGGGAAAACCGTCGACGACTGGAAGCATACATGAACGCATTACTCAGTGAAAGAGTTATGGGTCGACTAGAAGCATGGCACCGCTCCGTACGACAACCTCGTTCCCGACGAGGAGTGCAGACTATTGTCCAGGATACTGGTACGAGCGTTGCTGCAAGAGCTGCAGACATTATGGAACCACAAGCAGAATCCGCATTCTCAAGAGCGATAGCAGACGCACACACTGATGTATCGAGTGTTCCGAGTGGAATGAGTTGCGAAATCTATGTATCACAACTGGAAAAAGCACAAGAACGTTGCAGAACAATGATCTCAGGTCTGCGTCATGGACTGAGCTATGATGAAGGCAATGTAGATCTACCAGAAGCAAGCGCGGAATGGATGGAAGGACTTGACATGTGGCGTTTCACCATTAATCAAGATCATCCGCAACGACCGATGAGAAATGGCAGAGAAAATCGCGCATACAGTCTTGACCTCATGGCGTGGGACATCTCACACTTACTTAATGCAATGATAGACCGGGTACAAGAACTAGTACCGCCCGGATCCAGCATAGAGAGAGGATTGCGACGCAATCTCACGTATCCCCTGGTCTATGAAATACTGCATCAAAACACGTAATAGCCAACACTCACTCCAATTGTTGATTTTCTCGGTAATGAATAGTAGTCACTTGTTATTTTGTAACGCGTCATTGTCTAACACTATTGCTCGCGTTCTATTACCTGACAATGCCGCCTAACTTTATGATTTGTGATGCGGTGTTTTAGGCTGCAAAGCCCGCAAGCGGGACTTGATACTCGTATTCAAAGCCGTACCAGTATGTATCTTTATTACCTGCTCACGCAATTGCTCGGGAGTCAAGCGAATCATACTTTGTGCAATATCGCCATCCAATAATTGAGAAAGAACGCGATATGTCCCAGTACCCTTTCTTCCCAAACATCTTCTTTTAACATGATATTTTTCGATGAATGTCTCGAGAGGAATATGTTTTCCTACGCGACCATACGCCTGACGGACAAGCATTCGAGAAGCTTCCGCAACAAGAACTCTTCCCGAACGCAGTTCGCCGATATCGTCACTAAGATCTGCAGGTAATAAGCGCAGAAACTCCTCTTCTGGCCTGGCAGGATCAACAGGACTTATGCCTGGAAGATCGCTGCGCAAACGATCATGCAACAGATAAAAAGAACCCTGCTGATTTCCATTTACAAAAGTACAACTATCAAGAGAATAATTACGAAGCCATCCAACAAGATCATAATATTCAGAACGCAAACGATTACTCCCTTTAGGATAATGATCAACATACGATCTGCCAGCGCGATCAGACCAATAACCGAGAAGTAACGCATAAAAAGCGCCCTGCACTTCAGGATGCTCTCCAAGCACTGCATCATGGGGTAGGCGAATATCGCGATTGCCGAAATGACGAAATCTCTCACGAGTAAGACGAGCAAGCGCAGTTCTTTTGGAAGTATCTAAGCAATCAATAATCGACTGCACTGAAGAACTCATAATATACTCACGCATTATCCTTGTAACAACGGACAAGAAGAGCATCAAGATCCCCTCTTGCAGGTGTATACCCTCCATATGTTTTCTTCACACTAAGACTGCCGCGTCCTCCCCGACTGCGCCCCGCACTGCGCTGCCTACCCAACGCAACTTTTATTTCCTCCTCGGTAAACAATGCATACTCTTCTGGTGCGCCAACATAAACGCCTTCCTCCCAATTACAATCCCTCACCTTACGCAATGCAATCAGCTTGAAACCTGACCTGCTCGCCCGAGATATCTTTGCAGTCTTTACATCACCGCCCAAATGCTTAGTACAGACGGTAGGCGTATACGCGCCGCTAATAGGTAGAGTTTCAAAACCATATCGAGCAGGATTACCTGCATTTTGCAGCACCTTATTGAAACTATCCGTATCAACGCCCCACTGTACGGGCGCAAGCAATATACCGCCAACTTGCATGACCCGATTGGTTTCCTTAAGAAGATCCTCGATTTGGCGCAGCGTTTTCCCTTCGTTTTGTCGACGCTGTGCCTGATACTGCCAGACATACGCTTGCACAAAAAGATCAATACCTCGTTTAGAAGTGGCAGTAGGTAAGCCGGTTTTTTGCAATTCCGTTCTCAAATACTTGTTGTCCTTTAGTGTTCGATATGCGTCACCCTCTCTGACAAGGGTATCGCAAATCTCGTGTCCCATATCAAGGAATTGCTGATCCATATCTATACATAAAAAACTCTGTTTGAACGCTCTTGAAGCATAAGCGGCACCGCAACCTCCGTCAGCACGATACTCAAAGTCCTTGCCTCGCAATTCCTCCAATCGTCGAGTAATGCCTGCAAGAAACGTGTTTGTCCAATTAGACTGGGAAAACTCCCAATTATGATCATAGCACTGCATAACACGACGCCAGGCCCCTTTACCCTGAGCTTTACGCAAACCTTTGTAATCAATACCGTTATGTGTTTTGAAAAAATTAGTAGCAACGCGGTGCGGAGAGTCGAAGATAAGCAATCGCAACAATCCATTGTCCACATCAAGACTGCTCTGCCAATCACCATCTTCAATATTTAAAAAACTCTGATCAACAAGCTGATCGAGATTTGCGGTACTCATAGGATCAAAGATAGCATCAAACAATCGGACCTGTCCATCGATAGCATCAAATCCTGCAGCATCAATAGGAACCAATGCTTCACGAAGTTGTTCGTCATCTCGAGGCATGCGAACATTGAATTCCTGCTCAATAGTTTCCAAGAAAGGTTTGACTGCATCGACCAACGTAGGTGCATCGCTCTTAACGCGATATACGTTAACAGGACCTGGCTTTATGGGCTTACCATTATCAACAGTACCCATCCGGTCAGCACGCCCAACCAATTGCTTATACGCTCCGCCATGAATAGGAGTATCCATCATAATCATGCTGATAGGTTTTCCTGTATTAGAAGTAATCTTAATACCTACCTCGAGCGCTTGTTGTGTTGAGACAATAGCCTGCACTTTATCGGTGCGAAAGTGATGCTTTATCTCCTCTTCACGCTTTTCAGGCGAGTCTTGACCATTGAGGCGAATGTAGGAGATACCTAACTTGTCAAGAAGTGTGCAAATCTGGCCAACGTGGTCGACATAACGAGCATTAATAATCAATTGATCGCGACGAGAACCGTCCTCGTTAGTTGCGCGTTCGCGAATGAGCTGTTCAATACCTCTGTTAGATCCCTGTCGAGCTCCACGCATTTTACCCCGAAACAAAGTCCTGTACATTCCATGAAGACAAGACAGTCCTCTCTTAACGCTGACACCTCGATCATCATCTCGCTTAGCAAGACAAGCGCCGAGATGGTTATACAACTGAGTCCACTGCAAGAAATACTCCTGTTCTATATCTTCTGGCATCGTAATATTAACATCGTGAAAGTGCAAATCCGGAAGAGGGTACACCTTGGCAAGATCTTCACGTTTAAAGACGAGAGCAGAACGTCGAATAAGTTCGCGAACATCCTCAAGACTGCGATTAAAATCATACCCGCGGGGATCGCCCATATGACCTTCCCTGTCGAGAAAATAAAGAATTGTTCTCGCATCATTAACGCTGTGCTCAAGAGGCGTAGCACTGGCAGCCATACGTTTAGCACCACCATGACCCGTTAGGACTTCAAGGAGACGCTGCGTTCGCTGAGACCATTTGCGAAAACGCTGCACTTCATCCGTCACGACCAGATCAAAAGGAGGAGCATCACGAAGAGCGCGAGCCCAACGATTATCACAAGGATCTACAGGTTCTTTGCTTTCCTCAGCTATCTCGTCCAACTTTTTCTTTCCATTACCATCGGTTACAGAAAGCTTACCGTCACTAATAACTGCAATGCCGCCGTCACGCAAGCCTCCCTGTTCACGGGATTTGTCAAGCAATGTTGTATCGCCAAATTTTTTGAGCGGAACAACATGTACTTTAGGAGTATCAGCCCAGGAAGTATACTTGCCATTAAACTCGTCATCTGTAAACACTGAAGTGGCAGGTTGGGCAGGAGTAACGACGAGCATTCTCGCATCACGACCTTCAGTACTACGCAAGGCTTTAGACAATTCCTCATACGCCCAGTACTCGCTGCCCGTTTTACCGCTGCCAGTCTTATCAACAATCAGTAAATCATCACGTTCTGCCAATCTACGGCCACGAAGAAACTGATGAAACAAAGGAAACTTACTGCCACGAGATGTCGTTTTAGCCTGCTTATCCCACAGTCTTGCATCAGCAGTAATCTTATCAAGACACTCTTGGACAAGACCGTCGCGATCCAGAGGAAAACGTGCACGCAAACGATCAATACGTTGCAACGCATCATCCACATCCCTTGCCGTTTGCACTTGATGAGTAAAGCCAAGCATGATACGATTGCTAAGTTCACGACGAAACTGTTTGTCACCAAATACATTAGAACGCGCTTTGAGCGCAACGGCAAGCAAGGCGTTTGTTGTGGGATCAAGCGCGCCATCGTAATTCTCAATACCATTTCCTGAAGGAACGGAAATAACGCCAAGACCAAGACGACGGAAACCCTCGCGAGCAATAGCAGCAATGCGGTCAACATAGGCAGGAGCGTATGCGCTAACCTCTGGCGAGATCATAGGAATGCCTGCATCACCCGTTTGGATAAGCTGAGCCATACTACCAGTTGCCTGAATATTCCCGTCGCTATCATAGTACACTCTGCCAACACCTTCAATATTAAGCAGTTCTTCAACATCCTCCTGCGTGATCAATTCACCAAACTGACCTTTAATCTGATGATAAAGAGGTGTAAAAGAATCATCTTCACCTCGAAGCTCAGACATTTTCTGGCGCAACGCGTCGACAAAGCCCATGCCATCCTTTTTTGCACGTTCCTTGAGTTCGCGATACAGATTAGGATCCTGTTCAAAAATGAACTCTTCTAATTCTTTACTCACTTAAGAACCTCAATCGTATACACTGCGGGCGCAGTACCATTACTGACTCTCTCAAAACGATAGATGTCTCCTGGTTGCACTCCTCCATGCGCAGCAAGACGATCACATTCCCGAGCAGTCCAGCGATCATCCGATGGTTTACCGATTCCTATTGAGATCTTTCCGCCGCGCAAACGAGTAGGCCATTGCACGCCACTACGATCGCGAAATTCAAATGGATGTTGTCCAAAGAATTGCCGATCTCCAGTACGAACATTAATACACCCATAATCGATCAATGTAGGCAGTACAGGAAACTCGAGTGACGGATGAGGAGTACTCACTTGTCGAGGTTTATGCATCTGAATGTAGAAATCACGCTGATTTTCCTTGTCCGGTAAGCGCAGTATCCACATGCGATCGCCCACTGCGAGAGGTGAAGCTCCCTGCTGTGCAAAACGACCGTTTTCCCGTCGTACAAGACTAGTTACTCCTTCAGATATTTTGTAGGACGCAACGCGGGCATTCCATTGATTGCCTTGATAATCAGTGAGACCGAAGTCTTCATTTTCAGGAAGAAATGCGTCGTTGGCAAAATGTGCGCTCAGTACATTAATAGCACCCTGGTGGACTGCTGCATGACGAACAGGCAACTCTCTTGCATACTCCTCCAGATCCTTTCTGTACACTGGAATACCAGTAAGAGAAGCAGAACCCATGAGTTCAACGCGAGCACCGTTTAATCGCGGTTCGCTCCATAGAGTTGACTGCAGATCATGCATTTTTTCAAGATCCTTCAATGGAGTGAAAATAGACAGAAAACCAGCCAGTTCGCGATCTGTAATATCCGGACAGTAAGCGCGCTCCACAGCATCCCTTGTCTGGGCATAGACGCGTTCAGGTAAAGATCCTGACACTGCATCGCCTGATCGAATAGGAAGAACAACGTCAAGTCCTCGCTCTTCAGGAACAAAAATGGCATCAACGCGCACATCGCCCGCTCTTGCAATGGATTGCGCAACTGATTCTGCCCGATGTCTTAACCTCAGTAATCGTTTAGTACTCTGAGTAGAGCCAATTTCTCGAGCTAACGTTTGCGCTTGTTCGTAAAGAGCAGCGCGCTCATGTAATTCACGCATGCCGCACAGCAGGTGATCAAATGCTACTGGCGGTAATTCTTGTGCTAATCTTCTTCTTATAGGTTCAGTCATAATCTCCCCCACAGGATTATTAACTATCAAATAGTGATTATACTATTTAAAGATTAGTATAAAGAATTTTGTAACTATTTTAATATCGTATAATGAGAAAAAATAATAACAATTATTTGCGGCCTTTCTTGCCCTTTTGAACTTTCTTGTCCAACTTGAGCTTCTCGATCAGTTCCTTGTAACGATTACGAATCGTCACTTCCGTGACGCCTGCAACGTCGGCAACTTCCCGCTGTGTACGCTTCTCGCCATGCATGAGTGCGGCTACGTAGAGTGCAGCAGCAGCGATGCCTGTAGGACCGCGACCGCTTGTGAGTTCGGCATGCTGGGCGATCTCAAGGATTTCGACCGCACGGCTTTGCGTTTCAGCAGTAAGACGAAGGCTGGACGCGAAGCGAGCGATATAATCTGCAGGATTGCTTGGCAAGATGCTGATACCGAGTTCTCGCGTGACAAAACGGTATGTCCGTCCAATTTCTTTCTTTTCGATGCCGCTAGCTTCTGAGAGTTCGTCAAGCGTACGAGGAACCTCGTGGCGTCGACAAGCAGCGTATAAGGCGCCAGCAACTACTGATTCCATGGACCGTCCACGAACAAGACCGCGCTGGACAGCCTGCGTATAAATCATGGCTGCTTCTTCTTCAACGCTCTTAGGGAGCTTGAGGTAGGACGCCACACGCTTAAGCTCTGCCAAAGCGAGCTTGAGGTTACGCTCAATAGCCGTACTAATACGGTACTGCCACTTTCGAAGGCGGAAAAACTTGTTACGATCCTTAGAACTGAGCTGGAACAAGTCGGCCTTTTGGCCTACTTCGGTACCCAGTCCCTGGTCGTACTGCGTATACGTCATGGGTGCTCCGGTACGTCGGCGGCCCTGGCTAGAACCGTCAGCCTCGAATTCTCGCCATTCCTGGCCAAATTCAACCATCTTGTCTTCAACGACAAGACCGCAATCTTTACAAATAACTTCGCCCTTATTGCGATTAACAAAGAGATTAATGGATGCACAATCAGGACATTTTTTTACGTAACGCATTTTTGTGTTCCCCCCTATAGTATAGATGGGCCCTGCCCAATAACTTTAAATACAAAAAGTAAAGAGCCTATATAAACTTTTCGATATTCTTTTAAAAAGGCGAGGGATTTCGCGAGAATATGTTACTGTCCAGTGAATAATTTTAGAAAAGTTTAAATACAGTCCTACAATGATGCATATTACAAAATAGGTAATGGAGGAATTACAATGACTAGACGATTCACAGGAACACAAGGACGACATCAGCGCAGACGAAAAATCTGGGCAGATGAGCTACGCAGTCCGAGAGGCGCTCATCTACGCGATCGCTGGGTTGGAGAACTCGATGCAGTGCCTGCAGAACTACCAGAAGCAGTAGGTGCTCTATACACTGCACTTGATGTGCCCCTGTATGGAACCGAAGTCCGGCAACTCGTTCGCGCCGTGCGAATGGGACAAGCACCGCGAGAAACCCTTGTGCTTCAAGCCTTTGGACTTGAACATGGAAGACGCATGCTCGAAAAGGTCATGCCACGTGATCTTGCAGAAGCAGTATCTCTGTACGTTGGACCTCGAACGCTTCGACAAGAACTTGTCGATCCCGTCACGCAGCGACAACGAAAAACACTTGCCTACGAGACTGAAGATACTTACCGAAGAGCAGCGTAAAGCTGCTATTCTTTTTTTTCTTACGCTATTTTTATAAAGAACCTCGTTCCGTTAAGATGACGTGCTGTTCAAAAGAATGGTATATAGGTCGTCGTGGCATGCTCAAAAATCGTAACGCGATTTTTGGCACGCTGAACAGTTTTGCTTTTCATCGCAATCTGGTACTGCGCAAATCGATACAACATCGAATGTAAACTTGGAACACCAGATACTGCAAATGATCGATAACACTTTGCCAGCGTGGCACAATCTGGTACTGCGCGGGCCTGGAAAGCCCGTTTCCTCACGGATATCCCGGTTCAAATCCGGGCGCTGGCGTTGTCGAGTGTTTTGGCGCTCTTTTTTTGTTGTTGTGATTTGAACCGGGGCCAGTCAAGCTTTGCTTGACGTTGTCCTGGTTTCAAATCCGGGCGCTGGCGTTTCTAAAGATTCGAACCGGGATGGTTCGTTTCTGCTTTTCACGACAATAGAAGTCTTGCTTTTTTTCCAGGAGAAATCTCGCAACAAATGATTATTCTAGCAATGCAATATTATTAGCATTCTTTACAGTATCACGTTCGTCGCATAAAACTCCTTGGAATGTAGTCAGTCAGGCTTTCGTTTCTTGAACTCCTCTACATCAATCCCGAACTTATTAGCTCGACGCACAATCTTTCTATAGGTAGTCAATTTTTCACTTTTGCTTTTGAACGTTGTCTGGTTGAACCTGGCCATAGCATTCTTGACATGACTCTTGTTGAAAATAGGGAGTTTGCTTTCGCTTGGAGGTCTTCGAGGCACAGCATAAAAATGTGTCTTGGTCATACCTAACTTTTTTCTCTTTTTTTCTAAGGCAGTTACTGTAGCCACTACCTGTTCTTCTTCAACCGCTTCTTGTAATGATGATGGTTAACTCTCCAATGACCCTTCACTCTTGTACCATCAGCGCGAGTGTATGCCGGAATCCATACCTTGGATCTCTTGCCCGCTTTTGGAGCTTTTTGTCCAGACTTATCATACTTCTTTCTTCTCTTCATTTTCCAAGAACGCGTCTTATCCGCAGCCTTATTGGCTTTACTTCTTTTTGCCATAGTTTCACCCCTTTCTCTTGTGGAGAACTTTGTGTTTTAAGGTCATCAACACCTTATTAACGATGTCCTTAGCACTTATACCAAAGTAATCGCGTAACTCCTCAGGCGTTCCAGAACGAGGCATACCAATAATGCCTTGCTTGAGAACTTGAGCTTTGCATTCTACTTCAGCTGCTACTGCATCACCAAGACCGCCATTGATATTGTGATCCTCAAAAGTACACATGAAATCAACCTGTTTAGCAATCTTTTGCAGACCGAGCCGATCAATCGGCGAAATAGAATACAGATCAACAACAATAACAGGGATCTTTTTTTTCTTCAATTCCTTTGCTGCTGAGAGACATTCATGCACTGTTACACCAGCGCCGATAAGAGCTACTTTAGCGTTCCTATCATTGACAAGTACTTTAAGACCGCCAGGCCAGAACTTCTCGTCATTAGTGTAGATGACTGGCGTCTTTCCTCTCGTTGTACGAATATATGTCATACCCGCAGTAGATCTCGTCACTGCTAACAGTTTTTCACAAGACACGGCATCACAAGGATACAAAACAGTAGTGAGGGGAAGAGCTCTAAACATTGAAATATCTTCAAGAGCCATCTGAGAAGGACCATCCTCGCCAATACTCACACCCGCGTGAGATCCACAAAAGACAATAGATCCATCGTGAAGAGTCTGCCTATCAGAATAGTACGCCATGCGAATCTGATCAAATGCTCTTGTAAGAAACGCACCAAACGTAGCAAAATAGGGAAAATAATCCTTTCGTGCAAGACCAAGAGCCATGCCCACGCAATTCTGTTCGGCGATATATCCCTGGATAAAACGTTTTGGATACTTCTTTGCAAAGCTGTTTGCTCTTGTTGAATTAGCGACATCACCGTCAATGGCGATGACGCGTTTGTTGCTTTTGCCGATTTTTAGTAACGCAGTACCATACGCATCCCTTGTCGCGACGAGATCCCCCTTTTTGTACGAAGGAGTTGCAAATTCATCAGTGTATTTACTATTGTACGCTTTGGCTTTGATAAACGTAGGACTCCACAGTGTCTCTTTGATTTTCTTTTTGAGCCTTCGCACTTCATCGTCGCACTTATCCTTTGGGAATGGTTTACCGTGCCACCCTTCCTTATTTTCAGCAAAAGAATCTTTTCCCTTACTCGTTTTTGCAATAATGAGAGATGGTCTAGAAGATTTTTTTGCTTTAACAAAAGCGTCAAGGAGTTGAGGAATAGAATGACCGTTAATGACAAGCGCATCCCAGCCAAACGCCTCGGCTTTTTTCTTGTACGCTTTTGCATCCCAACCAAACATTGTAGGACCGGTTTGTCCAAGCCTGTTCATGTCAAGCACTGCGATTAGGTTATTGAGTTTTCGCTCAGCAGCACTATTCATCGCTTCCCAGATCTGGCCTTCAGCCATCTCACCGTCGCCAAGAAGCACATAAGTGTTACGAAGTGGTTTGCTAAACTGCTGAGCAATAGCCATACCAACACCCACACTAAGACCCTGGCCCAAAGAACCCGTAGCGGCCTTAATCCACTTACATCTCGGCGTAGGGTGTCCTTCAAGTACAGAATCAAAACGTCGCAGAGTTAGTAACAAATCCTTACTAATAGCACCCGCCTCTGCAAGAGCAGCATAGAGAATCGGAGCAGCATGTCCTTTAGAGAGAATAAACTCGTCAGCATTAGTCGCTTCAGGCAAGGAAGGATCCCACTGCATAACCTTGAAAAAAAGAGCGGCCATTATTTCCGCACAACTAAGACATGTTGTCGGATGACCAGAACCTGCAATGGTCGTCATCTCAATAGAATGTATTCGCAACTTGATCGCGATATTGTTGAGTGCTTGCACCACTTTTTTGTTCATAGCGATCTTAGAGAAGACGAGATATAAAAAGGCATGCTTTTGTCCTGCAATTGCAGACAGAGGACAAGTTTTTTAAGAACAATATTTTTCAATGGAAGAAATGACAGTGCAGACATCAAAAGAACGAGTACAAGACTTTTTGTCATGTCTAGAAGCAGAAGCAAAACACGCCATCATGTCACTGCAAGGCATTCTCTTTTTTGGCAGTTACACGAGGGAAAAGGAATTTTCAGATATTGATATTGTGCCAGTACTTTACAGTATTGCTGAAAATAATGCGCATCTGCGCGACAAGACAGAAGCTGACCGTGCAAGACTAGAATACTTTTTGTACGAAGGACAAACGACGTGGGACCTTCCAGCACTGCACATACACGGTTACTTTGGACTGCTTGCCAGTAAAGATCAAGAAGACCAATTCGAAAGACAAGTACAACGATTCTATGACTATTTCACCAGCCTCAATAGACAATCACGATCGTACCGAGAAGAAATAGGCATTGAAAAACCTCCAAGAGATTTTCGTTTTTCACCAGAGCATACTATATGGATCGATAGGACACCATTAGATAAAGAAAGAATACAGGAATTACTGAAACGCATAAATGAAGCTTATGCACAGGAAGTAGCACGATACTACTAACGCTGTGCAGACACGACACTATGCCCCCTATCGTTTTTTCTGAAAAAACTTCAAATACACTATCGACAGAATACCGACAGTATTGAATATAAGAATCACCATGAACCAGGGCAGTTGTTTATTGCGAGCTGCATGCCAGAGCCCAAACCCTTTCCACACCACTTGCCACACTGCAAGTGCCAGAATCGTTGGAATAAACCATACAAGAGTTACCATATCAAATTCCATACCATACCTCCTCGAACCAAACCGTTGTTTACAACTCCTTTGAATTACCTTGTCTCATCGTCATTATTTTCCAATCACCTTGACCAGAACGCGCTTAGTTCTTTGACCATCAAACTCTGCGTAAAAAATCTGTTCCCAGGTCCCAAAATCAATCTTTCCGTCGGTAATCGGAACAGTCACCTGATGTCCCATCAATTGGCGCCACAAATGCGCAGCGCCATTATCCTCGCCAGTCTGATGGTGATGATACTCATGCTTGTACGGCGCAAGCTTTTCAAGGAGTTCCTTATAGTCCTCAATAATACCGCTTTCAGCATCATTGACGTAAATCGCAGCAGTAATGTGCATAGGGTTAACAAGACAAAGTCCGTCAGTAACACCAGACTCTTGCACGACTCTTTCAACCTCCTTTGTGATATTGACAAACTCTATCCGTTTATCTGTATGAAACTTCAAATATGCAGTATGCGCTTTCATTATCCTAGCCTCCTGCTCTAGAGGACAAGCGCCTACTATATGAACTTTTTCTCCCAAACGGTCGAGGAATTTGGCGAACCTTTGTATAAAACTGTTGTTCATACGGTTCGAGAAGAACATAACGATCCTGCACCTGCGGAAAAGACATTTGCATCTGTTTAAGCAGAGAACCTGCAGTTTCACGAGTCTCTGGAGGGCCAAGCATGCCATGCAGCAAACCAATCAACTGCTCAACATACAATTGTTCACCCTTTACGACCCGCTCTTTTTTAGCAGCAGGTGAGCCAGCAACCTTACCCAGCGCACTCTTCATCACATGACCAATCTTTTGACTTAACGTTTCAGGTCTCTTTAATCTACTCGTCGGTGCCTTTACACGAACAGTACCGTGCATAGCGCGATACACCTGTTCACGTTCGAACAAAGGCGGAAGATCAGAACTTCCAACACCACGCTGCGTAATATGCGATAACCACCATTTCACCCGATCAAACTTTGACAATTCCCTTGGCTCGCGCAATTCACTGAGCAAGCGATTACCGGTCAACATCGTATATAAAATTGCTCCGACGCTATACACGTCCGTGCGATCACAATACGAACAAGTACCTTCCTCAAAAAGCCATGGATCACCAAAACCAAGAGTAAAAGGAACTTCAGGCAAAGGCATATCCAAACGATACAGAGAATCATTATCTGCTATTACCGTCTCAAAATGACCATTATCAATTCTCATAACAGATTCCTCGACCTCACGGCCTATTCTGGGAGGGCTTTGACGAAGCATCAATTGACCGGGATGAAGATCTCCATGAGCGTATCCATGCTTTTGCAGCGTGACCACAAATTCCAACAGATCATACGCGATATGCACCGCAATATTAGGATGAAGGCCTTCATCAGGACGAATAAGATGATTCTCCTGAAGAAATTGCAACGGGTGAGGATACAACCGTTCCAACATCATATACGCAGGATTCCTATCAGCAAGCAAGGGACTTGTCAGACGACCACGACCAAAAATCTGAGGAAAACTGGCAATCTTTTCATCATCAAGCTCATCGAGAATAGCAGCGGTCTGCAAAATCTTGCTATTGTCCTGCTCTGCCAAATCACGACACACCTTCACCGCTCTTGAAGGCAAAGGACGACCATTGTGCTCTGCACGACGACCGTGAAGATAAGGAATAATCTCGTACACATACGCATTACCACCCTTACCCAATAAGTTTTCAATCATCCACACCAAACCAGATTCTTGATGAGAAAACTTGTGTCCAAGAAGCAATTCCGGATTATAACTCTCACGTTCCTGACGAGGAGTTGTCGCCGTCCACGTCACAGTGCCAGGCTCCTGCTCCTCTGGCGCAAGCGTTATCGTCTGCAACTGAGAACGAACAAAACCCTGACTTACTCTGCCCGTATCACGACGAATTCTCCTGCTAGAACGTGTCTCTGGCCTGCGCCTTCTACGAGAATTTTTGAACGGATCATTATCTTTTATTGAAGTCATTTTCGTGTTGCACTCAAAAAATAAAGACGCTGTCTACACAGATCCGGGGATTACGCGAAGACAACGAAGGCCGGGAAGATCAGCTTGAACACGTGCGCTCACACCAAACTGAGACAGTTTTTCACAAGCAAAACCAAGAACTGTCTGCAATATGCCACTATCGTGATGTGCAAGACCTTCAATGGACAATTCCTCATCACCAACTGTTATGCGAGAGCGTTCATAAGGTACAGGAACACAGTGTCCAGACCATATAGGAGCGTCCTGCACACCATACTTCATACTTACATCAAGCATATATCCCGAAGAAAGCTGCCGTCCTCCTACATACAAAAGTATGCCCTCTGTTGATCCTGTATCACGAAGTGCTTCACGCAAACCTTCGCGCACGCGATCATAGACTGCGCTTTGCAGATGTCCCCCCACCATACAAAAAAATGTGTGGATAACACTTATAAAACTTTGCCTAAGCAGCACGACGATCGCCAGCAGACACTACGCCAACACGGGCCTGAATCTGGTTACGGCCGTTTTCCTTACACAAGTACAAATACTTGTCAGCAATTTTTATCAGCTCTTCACGAATTTTAGGAATCATAGTCGCAGAGATACGCGCAGGAAACTCCCCATTAAGTAATCGGCTGTCAACAGGGAATTCAGCAATTCCGCCACTCATCGTAATAGTAATCCTGGCACTATTATGCATGAGCTGCAAAGATGCCGCAGCTTCCCGTATACGATGGGCGACCCTTGTTGCTTCCTTAAGAGTTGTTGCAGGAAGAACAAGGATAAACTCTTCACCACCAAAACGACCAAGAACATCATACTCTCTTTTTTCACGATCCAACATGGCAACAACAGAGAAAAGAACCTGATCGCCAACATCATGACCATACGTGTCATTGACGCTTTTGAACAGATCAATATCCATCATCAGCAAACACAAAGGAATCTTTTCACGACCAGAAAAACTCAAAGACTTATCGATCTCGTCAAGCAAAGGACCTTTTGAAAAAATGAACAATTTCTGTTTTCGAAACATGGAATCAAAAACCCCCTTTTGTACTTCCACTTCTGTAGCTTCTGTACGACCCGTCACGGCAGCCATACGTCGGGACAAACGCACAATAGACTCATTAGTCAACAATTCAGGGTGTTCAAGCAAAGCCGCACAATAATTATACACTTCACTAGGTTTAGTAAGTTTGGCAAGATCACGATCAATATCCTGAGGAGTGATCTGTCGTTTTTTCATCTTTGCAAACACTTTACCAAGAAAATGTCGGGGCTTTGTCACACTCATCATTACCGACATTGCAGAAGGCGACTTTTTTTGCCCGATAAGTTCCTCAACATACGTTTGCCACTGCAATTTGCGAGCAAGCAAGGCATTGAGCGGATCAATAATTTCTTCCTTTTCCTTACGCAAAGACAAAATAAGATGACGACTCGTCTCCAACAACTCCTCTTCAACACGAAGGGTCTGACCATGAGCAGTATAGTCAAGAATACTTTTGGAAAGAGAGGCCAAATGCTGATCCTCAGAAGCAACAAGACTGCGCTGATCAATAAGAATTTGCCGCAATGTATCAACAAGACCCTCAATATTTTCCAAAGTCGAACGTTCCTTACTCAACTTCGACATTGCTTCATCAAATTCAAGAACACGCAATTGAATTTTAGCCAGTGTTGACTGACTAATGCGACCAACCGCTTCTGCTGTTGAACGAAGCTCTTCAATCTCTTTTTCAAAAATCGCTTGTTCTTGAGCAATAGCACTCTCATCAGCACGCAAACGATCTTTAAGCTGCTGATCAGCAGCATCTTCATAATCAAGAATAGCCTGAAACGCAGGAATAACCTGCGCACGAACATCTGAGGCAAGACGACGAATCTGGGGCAAAGACACTCCCCCCTTCTTATCGCGATACTCTCGAACCATGGAAGTGACCAAATGCACTTTCACCTGATTTTCAGTTACCGCCTGGATGCGTTGTTCAAAACTCGTAATCGCAGCAAGCTCCTGTTTGCCAAACAAACGAGTCTTCTCAATAAGATTATCAATAAATTCACGCACCTTTTTATCCATGAAGTCACCAAGGCAGAATGAACTATATATGTTTTGCGTCCCATAAAATATATATACCGCAATAGGTTTCACTAGATAAAGAAAAGAGGCCATGTCACTATTTCGCGCATATGATGTTCGCGGCATATATCCAAGCGAACTGAACGAGGAGAATGCTCGGCGCATTGGATACGCATACGCTAAATACCTTCGCGCAAAAAAAATCATTCTAGGAAGAGA
>WJJS01000023.1 GCA_014729505.1 Candidatus Woesearchaeota archaeon
AAAAGATCTGTGAGCAGTACTCCGGCTCCTACTTTGCTTTTTTCTACTTCAATGCTGCGCTCTTGTCCCGCATTACTCAAAGAAACGTAAAAGAAGAGGAGTAAGAATCCAAAACCTAGGATGCCGATGACGAGTACGAGTTCCAGTGGTCGTAGTGATTGTCCTTTTTTCATGTTCTGCTGATAACCATGGTAAATGTGTAATCCTTTGTTTTTTTCTCGCGAATATTGTGGACTATCGGTCCTCGTTCCAGCATGATCTCGAATAAGTCTTTATTGCTGTAGTAGGTGTTGTTACCGACTTGTACTCTCATTGCTATTTGCTTTTCTGAGTCAAACATGGCCGTTAATCGACTCGAGCTAATAGTGAGTTCTGGCCTGTCACTGTACGGGTCTGGTTGTGTAAGTTCTTGTATTGCGCGTTGAAAGATGATTTCGCTTTGCAGACCATGTAATGTGCTGTGAACAGTGTACATGCTAACACCTAGGTAAGTAATTGCTGAGAGGAGTACTGCAGCGATGCCAAAGTAAAAGAGCCACCACATGAGATTGGTTTGTCCTTTACGTGCTAACTCGTTGCGTGCCATAGCGTATCACCCCCTCGTGCAGTGCTTGTGCGATACGCGCGCCTGTTGTCTCAACGCCGGTTGTAGTGCCTACGTCGATAAGGACGCGTACCGCGTTACTCGTCAGTACTTCTCTCATATCGTGTGGTTCTAGTGCTGCTGGATTTACCGGTATTATTGCTGCTCCTTCAATGGCAATGCTCTCATTTTGTAGTGCGGCGGTAACGCGGTTGAGCAGCTCGCAGGCCAAATATTTGCTGTCCGCGATATGCTCATTTGCTGGAATGTATGCGCGGACAATATTGTCCGTTCCTGTGGCTCGTATTGCGAGCAGTGGTTGTGTACTCTGCGTAGCAGTTGCGCTGTATAATTGTGCATTATTGGATCGCATTCTTGCTATGATTTCGGTCACTAGTGCTTGTTCGGTACTGTTATGGGTCGTGTGTTCTTCAGTGTCTGCAAGAGCAAGTGTTGTCAGTGGTGTTGGATCTTTTCGTTGACATTCGCGCGCATAGCGATTAAAGGTTAATGGCGCTTTGCCAATCAGTATGTCGCTTCCTTGTTTTGCAAAGACGAGGGAGCTGTCCGTGAAGGTGCCTTCTCGTAAATGCAGGTCATTACTGCGTACAAATAGGTATTCTTCTGGACGGTCTTGTTGTGATACAGTCACTTTTTCTAGACTGACAGTTACAGTATAATTGTCTGGCGTGTAATAGTAAAAATAGGCATTGTCATCAAAGAGTTGGAGGAGATCGATGTTTAAGCCTATTTCATTGACGAGTATTGTTTTTTCATAGAAATCTCCTTTGTTGATGAATCCGTAGATCACGCCCATTCCTGTAAGGAGTATGAGTCCTCCGATAAACATGAATCCTGTAAGAACCCGCAGTATGTTGCGCTGTCCTGCTTCTGCTTGTGCAGTCCCTCGTTTGCCTAACATTCACTTTCCTCTTTGGTCAGTGTGATTTCTTTGTCGCGATTCATGCAAAAATAGAATACTTCGGGTACGGGCACTTCGTTTGTCAAAACCAGTCGTTTGGTGAGTAAGGTTATTGGTTGTGCTAGACAAGGGTACGCACCGCAAGTAGTATGGATGTTTTCAAATGTTTCACAACGGTTAACGCGCCGATGTTCTGCGTCTGTGTACGTGTCATATAAACAAAGACAGGTCTTTGATCCGCAACTCTTTGGCCCGTGTGCGTTGCCTGCGTAGAGTCCTATCGTGTAATTGCTTCCTATTGTGCGTACAGGGATGGTATCGCCGGGTTGTAATGCGTTGAGTTCTATGACGTAGCGCTCGAAGTCTTGTTCTGCTTGTGATGGTTGGTTTGAAAGTGCCGGCGTGACGAGTTGTATGAGCAAATAAATGGCGCCAAGAAAGAGTACTGCGGCAAACATGAGCTCTATTGCTTTATTGATCACCATCCCTCTTTTGTTCATAGGTATGAAAAAGGTGCTGGCAATTTATAAAGGTTACCTGACGTCACAACAGACTTGTCCTTGTGTACAATCATCAAAATTACTGCCCGGTACGCGAACGTATCGTATGGATCCTTGGCGTAGATCGCTGCAACTGTCTGCACATTGTCGTTGTGTGCCAAAGACTTCGCATTTGTCGCCACTGAGTCCTCCTGCGCTTTCATTACCTACCGTATCGATAAAACCGAATGCTTTGCCGATCTGATCACGGAAAATAAATGCGAGGATCACAAGAACAAGTAATGCCAGTATTGCTTTTGTAAGATAGGATAGTTCGCCTCTTTTTCCTGCAAAAATATTCATATAATCATCAAGAGGTTTGTTTTATTTAAACCTTACCAAAACAATTATATAGATTCTATTACAATAGTGCCTCATGCAAAAGGGGAGAGTACACACTGTTATCTGGATTGGCGCTCTTGCTATTATCGTCGTCGCGTTACTCCTTTATTTGTTCTTGCCAACTGGAGTTGAGTACAGTGATGATCCTGTGGAGTGGGTTGATACGCATACTGATGGCGCCGTTGTTATTGATGTGGAGGAAGCGTCGCAGGGTGGCAGTTCATATTACGAGGGTCTTGCTAATCAGCGCGTTCCTGTGCAAGGCGGCGAAGTGACTGGTATTGCATACTTTGGTGCGTATAAGGGCCAGGTGTTTAACAAGAATGCTGTTGAAAATAGTGAGATTGTGATGCATATCGGTCCTGAATTGAATCCTCAAGACGGTGTTATTGATACTTTTGCAGTGGTGCAGTTTGATCCTGTTCTTACTCCTGGAACACTAGTTCCTGAAAAGCTGGTGATATATGTTGATCAGGACTGGGTGGATAGAGCAAGCAATCTCAATATTATTTGGGGTCCTGATGTTGCTAATATTGCAGGTATGAATCAGCGTCCGTTTAACTTCTCTACTGCTCAAAACGGTGTCTATATCGATAGTATTGATACAGATATTGAATGGACTTTAATGGTTGATGATCGTCCTCAGGGTCGCGTCTTTGTTGGTGATATTTCTAAAGAGGATCTTTTGAACACTGACGTGTTGTCTGATAAGATTTTCTTGACACTGGTGTGAGTTTTACAACAAGATAAAACAAGTCTTGTATCGCGATGATTCTCAATATTTTGTAGGGCCGCCAGTACAGTGTATCGTACAAGTGTGCACTATGCTTTTGACCAAATAAGAAAACATGTTTCGCAGCATTTGAGGCCTTAATGTGCAGGCCATTTCGTAAACGTGTTGATGTATGCTGTTGCTTTATACGCGGCATAATCTAGGGCTACGCTTGCCGCCGCTCCTACAAAGCATCCGGCAATGGGTACTGGAATGGCACATCCTGCGGATTGTAGAGCAATGCCTCCCCCAATGTTGAGTATGAGCACGGTAAATTTCGCCACGGTTGGACCAATATTTGCTCCTTGATAACAGAAGTTGAGATTATTGTCGTCATTGAGTTCTGGATGTACTGTTAAGCATTGGACTGGCAATATTCCGTCCTTTCCGACGAGATTATCAAGAACGCCAGGTTCATTACAGATTCGGACTGCTTTTTCAAATCGTTTGTCTCGTGTCGTTTCCTCGTTATTGATTGAAGCGGTATCAACAAAGGTTGGTCCGCCACCAAAATCAACAAGCGCATATCCCTCGTCTGGTGCGCTGCAACGACAATAATTGTTCGTGAGTTGGAGGTCTGCATAGCAGGGACTGGCAAGGAAGAGTCGTTGCAATCCTTGGTTCAGTGCTCCTCGACTAATAACGTCTTGTCCGATGATGTCTCGTTGTAACATGAGGAATTTTGAGGTAGCTTGATCAGTGATGGGGTAGAAGACATTCGTAGTGTCTGTTGTCAGTGGTGTTTGAAATGGTCGGTGCATGCCAAACGTGTTGAGTCCTACTGCCATGAATTTCATGTTCGTACTGTCCATGAGGACTTGATGGTACGCTGCAGCAAACGCGATAACTCTTTTTGGATGTGTGGCCCAGCGTCCCAGGTTCCATGCAAGCGAGTATCGTTGCACTTCTGCTGCGATTTCTGGATGTGTCAACGCGAGCTCTGCTGCTTCGCTTGCTTGTCGTGCTTTACCTGCATTCATCATTGCCTGTGCCATGTCATCTCCGTAAGCGCTCGTTAACCGCCCTATAATTTCGCCTTCTTCTACGCCATTCTTGAGCAGCGTGTTAACAGCGTCAGCCGCTTCTTGTGTTTGGCGATTATTGAGTGCTTGGACGAGATCATCTCCTCCTCGACCTAGTTGTCGTACTTGTTGTACTGCTGCAGGATTTTCGATAAAGGGTTTGCTGAGTTTATCTGCTAAGAACCGATGTGCACTTGGCGCTTCTATGGCTTCTTCTGCGATTTCTCTCATGACACTTGGAGGATACGCTTTTGGAATGTCGTCTGCGTGCTTGACGATGTCATCTGCTTGTGAAAACATTTTTTTGACGAGGTTAATTGAATCATCCGAGATCTTGAGCACTATTCTTCCGCTTTCAATAGTTGCAGAACTGATAGCGAGGACCAATGATCGTGCACGACCTCCTACTGAGGCGGCCAGTCGATATACTCGCAGTCCTGATATGATGCCTCCAGCACTTCGTGCTACTCTTCCAAGCACTCCTGCTGCAACTCGTTGACCTATTTTTCCCAAGAACCCTGCGCCTTTTGTTACAATACTCGCACCACTCAAAAATTTGGCAGTTTTGGCAACGGGTCCTGCAAACGCAAGAACGGCTCCTATCATCGCGGCGTTTGAGAAATATTTTTCTTGCAGATCGATCGTCCATGCTTCGTCTTCTCCGTGTGGGAAGCGTTCGTAGTAAAAAACATAAGTTGGATCGCCTTGTCCTCTAATATACTCCTCCCACGGCCCTTCAAGTGTTTGTGGTAATTGGAAGTTGGTAACAGTGCATCGTTTTGATAATAATTGTTCTGGTGTTTGTGGTGCGTTGAGTATGGCGTCAAAAAGTCCTGTAGGTCCCATTGGACATTCATTTGAGTCTCTGCTAAGGTGTATTTCGTTTGTACCTCTATTGTCGCCGCATATCTGGAATGTTCCTTCTCCTTTTTTGAGAGGACATCCTATATCTCCTGCTCCTCCTTGATGCCATTCATAGTTTTCTGCAACGAGATTGAAGGTGCATTCCGGGCTTAAGGGTAGCGGAGGTATCCATGTGCCTGCAAGATCATCTCCTATGTCGCCGCTTGTGCGCAGTGCTTCGCGAAACTGCCATTCGGTTATAGGTTCTTTGAGTTCATCCAAATGCACATAGGCGCACCATACATTGTTGAAATTGTTTTTTTCAAATTTCTGCCAACATTTTGTGGTGATTTCAACAAGGTCGTTGACATTTTCTATGCCTATTGTTGGTGTCTCGAGTTGTGCACCAAAGCATTCTACTTGTGTCTCACCAAATTGTGCGCTTCCTTCAGAGTCACCACCGACAGTGATCGTACCGCGTCGCGCATTTTTTCCTAATCCTATTATTGCTCCTCCTGTCGGGCTTGTTAAGTTACTTTTATTGTCTGCAAGAAGTAGTGTGATATCTTGGTCAGGTTTAAATGCTTTATCGCCGTGAAATTTGCAGAGGTTTTGATCATTGAAATCCACGTCTCCTGTCGCGATGATATTAATGGCGCAGGTGAGTGCATTTACAGAATTGATCATTTTGACTTCGTCTTCGCTAAGCGTTCCTAATCCTGGCGGAACAAATGTTGCATTAGGCAAGGGTATGGGAACTCCTGCGATGTAGCGCCACATATTTTGTCCTGTCTCTGTTCCGGCACTAAGGACTACTACGGTTAAGAGGCCTAGTATTAAGCTTACCACAAGCATACTCACACCTCTTTTGTTCATACGTCGCATTATAGTGTAGTGATATTTATAATTATCCGATCCCCAGATATCCTTCGATGATTTGAATAATACCTCTGTTACTCGTATTTGCTTGGATCATGAGCCAAATAAAGAAGAGTATTGCCATAAGGCCCAGGATTAATAAAATGACCTGCCACCATTCTGGTGCGCTGTAATCACCTTTTTTGTTTTTGATTATCCTATTTGTTGTAGACATTGTACGCGTATTCCTTGTTCACCATCTCCTCCGGCGATTGTTGCTGTGCCGAAGGGGTAGATGGAATCTTTTGCTGGTACAAGGACGAGTCTGTTTGCTCGTTTGTTTTCCTCTGTACTTTCTTCATAGCCCAGGAGTTCTCCTACTTTGCCGATAACGCTTCTCGGCAGTGCAAATGCGTCCGCTCCCCATTCGTTCATGCGTGCAAACTCGACGGCGAAGGGTTCGTTTATCTTATAAGTATACTTAATGTTATTTTTTATGAGTGTGCTGCTTGTTTCTTTTTGTGTTTCATCAAGGACATATTCCCAATAGCTTTCCTCATCTCCAGGTCTGACCGGATGTGTTCGCATCCACGCAGCAAGCGACGTTATTTCTGTCTTTTCTACTTCTCTTGTTACATTTGGTGAGAACTTTACACGCGCGCAATAGATGCAGAATGTTGGCGGCCCATATGCAGTAAAAAGATTGAGAGAGGTTCCTGGTATGGTTCCTTTCGCATACTGTTGTACGGCCCATTTTTCCTGCTTTGAATAATCGTCTGGAGGATCGGAAATGCCAAAAAGGTCCCAATCAATCAGGTTCCACCATGAATCGAATAGCGGTAATTTTCCTTGTTGTACTTTTTGCCAGCAATTGCGCAGTTGATCTGCCATGATCTTGTTGAGTGCCCATTCATATTGTAGTTGTTCGTCAGTTGGATTGTTAAAAATCTTTGCTATCTCTTCCCATCGTGCGCGGTTCGGTCCTGCTAGTTGTCGTTGGATTTCAAGCATGTCATCTTCTGCATCATATTTTAATGCTTCAAGATCGGCCATGGTGACATTGACATATACTGTTTTGCATTCCGGTGGAACATCAAACATTCCTGCCGTTCCTAGTTTGGTGATGCCGATGAGTAGCGTGCTCCATTCGCATGCCACGTCTGGCGTGATGATACCAAGCCATGAAAGAATTAGATACACGAGCCATGCAAGCGCGAGTGTAGAGAGAGCGAGTATCGCCAGTCCGACGAGAAAATTCTGGATATTTGCGCGTTTACTCATGATACATAGGGGGCTATGAGTCTGTTATAGGCGAGAAATAATCCTACTACGATGAGTAATGAGATAATCAAGCCTAGGAGTATTTGTTGCCAAGAATACCCTACACCTCTTTTCATACTGTTTGTCGGTGAGATGATTTATAAAAGGTTTTCGTCCAGAATGGGGGTTATGAATTGTTATTGCTGGAAACGCCAATCTTAATGCAGCATTTGTTTGTTTCATTAGTACAGGTTCCAACTGGTGAAGCGGTTTCTCCACTTGCACAAGCATTCTTACATGTTCCTCCTACTGTTTCACATGAATCTGCTGTTTCACCAAAGAGTCCTAGTTTTTGACCTACTAAGAATGCGAGTATGACTAGAACAAGTATGGCAATAATAGCACCAACAATCTTTGATATTGCTATGTCCCCTTTTGTATTCATCGTCCTTGACAACACACGGTGCAGAATTGTTGTTCTTCTGGTTCTTTTTCTTGTTGTGTTCCATCGGTAAAGATGTTACGAGCTAGTGTGGGCCCTTCACACTGAACATCCTTTGGGCTTTCCCCTGCAGTATAGATTCCTTTGCATACGCCTTTTCGGGTTTCACAATTATCTGCTCCGGTAATACCCGCTAAATAATTGGCTACGAGAAACACAATAATGACCATGATGGTTACTGCAATGATTGCTCCAACAATAACGTTCATTGCTTGTCCTTGTTTTCTTGTCATGATCCCTCTTTTACATGCATAAGTCACTTCGGGTATAAAAAGGTTTAGCTTTGCAAGCGTACAAAAAAATGGTGTGCGAGTAAGCATCACTAGTACGCAGGCATTACGTATGATAACAGTTGCGGATCAGAGAGGAACCCTTCTTTTTTCAAATCTTCAATGATATAGTACACTTCTCGTTTTCGTATCGTGAATTTTTTGTCGAGCGCATCAAAAAAGTCTTCAAGTTCTTTAAGATCGTGAAAGATGGCTTCCACGAGGAAATCATAACCGTTATTGACTTTGCATAGCGAGTTCACGTTAAAGAACTTGACTAGTGCATCTTTGACTTTTTCTTTTTCTTGCTTGCCGACTTTGAGCAGTATGGAGACTTTTACGGAAAATCCAAGTTTTCCAAAATCAAGCAGGCTTACATGTTTTTGTATCAGCGTTCCGTTTGCTTTTTTTAGCCGGTCAAAAATACTGCTGATGGGAATGCCTGTTTTCTTGCTTAGGTTTGTTAAACTCATGCGACTGTTTTGTCGCAGATAACTCATTAAGACCAAATCTTGCTTTTTCATGGGTAGCACCTCAAAAAGGAAGAAGTAGAATGCCAGCTTAGAGTTTGTTCTTATACTTTTCAAGTGATCTTATATTCTTAAGGTTCAAAGAGAAAAGGAAGATTATTTGCACACTGCTGGATCTTGCGGTCCTGATGCTACACATCGTGATCCTTCAATAAAATCATTGCAATCAAAAACCGTGACTACGATTCCTCTGTTCGATATTCCGTGCTTTTCTACACAGTACGGCACAGCGATATGGTATTCGTCCCGTTCTTCTGGACCAAACGTGTTATCTTGACCTTATGAAGAATAACACACAGGGTATGTGTCAAACAGTACGTTTGTTTGAATGCCTGAATCGTATGTTTTTTCTCCTAGGATGTAGCTTACGTACAAATCTGATCTGTTAACTATCGTTAACTCTGTTGCGAAAGGGCGGCTACCGGGAATCGAACCCGGGCCTCAGGAGTTCTGCAGCTTGCTGCAGAGCCAGTAAAGCTTTGCTTTTACGCTGCCACAGTCCGGTATACTACCATTATACTATAGCCGCCATGAAGGTCGTTGAAAACTGGTGATTTTTAAGCGTTTTGCCTCCTAATCCACTATCCGCACTTCCCGTTGGTAGAAGTGTTCTTACAGTATTGGTTTTTTTCGATGTATGAAATGGTCTGCTATCAAGATTGTCACGACGAGCACCACAAAGAGTACTAGCCACACAAGTAGTGACGTGCTTTTCTCAACTTCTTGTACCGTAAAAGTTTTGCTCGAGACTGCTTCATGTGCGCCGTCATTTGCTAGTATTGTTATGCTATGATCTGTGGCGTTTCTGTCGATAGGCAGGTCATAGGAGGTTTTTTCTAGTTCGAGTCTCACGATGTGGGGTTCTCCAAAGTCTGCAGAATACATGACAGTATAGACGAGTTCGTCACCGTCTGGATCGTTTCCTTCCCATTCCAAGTGCACAACATCGTCAATAGCTTCGACAATACTGTAATCGTCAATTGCCAGCTCTACTTCTGGCGCGTTCTTTGAAAAGGTGACCGTATCAACGAGTCCCCTTGGTCCCTCAAGATCTACTTGTGCAGTGTCGTCATGCCATGGCACGAAATAGTTGAAGTCAATTTCTTCAAGGGAAACACCACCTATGTCAAATCGTTCGCTAAATCCGTAGCGGCCGATTTCGTTTCCGGATTCATCGCGCAGCACTATCTGCCACTCTCCTTGTGATTCGTTTAAATCTATAAAGCCGTCGCGAACATATAATGGTAATAGCGATCCTTTACCGTCTTTTGTTATTGTTCCGCCTACGAGTAGGACTTCTGGATCTTGTTTTGTTTTCCAATAGTTGATCATGTGTACCCATGCGCATTGTGAGATTTCTCGTATATCGTTTCCAACGGTGCTTTTGCCAAGGATTGCTGGCGAGCGGAGTATAGTGGTAATAGTTTGTGGTGGTGCCAGACCTTCTTTGGTGTATGTTTCTATTTCTTGGGCAGTTGGTTGTCGGTACTCTTTGTTTCCGGTATCTTCATTTAATGAATGATCGCATTCTTCAGTGATGAGTGCTGGGTTCCAGTGCCATTCGCGATAGGTGGGGCCGGTAGTTTCCAATAGAAGCTTTAGAGCGTTGTAGCGATCCGTGATATCTCCTCGAGGAGCCATCATGACTACTTTTCTGTTGAGTGGTAGTAATAATTCTTCGCCGAACTCGTCGGTAAAATCCAGTTGCAGCAATTCCCATCCTGGAACAACGAGGATGATTCTATCGTATCCTCGACTGCCATATAGTTTGTTGGATCGCAACACTTCTTGACCTAGTTTTTGGGCAAGCTCGGGAAAATCATCATCTTCTGCTATGTGTTGCATGTAATACTCATTACTATTCCATGCGACCATTTGAGCTCCGTCAACATAGGGAAATTCTTGTGGTAATGCAGTTCGTAGTCCTGCGGCTACTCCTCCTGCATCCATTCGTGCAGTGAGTGTTTGCGCTTCACTGCGATCTTTCAATTGTAATGGTCTTACAAGAACATATTCCCATCCTTTCACCTGTTGTGCTTTGCCAATTATTTTGCCTAGCACTGTGTGTTCTCCGTTAATTTCAGAATTGACACTGATTTCGTAATTTCCGGGTTTTGTAAAGGTAAATGTTGGAGGACTAATTGCGCTAGAGATCCTTATTTCCCAATTTTTGGCTTCAGCAAGACAACGGTTCTTTTTTCCGTTTGTTCCGTTGAGTTGCAAAAAGGGTAGTTTTTGTGTTCCTGCAGTAAATGTTTTTGTATCATATCCTTGTTGTAATTCAAAGGTGACTGGTACAGAGCCTGTGTCGGGAAACGTGCTTTTTCCTCGAATAACAATAGTGTCTCTATCGCTTGGATCTGTTTGATAGACTCCTTTCAGTTGTGTTTCTCTATTCACAACCATTGGCACGCCGATGTTATTGATAGTGTCAGTCACTCGACTGTATAGATTGCTGCCGGTTTCTTGATCATTGACCCATACTTTTTGATAGGGTTGAAAGTATACTTCAACATCGCTGATTTCGCATTCTGGTTCTGCTGGTGGCGCACAATAGCAGGGCGCATAATGGTTTGGACATGAGTATTCAAATGGATCGACACAATAACCATGTACGCATTCTTTGTCAGCAGGGCATTGTTGTGAAGTAAACATTTCACGGATGTCTTCTCGCATAGAAGGATGTGTTTCAAGTATTGTTTCTACGTCGGGAATGCATTGCCATCCTGCACAAAAGGAACTTACTAATGGTCCTGGCAGTCCTTGATCGAAGTATAGTTCTGCGTATTCTGTGCTCGGGCTAAATCCTTTGCGCGCTGGATAAAAGTCAGGATCCTTGCATGTTGATCCTTCGTACGCTACAGAACCCATGATAGGTCTTAAGATATCTGCACAGTTGATGGCATATTCTGACGGTAGATTGTCCACGCCTGCGGGTAATTGTGGTGTGCCTATCCATCGACAGCCGGGAATGATCAA
Source organism: Candidatus Woesearchaeota archaeon (assembly GCA_014729505.1). GTDB lineage: Archaea > Nanobdellota > Nanobdellia > Woesearchaeales > ARS49 > WJJS01. The sequence goes on from WJJS01000023.1 coordinate 11,422, forward strand.
CGTGTTACCTCCTTCACATCTTCCATAGTACATCGTGGGTTCGTATACATAAGTATCGCCGTCTTCAAGTGTTGAACTTCCTGTTATGCGTGCAAAGACGGGTTGTAGGGGTTGAGTTGTGCTGTGCAATCTTGTTGAAAACTGAGTACTTCTCTGGTTTGATACTCAAGTGAAGGTCTGTTTGTGTATTTTACAAATTTTGTTCCGGAATCTGCACTGAATGTTCCTGAAGCTTGTGCGGTGTCAAAATCCACTTCCGCTGTAAAAGTTACATCGAGAACGTCATCTGTTGAAACAATGTGTTGAGGACATACTGGCGCGCTTCCGTCAGGACAGATGCTTGGATCTTCTGGTGCCGGCGGGCAAGTAATATCGTGCAGCGGTAACGTAGAATCAAGTGGGTCGGCAAAAATAAGTGTCGCACAAACGATAATAAAGATGACGATTTTATGCATCTTCTACAATGGCCTCTTCTTTTTTCTCGCCATATAATTTGTATAAGTGATAGATAAATGGGAGCATAAATGAAACGGTGTAGATTAGAGATACTAGTAACGGATTATGTATCCCTGCTGGTCGTTGTAGTACTGCAGCCCAGAAGTTTGATCCTATCGTGACGACAAAGAAGTTTGCGAGCAACAAGAAGGGTAGTAGTCCTGCAATAAGCGCGTAGTATTCGTCTTTGACTCGTTCCATGTGATAGACGATGACGTCACAAAACATGCCAAATGCAAAACCGAGTATGACAAGAAAGAAGATAACAGTTAGTTCATCTGCGATGACAAATAGTGGTACAAGTACAATACCCAAAAATACATTGCCAATAAGTATTGCAAAAAGCGTGAGCCAATAATTGAGTGCATGCCAGAACTTTGATTGTGCAGTGATATGCGCTTCGCTTTTGTAGAGAGCTCGGAGTGCTTTGTCACGATCTCGTGGCCGTATCTTCTTGCGTAGTACTTCTTGATAAATGTCCATCTCTTTTTTTTGGTTCCAAGAGTATTGTCTATAAAAAGGAATCGTTTACTCGTCTTCTTCTCCTTCGAGGATGTGCTCTATATATGTTACGAATTTTTTGACTTTTTCAAAGTATTCTTTGATATCGTCGATCTTGATTGTGAGCGTTTCTCCATCGATTTCGCAGGTCATGGTGACGTGTCGTCTGAATTCCTGACTGCGTGTGAATTCTGCTTTGTCAATTTTTCTAAGCAGCAAAAAAAATGCGATGTAGTCTTTGAGTTGTTCATCAGTGGGGTAGTGTTTTAAGACTAGGTTTGCTCGTGCAACGGGAAACTTTGGTAATTCTTCTAGTTTTTTCTCGTCTTGCAAGTGGTAGAGGAGTGCTTCTATGGCAAAAGAACTCGCGTTGATTAATCGTTCGATCACGCTTTTGATCACGTCAACGGTTCTCGTGTATTTGAGACTTACGTAGAACAGGTGATCGGCGCGTTTCAGCTCTTCTTTTGCATTATCCAATGAATCTAACTTCATGCGGGGCGCGAATTAACTGGACAGCTCGAGGATGGCACTTGCAAGATCTCCGTTATGTTTTTTGATCGCCTCTCGTGCGTCTTCCTTTGAGACGTTTGCTTGTTCCATCACGGTCTGTACGTCTTCCTCACTGATTTCTACTTCTCGCGGTTGTTCCACAATGGTGCCACTGATTTGAAAGGACTCTTGGCCCATCATGACCACGCGTGCCACTTGTGGTTCGAGAATGTGAATGTCTTTGTCTGGTGTTTTTATGATAACGAGGCTTGCTTCAATATCTTCTTGACTCACGCCCATTTTTTTCATTGCTTTTTCGAGTTGTTTTGGGTTGAGTTTCATCCGATGAATGCTCCTCCGTATAATTCTAGGAAAATAACGATGAGCATGACTACAATAGCAAGTACAATAACATGTCCTGGCTGTATTTCTAGTTTTGATTGATAATCTTCAAAATATTGTGTAATTCCAGCCGTCGTTGCGGGCATGCGTACTTTTTTGTCAGCCATGGTATAAAGCAGGTTGGGTACGCATAAGCTACCTTCTGTTAGCCCCCTAAAACGATTCCGTTCCTCTCGGATGGGCTATCTTAGCATTTAACTAAGCGTCATATGACTTGCACTGGACCAGGACTATCCGTTTCAGCCGTTCTTACTCCAACGTCGGTAGGTTATCTCACACCCGTTACCGAGTGTTTCGCACACGTCATTCTTAGAGTAAGGGGTCTCGTTTCTGTGATGTTGCCCCCGGTATGCCCGGACTTATCAGGGATAAGTGATCCTTTTGGTAGTGGGTAGACTTTCCTAAGCCAAAAGCCTAAGCTAAGTACATACCTAACCTGTAGTCTAGAGAAGACAATCAAGCCTTATAAATGTATCGTTTAAGAGTGGTAACGCAAAAACAGTGCACTGCGTGATGTTGTTTTACACTATAAAACTACAGCCATCAGAATGTAAGAGCAATCCAACACTTGCGTCTGTTATCGTGATAACCTTTGTAAATTGTGGCCATAAAGTGCTGAGATCGATCCATGCCTGCGTGGATGCATCCCATGACCACGCGTGCAGGTTAGTGCAGGCAGCTAGTGAAGGTTGTGGGGCTACCTTTCCATCATAAAAGGTGTGCGCACCTATAACTTCCCACCCTTTGCCCACATTCAGATTTTGGATATTATTTGCGATGGGTACTTCATACTCGAGCGTGGAATCTTGAGTAACGTAGAGAAATCCTGTTTTGTGTATGACGTCTGCTGGCTGCAAATTTCCTATTTGTGTTGTATTAAAAGTTGGATACACTTGTGCCCATTGCTGGTTTTGGTGATGAAATACCCATAGTGATCCTGCATCGGTAACGTCAAAGGTTCCCCCTACTTGTTGGCTGAGGTCAAGTAGTCCTGCCACGAGGTTCCATCCTTTGTGCAGATCCACGGTAACAGTGTAGATATCGCCAACTGGCGCAATCACTGCTGTAGTGAGAAGAATGAGTGGTAATAGTAGTAGTAGTCGTTTCATGGAAATGGTGGCGGCATCATGATTCCTGAGGGCGTCCCTGCAGCACTGTTACTATAGACACATCCTTGCGGGTCATAGAGGAGTATTCCGGGCCATGCTTCGCCAAGTGTGAGCGGCAGATTCAATGCAGGTATAAAGGCAGTGAGTTCAAACCATTGTGCTGTTTGTCCTTGCACGCCTATGGTATCATATGCCCATATGCGAAGGGCAGGGCATTGTGCGAATGCAGTGGCAATGGGTACTTGATCGTGAAAGAGTTGAAGACTGTTTAAGGACCAAAACCCTGGTAATGAAGAGAACTGATTAATATTGGCATATACTGGTACTTCATAGTTTAGTGTACCGTCTGTATCACTGTAGATCATTGTCGGCAGGTGTGCGACCATGTCGAAATCTAGCAGTCCAAGAGTGTTCATGTCAAAGTTCGGATATACTTCTGCCCATCCTGTGCTGCCCGTCGGTCCTGCGCCGGACATGAGAATATATATCGAGTGTATATTTGCTGGTTGTAGTGTTCCTCCGACGAGTTGACTCATATCACTGAAGTGATCGATATAATTCCATCCTTGGTAGATATCTGCGGTGACGAGATACGAGGATTGTGCTGGTGTTGTCGGCGCACCGAATTGTGCGTTTACGCAAGCTAGTGTTAAGAGCACCAGCGCGAGTGTAAGTATTCTTTTCATTGTAATGTGCAATCTCCGTCAATTAATAATACGTAGACTCGTTGCCAATCGTATGGATCTGATGGTACGTAGTTGACAAGTGCTGGATTGTTCATCCAATCCTGACTTGCTGCATTCCATTCCCAGACTTCGCTGCCGCCTGCGGCAATCACGCAGTTTCCAAGGTGATTTGCAAGGTTTTCTCCAACATCAGTAAATGGTGCCATGGTGAGTACGTTCCATCCGTTGTACAGTGGTATGCCTGTGATGCTTTGTGGTACGGTCATTTCATAGTCAAGATAGCCGTCAGTATTGGAATAGACCCAGAATCCGTTTGCATCCGAGTATGGAGGTAATGATGACATCGTCGGATTGAACACGTAATCTTGTAGTTTCGCATCCCATCCTATAGCGTCTTGTACAAAGTCACCTGCGGTGATGGTGCCGGTGTTTAACGTTTGATAGGGAAGATCCCAGTATCCTGCAACGAGGTTCCATCCTGCGTAGATTTTTGCGTCATCCACATTTTGACTATACACGTTGATCACTCCGCTTGAACTTGGAGGTGGCGTAGTAGTGGTCGTTGTAGTAATTGGTCCTGGCGTCACAGTACTGGTTCCTGCGCATTCAACGTACATTTCTCGGTATAATCCGCTAATTGATTGATCGCAAGGAACAGACACCGAACAAGCAGGGCACGTGTGACAGGAATGGTATCTGGTACTACATGCGCCTGTTTGCGGAGGCCCGTTGCAGTATACTCCTGACTCGTCTCCACTAGAACTGCTCGTTGTCGCAGCGGTAGGATGATATTGTAAACATACTCCGTTGCCGGGTTCCGTGTATCCTACACAGGTTCCTCCTGCTTTTTTGCAGACTTCATCTCCGCTGTCTTCGCTTGCGTCTGTCGAGGTGACGACATAATAGGTTTTCCCGTTGTATATCACCGGACTTGAAAGTGCTAGAGCCAGGGGTATTGTAGTTAGGAGTAGAAGGACGAGTATCGAGTAGAGTAAGGATAATTGTTTCAACGTACCACCTCTTTACCAACGAAAAGCCGTTAAAGAATTATAAATGTTTCGTCGGATTTTTTTGGTTCGATTCCTCTAGTCCCATAATCTTTTTATACTTACGCCAAGGATCTGAGTGTATGCAATCGATTACTGGACGTTTTATTGTGGAAATGCTTGGCAAGCCCAAGGAGTATATAGAGTCTACGCTCAAAAAGTATGTTGATAAGTTTCGTGAAAATCTCGATATTACGAGTGCTGAATTTGCAAAACCAAAAGAACAGGAGGGTGGTTTGTTTAGTGTGTTTGCGGAATTGGAGATTACTTTCAAAAATATGAGCGATCTTTTTGGTTTTTGTCTTGATGCCATGCCGAGTTCTGTGGAGATCATGGATCCTGAGACTTTGACGTTTGAATCAGTGTACCTTGCAGATTTTCTCAATGATATTCAAACGAAACTGCATAATACTGATATGGTAGTCAAAACGCTTTCTGCGCAAAATAAGACTCTTGATAAAAATGCACAAACAATTGTGCGCAATTTCATTATTAATTTGCTTGCAGCAGGTCCTAAAACGATTGAGGAGTTGAGTAAGCCTATTGGCATTAAACCGCCGAAATTGCAGAATTTTTTGACGAAATTAATTGAAGAAAAGATGGTGATTCAAGATGGGGACACATTCCGATCGCACTGATTCGGATCTTGCAAATGATATTCATGCTGTTTTGTTTTCTGTAGGTGAGCGTATGCTCATTGAAGAGCTTGCAAAGATAGTTAAAGAATCGGATGTTGATCGTGTTCGTCAGGTACTTGTGCGCATGAAAGAGGAGATGGATGCGCAAAACGGTCCTCTTATGTTGCTTATCGACGGCGAGGAAGTAAAGTTGACCGTGCGCAGTAAGTTTATGAATCTCGTCCAAAAGGTCGTCCGCCATGCCGAGATTCCAAAATCCATTGTTGAAACTCTTGCAGTGGTCGCGTATAAATCTCCTATTTTGCAGTCTGATATTATTAAGATTCGCACGAATAAAGCGTATGATCATCTTAAGGAGCTTGAAGAAAAGGGGTATATCAGTAGAGAGAAGTACGGTCGCACCAAACTTGTCAAGGTTACGCCTAAGTTTTTTGAGTATTTTGAGATTTCTCCAGAAGAACTGCAAAGAAAATTTGATGAGGCTAAGGTGACTGAAGTTGGAGAACAGCAGGAAAAAATTACGACGGTGACAAACAAGGTCGGTGATTTGCAGGTGTATGGTAAGGCGGAGTTAGAACAACACTCGGTTACTCCGTATGGCACGCGCAAAACACAAGAGACTGAAAAGAGCGGTTTGGATCTGGCTAAAGAAGTGTCTGACTCAGAGCCTGAACCGCCAATTTCTGATAGCTCAAACAATGATAACAAGGAGTTAGACGATCTTGAAGCAAAACTGGACGACAAGGAACCTGAAAAGGAATCTAAGAGCGATGAGAAAAAAGGGCATGATGAGAAAAAGCTTCCAGAAAATGAAAAAAAGGAAATGGTTCCAAAAGATAAACCGCCAAAAAAGAAAAAGAAGTCTCAAGAATCAGATCAGCCTTATGAACCTCCTGAAGTGGAAGGTGGTTTTACAGAATATAGTGAAAAGGAAAAGGAACAAATTAAGGAGCGAGCTCACGACTTGACGCACGAGGAAGAAGACTAGCGAACATTTTATATACTTTTTGCAAGCTCATTTTTTAGATGGAAACAAAAGAGAAGATAGTTGAAAAAGTCATTGATGACGAGATGAAACAGGCCTATTTAGGCTATTCAATGTCTGTGATTGTTTCTCGTGCACTGCCCGACGTCAAGGACGGGTTAAAACCGGTGCATAGGCGTATCTTATACGCTATGTTTTCTGAAGGTTTGCTTCATAACAAGAAATTTTCAAAATGTGCTGGTGTTGTTGGTGAAGTGCTAAAAAAATATCATCCTCATGGTGATTCTTCTGTGTATGATGCTCTTGTGCGTCTTGCGCAGCCGTGGAATTTGCGCTATCCTTTGATTCAGGGACAGGGTAATTTCGGATCTATGGATGGTGATTCTGCTGCTGCGTATCGTTATACGGAATCACGTCTCAAAAAGATTGCTGAGGAAATGCTTGCGGATATTGACAAGGATACTGTTGAATTTGTTGAAAACTTTGATGGAACAACGACTGAACCGTTGTATCTTCCTGCAAAAATTCCTAATTTGCTGATTAATGGCAGCAGTGGTATTGCTGTTGGTATGGCAACAAATATGCCCCCTCATAATTTGTCTGAAGTCTGTGATGGTGCTGTCAAACTTATTGATGATCCTGATTTGAGTGTTAAGGAGTTAATGAAGACTATTAAAGGTCCTGATTTTCCTACCGGTGCAATTATTGCTGTTAGCGAGGGCTTAGTTGAGGCCTACGAGACGGGAAAAGGTAAGATTACTCTTCGTGCAAAGTATGAGGTTGAAGAAAAAAAGAAGAAAACAAAGATCATTATTTCTGAAGTGCCTTATCAGGTCAATCCTTTGAAATTGCAAGAGGAGATTGCTGAATTGGTCCGTGAGAAAAAAATCACAGGCATTAGTAATGTTCGTGACGAGACCGGCCGTAATCAGAAGGGTTTGCGCTTGGTTATTGAACTGAAGAGCGCTGCAAACGCTGACGTGATTATGAATCAATTGTTTAAGCATACTCGTTTGCAGGATTCATTTAGTATTAATGCGCTTGCTTTAGTCGACGGACAACCAAAAGTGTTGAATCTCAAGCAGATTGTGCAGTTGTTTATCGATCATCGCAAAGAAGTAATTACTCGTCGTACGAAATATGAGTTGAAACAGGCAGAGGATCGCGCGCACATTCTGGAAGGTTTGATAATTGCTCTTGATCATATCGATGAGATTATTGAATTTTTGAAAAAATCAAAGTCTGCAAAGGAGGCCAAGGAGGGTTTGATGAGCGATTACAAACTCTCGGATAAACAGGCTCAGGCTATTCTTGATATGCGTTTACAGCGATTGACCGGCCTTGAGCAAGAGAAAATTCGTCAAGAATATACTGATGTTAAAAAGCTCATTGAGAAACTCAAGGGTATTCTTGCCTCTGCACAAAAAGTGCTTGATATTATTAAGAAGGAACTCGAAGATATTAAAGCATCGTATGGCGATGAACGCCGTACACAGATTCTTAAGGGCAGTGTTGAAAAATTTGATATTGAGGAATTGATTAAGCCCGAGGATATGGTTATCACGATTACTCATGCAGGATATATCAAGCGCATTGGTGTCGACGAGTATAAGCAGCAGCGTCGAGGCGGCAAGGGCGTTATTGGTGCTGAGACTAAGGAATCTGATTTTCTTGAAAAGATTTTTGTTGCTAATACTCATGATTATGTGCTCTTCTTTACCAGTCTTGGCAAAGTGCATTGGGTTAAAGTGTATGAGATTCCTGAGGCAAAGCGGTATGCTAAGGGAACACCTCTTGTCAATCTCATTCCTCTCGGTCAGGGGGAAAATATTGCGGCGTATATCCCTGTGAGTGTGTTTGAAGAGGATGTCTTTTTGCTTTTTGCAACACAGAGGGGATATGTGAAAAAGACTGCGTTAAGTCATTTCTCTAAACCTCGTAAGGGTGGTATTCGTGCTTTGACTATTCCTCTTGATGATCGTCTTATTGCTGTGCTTCCTATCGTTGCCGGTCAGGAAGTGTTTTTGGCAACATCAAAGGGTCAGGCTATTCGCTTTAAGGAAAGTGATGTGCGACCCATGGGTCGTGCAGCTCGGGGAGTTATTGGTATTAAGCTAAAGCAGGACGATCATGTTGTTGGCGCAACTGTTGTGGATCATGATGAAACGATTTTAACGGTTACAAAGAAGGGTTATGGTAAGCGTACGAGTCCTAAGGAGTATCGTTCGATTAATCGGGGTGGTGTTGGCGTAATCAATATCAAAGTTACGGATAAGAACGGCCCTGTGATTTGTGTGCGCAGTGTCAAGCCTAAGGATCAGATCATGCTGATTACACAAAAGGGAACGGTGATCCGCACAAGAGTCAAAGAAATTTCTGTAATTGGTCGAAACACCCAAGGTGTGCGAACGATTCGTTTGCAGGATGATCGCGTTGTTGATTGTGCGCGTATTGTAGAAGATGAAAGCGCTGAGCCTGACAAATAAAGGTATTGAACCTTTTGTCGTCCAGGAGATTAAGGAACTGTTGGGCAGGGATGCAGAGTCTCATCATCGTGTTGTGCTTTTTGAGGCTTCTGAAGAAGAAGTATGCAAATTTGCGTATCAGGCTCGGTCAGTATCCCGCGTTCTTCGTCTTCTAGGATCGCTTGAATCACCAAATCTTCTCGAGGAGCTTCCTTCCTTGGTACGATCGTTGTCGCTTCCTAAAGAGTGCACAATTGATGGTATTCGTGTGGGTTCTCATGCTTTTAATTCTCAAGATGTGAAGGCGTGCATTCAAGAACATGCGAATGTCTCATTCTCGTACTCCTCGTATAAGAACATGCTTTTTTTTGTGATTATCGACGAGGCGTGTTATCTCGGTCTTGATGTTGCCGGAAGGGATTTGTCAAAGAGGGATTACAAAATTTTTCCTAGTTCGTTTTCCTTAAAGGGACCTCTTGCGTACAGTCTTGTTCGTCTCGCTTCTTTTGGACAACAATCAGTTATGCTTGATCCTTTTTGTCGTGACGGGACTATTGCTATTGAAGCGGCGCTGTTTGCCTCTGGTCAAAGTCCTCATTATTTTTGTAAGCGAAAATTTTTGTGTGATGCTCTTGATCGTTTTGATCGTAGCATAACTACTGATGCAAAAGTCTTCGCAAGTTCTTCACAATTTTCTCATTTGTCTGCTGCAAAGAAGAATGCAAAAATTGCCGATATGCACAAGAGTATTCACTTTCGTAAGTACGCTATTGACGATCTTGATATTCTTCTTGATACTAAGGTGACTACTATTGTTACTTCTGTTAAAAAAACCGTTGGAGCCTTGCTTCACAGAGCCGATGCAATGACCGTGTCAAAGGCTCTTGTGGTTGTTCTTTATCAACAGTATGAGGGAGAGGTTCCCAAAGGTTTTCATGAACTCCGGCGTCTTACAATGAGCATGGGTAAGCAGGATTTTTCTGTGCTTGTCTTCGAGAAATCGACGTAAACAACTCTGTCACCATTACTAAATAGTTCTAAAAGTTTATAATCTTCTCTCCTCTTTTAAACCACATGGGGTTTTTAGATTTGTTTCGGGGGAAAAAGAAGAAAAAAGAATCCACATTGCCCGTACCATCACCGGTAAAGGCTGATAAAAAGGAGATTCCATCTGATATTCCTCCAATTAAAGCAAAGGATACTGCACCGCCAAAAGTTACAACGGATAAACGAGAAGTGTCCTCGTCAAGTGCTTCAAAGATTGATCTTCCACCGCCAAAAAAGGTTACTTTTGTTGAAGAGCCTGATCACGAGCAAATTATGGCGCCGCCGGATGTCTCACATATTTTTGTGTCGTCTGACGAGTATGGCGCAGTTATTGACAAAGCAAATCTTATCCGCTCGAAATTACTTGAAACTGATGAGCGCTTGCAGAAATTAATGGAATTGCGCAAGACCGAAGAGCAACAATTGGCTCAGTGGCAGGATCAGCTTGAAGGTCTTGAGAAAAAACTGACGTATATGGAGACAGTGCTCGCTCAAAGCGCAGAGGTGTAATGATGGAAAACGTTCCTGTATTTGTAAAAATTGGTGATTACAAGGAGATCGTGGAGATTCTTGGTCTCACGCGTGAAAAAATTAGTCAGGCGCGATTTTTACTCTCTAAGATTGGAGAAATTAAGGCTCAAGAGGATGCAGTAATTGCTGATTGGGCTCGTGAAATTGAAGAAGTGGAGCAACGTGTTGATGATATTGATAAAACACTTGTTCACAAACAGCTGAAATGACTGAAGATTTTTTTGTTGGAGTGCGTAATCCTAAGGATGTTCGTCGGGAACTCGTGACGAGTTCTCGTTCATTAGTTGAAGCTCTGATCAAATATGAGAAGTATAAGGGTCTTCGCGAACAAAAGCTACAGACTCTTGAAGAGTTAAAGTCAACAATGGATGAACTTGTGGTGTTGAATAGGAAGCTTCGTGGACGCTTGCCTAAGGTGAAACGCAAAAAAATGGAATCCATTCCACACGAGTGTCCAGAAACAGGAAGTAAGAAGAAAATCGGTAAGAAGACTACTGCTAAGAAAAAGGAGGTAAAAAAGAAGCCTCCTGTTAAGAGCCGTCTTGATAAGCTTCGTGAAAAGATCGAAGAGTACGAGTCTAAGATCTCCACTTTGCAATAAGAAGTATTCCTATTCTCTTTTTTTGTCTTGTACCAGTCCGCCAAAGAATTCATGGGTAAAAACGACAGATCCTTTGTAACGTATGTGTTCTGAACCGGTAAATGATGCTGCACTTCCTCTCCATTGCATGTGGTACTCCCAATCATCTCGTACGTAACGTGGCGGGCCTCTAAATTGAAAGTTCCCATCATGTGCTTGTCTGAATGCTTCTTTGAGGAACTGGAATGTGCGTTTTGCAAATGCTTCTTCTTGGAATTCCTCGGTCATGCCACCGCCGTATTGCGATACCCATACTGGTTGTCCTTTAAAGAAAATGGTTTCCGATCCATATGATCTAAAAAATCCGGTATAACTATCGTTGTAGAGCCATTCACCTTTTTGATAGGTAATACTTTTGAATCCATTCCTTTCTGTTGTCTTTGCTTGTTCACTTCCATACCCGTGCTCAAGTGCTTCATCGAGAAACTGTAGAATTTGGACTAGTGTCGGTGTCATGTTAGTAGCTTGACACTCGCCGACTTTAAACTTATCGTCTGTGCAGAATATGATCCTTGATAGCAACGTTCACACTCAACGCAAACGTTTAAAAGTGATGTCTTTGTTCTTCCCTGCTATTGTGGGGTTTGCCGGAGTGGCCCAGCGCAAAGTCTTGCTTTGCTGGCCTCGAACATGTCATGTTCAAGGAAACGGGACCGGCTCAAGTGCAACTCACTAACCTTTCGCGGGGTTGCCGGAGTGGCCAAACGGGACCGGCTCAAGTGCAGAACACTTACCGTTACGCGGTGATACCGGTTCGCTTAGTGCGTACGCAGGTTCGAATCCTGCACCCCGCACTTCTTAGTTTCTAGTGAGCGGATGTCCCAACTCGTTCTCCACATTGTAGAAAACACAAATAAAATGATCTTTTCCGTGAATGTTGTTATTTTTTGACCACGCCACAAAAGATCCTATGATTTGAGGGTCCTTTCGAATTCTCGCGACCGCTGCCCAAGCTTTTTCCGTTTGCTTACCCAATGAATAAATAAAAAAGCGAGGAGGATTTTTCTTTGCAATGGCAACCGCACTTCTAAAAATAAACTCAATTGTATCTGTTGTTTTCACAGGAATTGCGATTTCATTCCATTCCTTTAAAATGGCATCAAACTCTTGACGCAAAGCAGTGGGAGACAAGCAGTGCTTTTCTTTTCTATCTGCGAGATAATCCAATACATGAGCAAGGACCCCTGTGGAAGCGATGTGAACAATTCTGCTCACATTCTGTCCTCGTCTCTGGTACATTTGCTTTCTAATATTCTCGGCCCTATCGTACTCTCCCGTTATGGTTAACTTGTGGAGAAGAAAACCAATCTTAATATAGACCAAGTAGGGATAATTCTTTCCAACAATTTCTCGAAATCTTTTGTACGCAGGATCTTTTGATACCTGAGCTAAAGTTGCCAGCTCTTTGTCGTACGGGCTGAATCCAAACTTCCCTGTATCCCATACGCGTTTAATCTTTTCAAGAACTTTTTTTCCTGCTTTTCCTGCAGCTGCCAAACTTAATTCGGCAAGAAACCCTTCTAGAGAAGGAGTTGTCATCAGTCTTCTAAATATTCCTCAACATACTTTGCAAGAGCGTAAGGTGATGAGCCAATAACGATGGTAGATCCCGGTAAAACTGAAGCATCCTGAAGGGAAATCTTTCGATTAGTATATTTGCAGAGCAATCTCTTTCCTGTCTCTGCATTTACAACATAATCTTCTTCGTCCAACTCGTACCCCAGAGCCTTCAATAGTACCCGTTTTTGGGGTTCTTTCAAAGACAAAAATTTTACTTCTTGATGCATGTCCTTCTTACTGTTTCAAACAATTTTAAGCCTTTCGGTGAAAACTTAGAAAATTATCCGATATTCCTAGCCGGCACTATTAAATATTCTTCTTGATTCTTCTTTTTTTCATGGGTATCGAAATTTGTGCTGTTGGCGGTTATGGTGAAGTTGGTAAGAATATGACTGCTATTCGTGTTGATGACGAGGTCGTCATCTGTGATTTAGGCATCCATTTGCCTAACTGGATTCGTTTTACTGAACATGATGAAGGCGAAGTGGTGAGGTATTCTCGCAAAAAGCTCATTGACGAGGGCGCTATTCCTGATGATTCTATTATTAACGATTGGCGTGCTAAGGTAGTTGCGCTGGTACCGTCTCATGCACATCTTGATCATGTCGGTGCTGTTCCTTTTCTTGCTCGTCGCTATGAGTGCCCTATTTTTGGCAGTCCTTTTACAATGGAAGTGCTTAAAACGATTTTGCACGACGAGCGCATTGTCTTGCCTAACGAGCTGAAGACAGTGCTTGTTGGTAGTCGCGTACGTATTTCACAAAAGATCGAGCTTGAGTTTATTCATATGACGCATTCAACACCGCAGACGACTATGATAGTATTGCATACTCCTTACGGTGGTGTGTTATATGGTTGTGATTTTAAGATCGATGATTCTCCTACTTTAGGTCCTAAACCGGATTATGCCGCTCTTGAACGTGCGGGCAAGCAGGGACTTGCTTGTGCTATGGTAGATTCATTGTATGCAGATCATAAGGGTAAGACACCTTCTGAAGCATATGCTAAGGAATTGCTGCGTGAGGTTATGTTTGGCGAGAATTTTCGCGGTCATGGATTGATTGTGACAACTTTTTCTTCTCATATTGCTCGTCTTGCAAGTATTGTCGAGTTTGCTAAAAAGTTGAAGCGCAAGCCCATTTTTTTGGGTCGCAGTCTTTCAAAATATACTACTGCTGCCCAGGAGGCAGGCTTGATCAAGTTTGATGATGTGGAGATTGTCAAGTATGGTCGTAAGGTTCGTCGTCGTCTTCGTGAAATTGAACGTCAAAAGGGCGAATATTTGATTTGTATGACCGGACATCAGGGCGAACCTAATGCTGTGCTTTCTCGTATCGCTGATGGTAAGTTGCGTTTTCATTTTGATAAGGGTGATGCTGTACTTTTTTCTTGTCATGTGATTCCTGCAGAGATTAACCGGCAGAATCGTCAGGTTCTTGAGAAAAAGCTTGCCGATCAAGGAGTGCGCATGTATAGGGATTTGCATGTAAGCGGTCATGGTCGTCAAGATGATATTCGCCAATTGGTTTCCTTGTGTAAACCTAAGATGTTGATTCCCATGCATTCTGAGCCGCCCATGATGGACGCGTTTTGTGAGGTGTCCAAACAGATGGGCTATAAAATTGGTGAAACGCTTTTTCCGGTGCGTAATGGCGACCGTTTGAAAATAGTATAATCAAACACAGATAAGTTTTTATAGCACGAGGACCGGGTTTGGAGCAGGGGGAACTATGAAACTCGTACTCGCAGATCCAAAACATTTCAAGGACAGTATTACTGTTATTTCTGAGCTGGTAAATGAAGCTCGTTTTAAGATTACTAAGGAGGGCGTTGATCTCGTCGCTATGGATCCTGCCAATGTTGCTATGGTGACATTTAAGCTGTTGTCGAGCGCGTTTACGCTCTACGAATTGGAAAAGGATACCGAGATTTGCGTGAATCTTTCAAATCTCAAGCAGGTTTTGCGTCGTGCAAAGGCAAATGATATGTTAACGCTTGAACTTCCTGAGGAGGGGACTTTGCGCATTACGTTAAAATCGAACAGTAAGAGAACGTTCAACATTCCTTTAATCGATCTTGAGGATCGCGAGCAAAAGGTTCCTAACTTGACGTTTCCGCTTAGTATCTCGACGACCTCTGCTATTCTCAATGATGCTATTGAAGATGCGAGTATTGTTGCTGAATCGGTGAGTTTTGTTTCTGATCCTGAAAAATTCACGATTGAAGGTACTGGCGATCTTTCTAAAGCGCTTATCGAGATTAAGGCAGATAATGATCAAACGAAGATCAAGACTGATACGACGGCAAATGTTCGTTCAAAATATTCCATTGAGTACTTGAAGAAGATGATGAATGGTGCAAAACTCGCCGACACTGTCGACGTGTATTTTAGTCAGGATTATCCGTTAAAGCTCGAGTACAAGGTTATTGATCGTTTGCAGTTGAGTTTTATTCTGGCTCCTCGAGTCGAGACTGACCGTCCATAATGCTATACACTCGCTGTATTTTCCATCCTTTTGACCGCGAACAAGAAGGCGTAAGGATTTCTGTGATGAGCCGCCATACCTTATCTGACGGTAAGACTCGTGATCCGCGCATCACACCTGCCACGTATGATTTGTGGAAGCCGCGCTTTGCCCCTCCTGACCGTCTTGTGGGCGACTGGTATAAGCGAGGTCTTCTCTGGGAGGATTTTGAGCGTCGATACCTTGACTATTTAGGCACTATCGAGCGCGAGGTCTTTGCTCTTGCAGCAAATGCTGTTGAGCAATCATTGACGGTATTGTGTATTGAGGAATCACCAAGGCGGTGTCATCGTCGCTTGCTTGCCGAAGAGTGCCAGCGCTTGATTCCTCGATTATCCATAAGACATCTCTAGTTTTTCGTGTTGAGACGTGACAGCGTCTGGTGTTCAAGAATAACAATGGTAATATACTAGCAATCTGTTTTGCAAAAAATGTTCTTGAATAGGGTTGCTTAGCGGTTTTTAATCCCGTGAGCAGCGTCTAACTCTTCTGCCATGCGGCCTAGTTCATCAAAGATGCGGTTGGTGTCTTTTCGCATTTCTTCGACCGCTGCTTTCAGACTGCCTCCTCGCAGGTGGACATGTCTTTTTTCTCGATAGAGAAATCCGCTGTCCATTAAATTGCGGATGTGATGGTTCACGCGAGATGCAGTGACGCGCAAATCTTCAGCGATCGCTTCAGAGCTCGTTGCCTGCGCTTGTCTTGAAAGGAGTGCATCAACGATTGCAAATGCCATGCTGTGAACGTCGCGACCTGAACAAAAGCCCAGGCTATCACAAAACCAGCTAAGATCTTCGCGATGATTTTTCGCGCGTGGTTTATCCAAATAGCGTACGGTAAGATGCTGTAACATGCAGGCGCAGAACAAAGAAAAGTATATAAACCTTTCCCAGAATGTGGACATCATTTCGATTTATAAGAGATCGTATTTACAAAAATTTTAAATAGTCGCTCTTTTTTCGCAGGAAAAAAACGTAAGGGGGTACGATCATATGCAGATCAAGCCAATTGGAGAACGCGTTCTTATCACGCCAAAAGAAGAAGAAAAAACAAAGGGCGGATTGTATATTCCAGAATCCGCTCGAGAAGGCAAAAAGGAAGGCACCGTCGTTGCTGTTGGAGAGCTTAAGGACGGCAAGGAAATACCGCTCAAGAAAGGAGACACTATTCTCTATGGAGGATATAGTTCTGACGATTTTGAAATCGACGGACAAAAATATATCATTCTTGATTTTAAAGATGTAGTTGCAAAACTGGAGTGAGACAATGAGTAAACAAATTATTTTCGATGAAACCGCGCGCAAAGCGCTTCTTAAAGGCATTGACAAAGTTGCGAATACGGTAAAGATTACACTCGGACCGAAGGGACGCAATGTTATTCTTGACAAAGCGACAAATCCTCTTGTTACTAACGACGGCGTTACCATTGCAAAAGAGATCGATCTAAAGGATAAATTCGAAAACGCTGGCGCTAAACTCATTAAGGAAGTGGCGTCAAAAACTCAGGATAATGCAGGTGACGGTACAACGACTGCAACGCTTCTTGCCCAACGGCTTATTACTGAAGGTTTGAAGAATATCACGTCGGGAGCTAATCCTATTGAAGTCAAAAAAGGCATTGAAATTGCTACGGCACATGCAGTGAAATATTTGAAATCAAAGAGTGAACAGGTCAAGGATAAGACTGAAGTTGCTCAGGTTGCGACGATCTCTGCAAACAATGATGAAGAAATCGGCAAGCTTATTGCCGAAGCAATGGATAAAGTCGGTAATGACGGCGTCATTACTGTTGAAGAAGCAAAGAGTATGGAAACAGAACTCGAAGTTGTCGAGGGAATGCAGTTTGATCGCGGTTTTATCTCGCCATACATGGCTACTGATCACGAAAAGATGGTATGCGAATTTGATGATCCGTATATTTTGGTTACTGATAAGAAGATCAGTACGATGAAGCAGTTGGTTCCTATTTTGGAAAGAGTTGCTGGCGAGGGACGTCCTCTTTTGATTATTGCTGAAGATGTTGAAGGTGAAGCTGTTGCCACGATTGTGCTTAATCTTATCCGTGGCGCGCTTAAAGTATGTGCAGTTAAAGCTCCTGGTTTTGGAGACGACAGTAAGGCAATGCTCGATGATATTGCAATTCTTACTGGCGCACAAGTTGTCTCTGAAGATAAGGGCATAAAACTTGAACAGGTGACTGAAGAAGTCCTTGGCAAAGCCCGACGCGTTACCGTCGACAAGGAAAAGACAACGATTGTCGAAGGCAGGGGCGAACAGGCTGATCTGCAAAAGCGCAAGAAACAGATTCAGACTCAAATTGATGCTGCCGACACAGAATTTATCAAAAAAGACCTGCAAAATCGTCTTGCCAAACTCGGCGGCGGTGTTGCGGTGATTAAGGTTGGAGCGGCTACTGAGACGGAGATGAAGGAAAGAAAGATGCGCATTGATGATGCTCTCAATGCTACAAAGGCAGCTGTCGAGGAAGGTGTTGTTCCTGGCGGCGGTCTTACTTTGTTGCAGAGTATTGAGCACTTACCGGAGAGTCTGCCCGGTGATCAGGATGTTGGTCTTAGTATTGTGCGTCGTGCACTCGAAGAACCAGTTCGTCAGATTGCTCAAAATGCTGGTAAGGAAGGCGCAGAAATTCTTGCAAAGCTCAAAGAAGCAAAGGGAAAGGTCGGATATAATGCTAAGACAGACGTGTATGAGGATTTGATTAGTGCTGGAGTGATTGACCCTACTAAAGTCGTGCGCAGTGCTTTGCAGAATGCGGCGTCAATTAGTGCTCTTGTGCTTACCACTGAGGCTATTGTTACTGATTTTGATGACGAGAAAGATCAACCAAGCCCCATGGTTGTTCTTTAATTGTCTTTTTTTTCTTTTTTGCAGGCATTGCGTCGTTTGTTCTGTAGTTTAACAAACCTTATATACGTCTACTGCCCTCTCAAAGAGGGTATTCTCTAAAAGGTTTATGGCAAAGATTATTTGTGACGATAAAGAGGTTGAATGTCAAGCGGACGATACTATTATTGAGCCGTGTAAAAAACTCAATGTCTCTTTTGGGTGTACTTCGGGGTTATGCGGAACTTGCAACATCATCGTCTTAAGAGGTATGAAAAATTTGACGCCACGAACCGAACAAGAAGAAGCTATGGCCCTGCCTGCAGAGAATCGACTCGCGTGCCAGTGCAAAATTAAAGGGGGAACGGTAAAGATCAAGTATTAGGAGGAAAAAATGGAAATGCATACACCATCAATTAATGAGGACGCGCCATCATTTAATGCTGAAGCGTTTCATATTAACGAAATTAAGAAAATTAGTCTTAACGATTTCAAAGGTAAATGGGTAGTGCTGGTGTTTTACCCTGCTGATTTCACGTTTGTCTGTCCTACGGAATTGGGCGATATTGCTGATCAGTATGAGAAATTTAAAGCCATGAATGCTGAAGTCTTGAGTGTGAGTACTGATACAGTGTTTGTGCATAAAGCGTGGTTTGATAATTCTGCGACTATTGCAAAGATTCGTTTTCCAATGCTTGCAGATCCTACAGGAAATATTTGTCGCGCGTATGGAACCTACATTCCTGAAGAGGGTTTGAGTCTTCGCGGCACATTTATTATTGATCCGGATGGTAAACTCAAGGCTTTTGAGTTAAATGATAATAGTATTGGGCGCAGTAGTGCTGAACTGCTTCGAAAAATTGAAGCGGCACAGTTTGTGCGAAAGAATGGCGGCGAAGTGTGTCCTGCAAATTGGAAGCCTGGCGATAAATCCTTAAAGCCTGGTCTTGATATGGTGGGGAAAATATAATGGCAGAACTTCCAACACTACCTTACGAGTATGACGCGCTCGAACCGTTCATTGATAAGCAAACAATGGAGATCCATCATTCAAAGCATCATCAGGGATACGTGAACAAGTATAATGTCGCTCTTGCAGGTCGTGATGAATTGCTTGACTTGCCTGTTGAGAAGGTTCTTTCAGATCTTTCTATAGTGCCAAAGGAATTGCAGCAGAAAGTGATTAATTTCGGCGGTGGCGTTGCGAATCATTCATTGTTCTTTTTTTCTTTGAGTATCGATAAGTCTAAGCCAGAGGGTAAGTTGCTCGACGCCATTGTTGATGCTTTTGGTTCTTTTGAGAATTTTGTTGAAGAGTTTAGTGAGCAGGCCAAGGGTTTTTTTGGCAGTGGTTGGACCTGGCTTGTTAAGGATGGCGGGAATGTTAAGATAGTTAGTTTGCCTAATCAGGACAGTCCGCTGAGTAAGGGGATGACTCCTTTGCTCAATCTTGATTTGTGGGAGCACGCGTATTATTTGAAGTATCAGAATCGTCGCGCCGAGTATGTGGATAATTTTTGGAAGGTGATTGATTGGACTGTTGTTGCCCAGCGCTTTTCAGACTAATACGTTGATCGCTTGTTTGAGTACGCGAACGGCTATAGGTGTGGTACCGATCACTTCGGCATCTGCATGTGCTAGAACTGGCTGTTGTGCGTTGATCTCTGCTTGCTCAATTTTGACGTGGATTACATCTGCAAATGACTGATGTGTTCCTGTGACCATTCCAACGAGGTACCGTAATTGTTGGGCAATTTCTTTTCTGGTAAAAACAAAAAGATCGAGCAGTCCGTCGTCAATGCTCGCATCTTTTGCTATCTGAAGCATACCGTAGTGTGGGATATTGCAGAGTATGCAGTAATACCCTTGATACGTGTTTCCGTTTGCTTGTATGGTAAGTAATGTCAAATCGTTTAAGAACAATGTTTCAAATAAGGATACTGGATACGCTAATTGTCCAAAGAGTTTCTTGATTCCGGGTCGTACTCGTGCAAACATGTCTGCATCAAATCCTACTCCTCCTGCGACGACAAAGGCGCGATTGTTCAACATACCTACGTCGAGGGCTTTCGTCGTGCTATTCATGAAGCGTGCAGAACCCGTTTCAATACCTAAGTATTTTGCAAGTAGATTTGCAGTACCGAGGGGTACAATTCCTAGAGAGGGCTTGTTGGTGTTGTGTACTAAACCGTTAATGACTTCATTGACAGTGCCGTCACCTCCCACTGCGATGACGACGTTTTGTGTTGCTTGTTGTGCGAGCTTGACTGCATCTTTAGGGCCTTGAGTGGCAGTGATTGTCGCTCGTGGTAACTCTCGTGCAAGAGTATTGGCGACGTTAAGCGCCCGTCGCTTTCCTGCAAACGGATTGACGATAAACAGGTATGACATGCGGTACAGGATTCTCCACCCATTTATTAAACATAAGGTAAGTGCACTCTGCGTTTCTTGTCATCGCATAGTATCTTCTTCACGTAAAAGCGGTGGTTTTTGCTTTTGGATTACAAAAAAAAGGGGGCAATTGTTAGAAGGGGAAGGTGTGCAGGTCTCCGATAATGCGGTTGTTACTTTTCGTTCTCGCCTCTTCACTGCAGAGTTATTGAGTAGAGAGTAAGAGAACTGGACGGCCGAGAGTTTGAGGTACTTTTTTATATCACCTCTCTGTTGCACGACCATGACAAAGGAATTAATTGCGGAATTGGAACACGCTATTGCAGAGTATCGAAAGAGAACTGCGCTCAAGGCATCTTTTGAGGAGTTAGAAGAGATTTTTTTCCTTCGTGATTTTGTACAGCAGGAGGGATATGTTAGTTCTCGTCTTGGTAGAACGCTTACAAGGCGTGTTGCTAATTTGTTTTGGAATTGGAATAATTACTTGCATAATCTTATCATGCCTAATCCTTCTTCGATGATTATGGTCTCTGAGAGTCAGATGTTATCAGAACAGGAAAAGGCCGACATCATCCATGTGATGAACACAATAATGGATCATGTTACTGTAAACACCTTACTAGGTCTTGAGCCTGATGAAAAAAAAGAGGCACAATGGATCGATGAGTCTGTCAAGTTTTGGCGTGAAGTGGTAAGTCCTCAAATGCATACTGTTGTACAGAAGATCGGGGAGCAATGGCATAAGAAAGCAGCACAACCCGAAAAGCCTGAAAGGTTTGAGACCTAAGCTCGTAGTATGACAGTCGATATTGACAAGGCGTATTCCTTGCTGCAAAGGAAGGTTCAAGAATTTCGTGTTCCTGTCGTCGATCTTATTCAGGTACAGACAAAGGATCCGTTTAAGGTGTTAGTGGCAACTATTCTTTCTGCTCGCACTAAAGATGCGGTGACTGTTGAGGCTTGTAAGCGTTTGTTTGCAAAAGTATCTTCGCCGCAACAATTACAAAAAGTCTCGCTACGAAAATTGGAGGGGTTGATTAGTCCTGTGGGTTTTTTTCGCAATAAAGCGAAGTATCTCAAGGCATTACCTGCGCATCTGGAACGCTTTGATGGCAAGGTGCCGTCTGAGATTGATGAATTGCTCACTCTTCCTGGTGTTGGCAGAAAGACTGCTAATCTTGTTCGCGCTGTTGCGTTCTCTAAGGACGCAATTTGTGTTGATGTGCACGTTCATCGCATTATGAATCGTTTGGGATACATTAAGACGTCGACTCCTTTGCAGTCTGAAATGGTTCTTCGTCAAAAGCTTCCTCGACGGTACTGGCAGACCGTTAATACCGTGTTTGTCGCGTTTGGTCAGCAGGTGTGTCGTCCTGTCTCTCCTCATTGCAGTAAGTGTCCTCTTAGTCATCTTTGTCCCAGGAACGGTGTGAAAACCAGTCGTTAATAGCGATAACTTCTTAAGAATTCGTTGTTGTATCAGCTCTCATGCTCGTCTCGCGCATCGGATATGCTAAACGAAACTACGGTTCTCGAAATCAGGATCTTCCTATTACGTATTTCTCGTTAATGCCTGGAGAACGCGAAAGCGTTGAGGATTTTAAGAGAGATCATCAGGATTTGGAGAAACGGTTGCAGTTTGGTAAAAGACACGATCGTGAATCAAGGGAGAAAGCATTGGCTTCTCGTTTTGTCTCGATTGTCTCCCCATTGCTTCATTCTTGCAGTCTTGATGTTGTTCGTTGTCATGCAGGATATGGTAAGGAAAAGGAGATCCTGGTGGAGACTCCTTCCTATCTTCTTTTTGATGAGGGAGATCCTTTTAGTCTGGCGTTTAAGGCGACGTACTGGTTTCAGTGTCGTGAGACCGTATCGTGCATCTCTTATTTGTGCAGTCAGGATGGTTTGTCCAAGAAGAATATTTCTGACGGTCTGCTTGATGATATC
>WJJS01000024.1 GCA_014729505.1 Candidatus Woesearchaeota archaeon
ACTCGTACTCGTCATCGGCATCCTAGGTTTTGGATTCTTACTCCTCTTCTTTTACGTTTCTTTGAGTAATGCGGGACAAGAGCGCAGCATTGAAGTAGAAAAAAGCAAAGTAGGAGCCGGAGTACTGCTCACAGATCTTTTAAAATACGAAACAGGAGGTAAAACAGTAGCAGACATGCTGCTTGACAACGACGTCCAGACAGGATCGGTCGTCCGCGCATATTTTACTGACACGGAATCACCATTCTTCTACTATGAACTCTATCGCAACGGAGAACTCGTCACGGAATCCCTACAAGATGTGGAAAACGAAGCAAGTATCACATACACACTCACAAGAGGTATGAGAGCAGTCAATGTGACACTCGTCTACGAAAAATGAAACAAGGAAAAATAGAATTCAACGCGTACCTGCTCATCTTTGTAGGACTCATACTCATGGGCATGCTTGCAGTACAATTATTTACAACCGTTGGCTCAAGAGAAGTACAACTCGGCGAAAAACATACGACGATCCTAGAGGCATATGATCAAAGCATCCTTTTACAATACGAAATTGACAGACACGCAAGAGGAGCAGTCGAACGATCACTAGCACATGTCTTTTTGCAAGGCGGACTCAATACTACAAACAGGTGCGGCACGACAGGAGACATCGTATACTGGAATCACGACAATGACAGTTGTATACCTCACACTGTCTATCCACTCCTGTACAAGACAATTATGGAAGATCTTGACGAATCACTAGAGTATTATAACAGTCACACGGATGAAAAAATCCCAAAAAACAATTTTGAATTCTACGCAGACGAACAACGAGTAACAGGCAGTTCCCTACGACCGATACGCATACCAATCAGTGATCCACGACGATACGTTGATACAGAATTCTTATTTATCACCATCGACACAGAAGAAGTTGCACGGGCAAACGTTGGATGGTACTATTATCAGCCATACTTTCACGTCGACATCTCAACAGGATTAGCAGTGTTTGATCACATGAAGACACTTGTAAGACGCCTAGAACAACACTGCAATTATATGGAAGAAGGAAATCAGAGCACGTGCGTCAATTACCAAGCAAATCTTCTGCCACTTAACATTACTGTTGAAGGAGAGGATCACACGTACATCTTTGACGTGACCGTACCAGTAAGCGCACCTCAAGTAATCAGACACTATGACACCATGCAAATAGGATACCACTTATCAGGGCCACTACAAGCAACAGAAACAACCACTATTGCGACAGTTAATGTGAGTGCCGGGAATACTACGGTTTAGATCCATTTCTTCTTAACGCAAACACTGCTGGCTCAAGGAACTCTAGTTTCGTATGGTGCGGTGGTAACGAAAAGTAGTTATTGCTTGATCTAATTGGTCTCTTCTATGAAATATATTGAAGAAGTTGATGTGTCTCATCTTGGATCTTTGTTGTCTGCATTGGTTGCGATTACAATTTCTCTTTCTCTTGCAGTAATTTACTTGATATCTCAAAATAGTCCAAGCAGGTATTTGGTATTGGTTTTAGCAGTCTTCTCCTACTTTTTGACTTTAAAAATTATTATCGATTGGCAGAGAACAAGAAACAAACTTCGATATCTTCTGTCACATAATGAGTAATCCGGGTGCTGAACAGAAACCATAGCATAAACCACCTAAAAACATATAAACATCCTCGATCCTCGGATTCTCATGATTCGCATCCCACTTTCTGAAGTCAAGCAAAAAATCATGGAAAAGGCAGGATTGACGAGTGAAGATGTTGATAAGAAAATCGACGCGAAACTCGAACAACTCAGCGGGCTTATCTCCAAAGAAGGAGCTGCACATATCGTGGCAAACGAGCTTGGCGTAAAACTTTTTGAGAACACGGGAAAAATCAAAGACATCCATGCAGGCATGCGCAACATAGAACTCACCGCGAAAGTCATCACGGTGTATGAAAAGAGAGAATTCAGTCGCAGTGACGGCACAGCAGGAAAGGTATGCAGCGCACGCGTGGGTGATGAGACCGGACAAACACGAGTCGTCGGTTGGGGTGCCAAGGCAGACGAAATCGCACAACTCAAAGAAGGGGACATTGTAGGAGTAAAGAACGGTTATGCACGCGAAAACAACAGAGGCTACAAAGAAGTCCACTTGAACGATAACGCCACAGTAGAAATCAATCCAGAAGGAGCAGAAGTTAGCGAAGTAAAGCAAACCTCTGCGCCAAGAAATTATGTGCGCAAAACAATAAGCGCGCTTACAGAAGGTGATGAAGCTGTAGAAATAGTAGGATACATCGTACAAGTATTTGACATCCGCTTCTTTGAGGTCTGCCCACAATGCAGTACACGCATGCAGCAAGATGAAGGTGAATGGGTATGCAAAGCGCACGCCGGCGTACAGCCCGATTACAGTTATGTACTTAATATCTTTGTTGAAGACGGCAGCGAACGCATACGCATCGTCTTATTCAGAAATTTAATAGAACAACTCACAAAAAAATCAAAAGAGGAGATTCTAGCCTATAAGGACAATCCCGAACAATTCGAAGATGTCAAAACAGCACTACTTGGAGAACAATACAAACTCCAAGGACGCATCAAGAAAAACACGTTCTTTGACCGTATCGAATTCGTACCAAACACGGTGAGTCCGGCAAGTGCTGAAGAAGAACTCAAACAATAAATGCTTGCACGCACCCATGTTGCTTTTGGACTATTCTCTGCAGCCCTAGCCCACGCATTTATTCCGATAGCAGAACCGCTACTCTTTTACGCACTCGTCGCAATAGGTGCGCTGCTTCCAGATATTGATCATCAAGGCAGCACGATCAACCGGGTATTCCCAGTAACAAAAATCGTAGGTACCTTCTTTAGACACCGCGGATTTTTCCATAGTGTGTTTCCCATTGCGCTCCTATTACTCATTACCATGGGCACGGGATATGCGCGCGCAGGATATTACCTCGGATTTGGATATTTTACGCATCTTCTCAGCGACTCTTTTACCAGACTCGGTGTCAACTTCCTGCACCCGTTTTCACGACTACACGCCAGAGGATTTATCGATGTGGGAACACTCGAAGAAACAGTGTTTTTTGTCAGCGTTGTTGCGGGACTGGTCCTCCTTTTATTGTACTGATTCTAAGCACAAGACACTGGACACTCTAGCTCACAGCGATTATTAAGCTCAGCCGCCTATAGAATCATACCGCCAATCGGAGGAAACAACATGGAAACACAAACACCACAAACAGAGCAACCGAAACAACCAATGAAAAAGATACGTGTTGGCGCGCTATGCGCAACCATCTGGAACAATGAGTCGAATGGGCGTTCATGGCCGAGTATCGTCCTCGAACGATCGTACAAAGACGCCAAAGGAGATTGGAAACAAACAACAAGTTTGCGCCAAACAGACCTTGCAAACGCATCGCTCGTGCTCAACGAAGCCCTGCGCTTCCTGGCAATAGAACAAGCATAATTTTTTAAGAACACAACACTATAGACCATCTATGGATGAAGAGTTCATAGAGGAGGAAGAAGAAATGGTACAAGAACTCGAACTTGCCGATCCAAAAAAGGTACAGTCGCTCTCAGACCTGCCCGGCGTAGGTCCAGCTACATTACAAAAACTACAAGGAGCGGGCTATCATGACCTGCTCAGCATTTCGGTCAGCTCACCAGGAGAACTTGTTGGCGCAGCAGAGATCTCAGAATCAACAGCAAAGAAAATAATCTCTTTAGCACGAGACAGTTTAGATATGGGGTTTGAAAGCGGCATGGAACTACTCAAACGACGAGAACAACTCTTCAAAATAAGTACGGGAAGCAAAGAAATCGATCTCCTGTTAGGAGGAGGTATTGAAACAGGCTGCATTACAGAAGCATTTGGAAAATACGGTTCGGGAAAAAGCCAGCTTGCACACGTCCTCGCTGTTCGCGCACAACTACCAAAAGCAGAAGGCGGTGGAGGAGGTTGCGCGGTCTTTATCGATACTGAAGGAACGTTTCGTCCTGAACGCGTCATCCAAGTAGCGCATGCGCTTGGACTTGAAAAAGAAGAAGTCCTGCAAAACATCAAAGTAGCCCGCGCGCTCAACAGCGACCACCAAATGCTACTTGTTGAAAAAATACAAGATCTTATCCGCAAAGAAGAACTTGATGTGAGTATTATCATCGTCGATTCACTCACCGCGCATTTTCGCGCAGAATTCGTAGGACGAGGAACGCTTGCTAACCGACAACAAAAACTCAATCGCCACATGCATGAATTAATGAAACTAGCAGGCATGCACAACATCGCAGTCTATGTAACAAACCAGGTACAATCAAAACCAGATGTGTTCTTTGGCGATCCAACAGAAGCCGCAGGAGGGAACATCGTCGGGCACAATAGTACATACAGAATGTATCTGCGAAGAGGAAAGAAAGGTTCAAGGGTATCAAAACTTGTGGACTCGCCAAACCTTCCGGAAGGAGAAGCCGTGTTCATCATAACAGAAAACGGCATCGAAGATCTCTGATAGTTCTTCTTTTTTTCTCTTTTTTTACCAAAGTTTTAAATGCGGCGCGTCTTTAGTTCTCCCATCAACCAACAGGTGAAACAATAAATGCAAGACAAACAAGAGCCTCCCGTGAAAGTGGGGGATGAAGTTACCGTAGTCATCCGAGGAGTGGGTGAGAAAGGAGATGGCTTTGCCAAAGTAAACAGCTTTGTCATCTTTGTGCCAGGCACGAAAAAGAAAGAACGCGTCAAAATACGCATTACCAAAGTCTTTCCAACCATAGGCTTTGCAGAAGTCATTGAACGCGTAAAAAAAGAAGAAGTCACCGATGTAACTGTTGAAGAACTCAAGCAACCAATACCAGAACCTTCCTACAAAGATTCAGAAGATTTTGGAGCCGATCTGCCAGAAGAAGACTAACTTTTTATTCTCCTCTTCTTTACAACCACCATGAGAGTATTCATTGCAGCAGAACTGCCACAAGAGACAGTACAACAAGTCAAAAAGATCCAACATGCAGTACGGCAATTGCCGGGAACGCAAACATGTACTCAACATTTTCATTTAACGTTCCTTTTTTTAGGAGAACAACAACCTCATAGAGTCAAAGAAATAGGACAAGCGCTCTCATCGTTACACTTCTCGCCACTTACCTGTCATATCAGATCGAGCGGAACATTCGAGTATAAGGGACAGCCGCGCGTGACATTTCTCAAAGTAGAACCACAAGAACCCTTAGAAGCATTACACGAGGCGATTGTTACGCTCACACGATTCACACACGAGTTTAATCACTTCTCGCCACATATTACCCTGAGCAGAGTAAAGAATGCGCCGGATGAATTCAAAACACAGTTCGCACAGATCCCTTTGCCCCTGATTTCTTTTGTTATTAACAAGATCGTCTTATTCCAGAGTATACGAGAACCACTCGGTCACGTGTATAAGCGATTATTTACTGTGGAAGCCCATGATTAGAGCGCCACAAAACTAAAATAGCAGAAATGCTGTATCTATTGCATGGCAGAACTACAACATCCCCATTTCACGCAAGATACTGCTGACCAGCACATGACAGATAGAGTACGCGCAGAAATTCCTTTCAAACGACCCATTGCTCCGCGAGAAGTCGACGAATTCTTTGGATACCTCGCACAAGGATTGAACGCGCGTATACACTACAAAGTTGAAGAGGTAAAAGAAACACTACTGCCAACTATACCTTCACAAGACATGCGCACATTTCGACGAAGTACAGAAACGCCATAAGTCAGAGGAATACAAGGAAGCGGTATTATCTATTTTGATCGTCAAACCGACGGTTTTGATATGATAAGTCATCGTGATTTGCACGGATTCAACGGCATGCGCTTTTTCATTACTCCAGGATACACACTAGATGAAATGGATCCTCTGTATGGTAATCGCATAGACCAGTGCCGCGAATGTGTCAGTCATTATTTCAAACAACCACCACACAAACGAGATGTGCGCTGCATACCGTATGATCCAGAAGCTAGAAGAAACGAAGAATAACTGACTATTGTGTGGGTGCTTTTCGTGCTAATTTTACTTATGTGAGAGAATCGTCGACAGAAAGAAGATCTCCGTCAAAAGAAGCGTTATTTTCTGATCTCCAATATATATTGCCCTTTGTATCAATGAACAAGTACGCCCAAGCTCTCCCTATCAGATAGCGAAAGCCAATTTTCAAATTCAAACGCAACCCCGCATATGCACTATGGTGTGTTGACTCTGCAAACTGTACGTCGCTCACCTATAGGGGCTTGATGCTCGACATCCAAATCGTCATTCCGATCACAGTATTAAGACAAAAAAACGCCAGTAATAAGCATCAACCACTTTTCCATTCTTTAAATAGACACGATATCCTGATACGCTTTTCTAGTACAAAAAGTCCGAAACCTTTAAATACCGCTCTGCTTGAACAACAGTTATTACCGACGACAGTGCTCGACTAGGAGTGCTCGTCAGAGCCGGCTGAGGTTAAAAAAAATGCCGGACGAGGAAAACCGCATGACAGAAGAAACATTTTTAGTAGCACAAGACGTGTATCTCAAAGCAGGAGTACATATCGGTACAAAACACAAAACAAAATACATGAGTAAATTTATTTACAAAACACGACCAGACGGATTAAGCGTACTCAACTTGCAAGAAATTGATGCAAGAATACGAGTAGCAGCGTCATTTCTCGCACACTACTCTCCAGAAGAAATTCTTGTTGTCAGCAGACGAGAAAACGGATGGAAAGCCGTCAAAGCATTTGGAAAATACACCGATATCCGCGTATTTGCAGGACGATACCCTCCAGGCATCCTCACGAATCCTTCGCTACGCAACTACACTGAAGCCAAGATCATGCTCGTCACTGATGCATGGCCAGACAAGAACGCTGTTTCAGACGCAAAAGCAGTAGGAATCCCTGTCATTGCATTATGTGATACCAACAACAGCGCAAACGATATCGACCTAGTCGTCCCGTGCAATAACAAAGGAAAGAAAAGCCTTGGATTATTCTTCTACATCCTGGCAAAAGAATACCTGCGACTTCGAGGAGCGCCAGAACAAGAATTCAATCAAGAAGAATTCACACCGGAATAGTCAACCTCTTCAATACCGCTTTGCACAATACGAAAAAGCACAGAAGTACCAGTTGGAAGACTGCGATGCTTCTTTAAGGTAAGACGCTTATTAGCGCCACGAGGAGACAATTCAATCAAACATTTAGAGCCATAAGTAAGAATATCGCCTCCAACCATCTTTGTACCGTCCTTAAAACTCGTATACACCTGATTGGTCATCAACACCGGCACCTTCTGACGACGAGTGATCTCAGTCAGACGAGCAATTTGCGCAGCAAGCTCACGATTAAAATCAAAAAATTCCTCGCCTTGTTTACGCTCCAAACGATACAACATAGAGATAGTATCAACAATAACGAGCGCCACCTTTTTAGTAAGCAATTCTGCAAGTTTATCAAAAGCACGTTTTTGTTCTTCAAAAGTTACAGGATTAAGAAAAATAATATTGTTCAAAACTTTCTTAGGATTAGACACTAATTGTTTTAGACGGGTAACAGAAAACCCTCCTTCAGTATCGATGTAAATCACTTTCTTATCATCATTGGCTGCCTGCACCGCCGCGAGCAAAGCAAGATTTGTCTTACCAACTCCAGCGGGACCATACACCGTAGTAATAGCATCATCCTCATAACCGCCATCAAGCAAGGCATCCAGAAAACCAACCCCTGTTGGCACCTTTTTTACCATACTACTACTCACGGCGAGAGAGTTTAAATACTTTTGGGGAACAAGGTTTATAAAGAAAAAAAGGGTTTATGCGCAAATGGAGAGAAGAACAGCGCTACTAGTGCTGATAATACTCACGTTTGGACTGCGACTCGCCTTTTCGCTCAGCACACCAGGATACAGCACTGATGAGTCCTATTTTTACCTGCGACAAGCAGATTCTATCGCGCACACAGGACACGCCCTATGGTATGATGAACTGTCATATGGCGGACGAGGATACGTTTTTATTCCCATATTCTCCTACCTTCTTGCACCATTCATAAACTCAGAAATGCTCACCAAAGTACTCCTTGCAGTTCTCGCAATGACCAGCGTCGTCCTCGTCTATCTCATCAGTGAGCGCATAACACGCAATACTACTGCATCCCTTTTTGGCGCACTTGCCGCAGCAATCATGCCCATCACGTATGCACACACACTCAATGATCTGACACCATTAGCACTTTTTGCACCACTCATGCTCTGGCTACTCTATTCCTTTCTTCGCAGTGGAAATGCCAAGTGGACCATAAACTATCTCCTAGCATTAGCAATACTCATCCTCCTTGATCCGCTCATCATAGTCTTTGCACTTGGTTTAAGCATTTATCTTATCATACTCTATTTTGAACGGCTCGATCAAAGCCAAAAAGAAGTGGAACTCACACTGTTCACACTCTTCTTTGTCATATGGATGCTCTTTGTTGTCTACAAAGAAGTATTTGCACTGCACGGCAGTGCAGTAATCTGGAAAAACACCCCGCTTGCACTGCTTGCAGAACAATTCCAAGAACTCACCATAGGGCGACTCATCTACGGAATCGGTGTCATACCGTTTCTCTTCGGACTTGGCACACTCTATGCGCACCTCTTTGAACAAAAACACCGAGCAGCCTATCTAATAATTGGACAAGTCATAGCATTTACCGTGTTACTCTGGCTACGTTTATTAGCAATAAGTGACGGACTCGTCATTTTAGGACTGCTCCTAGCTATACTCTTTTCGCGAGCATACCAACTCTTTGGTGATTACCTCTTAAGCACGAAATTCGCACGCTACCGACAAGCGATACTCACCATCACCGTGATTCTTCTCATCACGACCTCAGGGGTGAGCGCAGTAGCAAGCGCATTTGTACAACTCCAAGAAACACCCACATCACACGAACGCGAAGCACTGAGTGCACTGCGAGCCCTACAACCAGCAAACGCAACAGTACTCGCGTATGTCGAAGAAGCACATATCGTCAGTGCACTTACAGGACATCCCACCGTACTCGATAGTAAGTTCCTAGGAATACCCAACAGTGAAAGAATCTATGAAGATCACAAACGAATGTTCTCCACAGGACTTGAAATCGATGCAGTAGAACTCTTTGACAAATACCACGTTCGCTACGTTTATTTTTCACCAACCGTTCGAGAAACCCTGGGAATAGAAGAATTACGATATTTAAGCAATGAACAATGCTTTAGCACCGTCTTTGACAATGACGTCGTGCAAATAATAGAAAAGAATCCATTATGCAAGGTGAGAATTATTGAAACAACATAATTTCCTCTTATACGCATTACTGGGACTGCTCCTTATAAGCGGTGCTTTCTTCCTGCGAGGCGATAGTCACGGCGACAGTCAAAGCTATTATCACGAACGCATAGCACAGTCACTGCTTGAAAAAGGATTCCTCAACTATGACGATCGAGTAGTGGCGCAACCAGAATATCAACCACATCTCTTTCATTATTTTCTCGTACCATTCGTGTGGCTCTTTAAAGGAGCGGCAGGATATATCGTCGCACCGCTGCTTGGTTTTCTCTGTCTACTTTGTTTATGGATACTCTTACAACGATTAGAATATCGCGCATCATATGGTATTCTGCTCTTTATTTTCAGTCCTCTCTATCTGGCACTCTTTACCACTGTTACACAACAATCGTTTTCATTATTCTTATTCCTGTTAAGCATCGTACTATTCTTACACGAACGCACCTTTCTGCTCTCACTATTAAGCTTTTTTGCCCTTGGAAGTCTCTCCATACTAGACAGTGCAGTAACAGTCCTTGTAATAATCGTCCTCGGCTACAGCACACAACGTCGACGAGAAAGCTTCCTTGCACTACTCAGTGTTTTTCTTGCTATTGTTTATCATGCAAGTTTTTTCTTCTTTACCAGCAGATTTCGCTTTGAACAACCCCCTGTTCTCGAACGACTCTTCTTTGATTTTGGGGCGCCCTACGGAATCAGTGTCTTTCTTGGACTACTCGCACTTGTCGGTCTCTACGTTCTTTGGGAGCACAAACGACAATTCTCAGCAGCAGTACTTGCACTCGTCGCGATCATCGCATACAGCATTTACAACAACATGGCCTTACACTACGCACACCTTGCCACATTGTTTCTAGCAGTAGTCGCAGCAGAAGCATTACTTGAACGACGATGGTCATTACCTTATGTAAAAATAGCTTTTATCGTCATGCTCATCACCGCGCTCTTAAGCACTGCAAGCACTGCATTTTCACTAGCAGTACAACACAGTCCGGATCCTTCACTCAAACAATCACTAGACTGGCTACGCGGACAAGGAGATTCAGAGGACGTCGTGTTTACACATCCGGCGTACGGACACTATATTACTGCGATTGCAGACAAACGCGTACTCCTCGACAATGCACCTCAACGCATACGAGAAGCAGAAAGCATATGGCTTACCACACTAGAACTCTTGCACACCACAGATCGAGAAGAACTCAAAACACTCATCGAACGCGAACAGATAACCTACATCCTGCTCACAGACGAACTCTCAAATGGACTGGTATGGGAAAAACCACGAAGAGGGCTGGCGTACGCAACAGAAGATTTCGAAATGTTTAAGAAGATTTATGAACGATCAGGAATACGATTATACAAAGTACAATGAATATTATCGCTTCACTATTATTATGGACCGTTGCCATACTCTCAGTCTATTTCGCAGTATTTTGGTTTCTCGTCTTTCTTGATGGAGGATCAAAAGAACATCGCAGAAAGAAACTAGACACCTGCCCCTTTGTGACAATCGTCGTACCAGCGTACAATGAATGTGTCAGAGAAGACACAGGAGAGATCAGAGGAGTTGTTGATTCAACCATACATCACGTGATGAATCTTGAGTATCCTCAAGATCGCTATGAAGTCATAGTAGTCAATGATGGAAGTACTGACAACACACATGAGGTAATCTCAAAAGCTGTTGCACAATACCATGATCGCAACATACGCTATATCAACAAAGAAAAAAACGCCGGAAAACACGAAGCAATGAATGATGCCATTGCATTAGCAAAAGGAGAATTTCTAGTCAGTCTTGATGGGGACAGCATCCTTAAACCACACGTCCTCAAAGAACTGCTCACATACTTTGTTGAAGATGACATAGCCTGCGTATGTCCAAACATGCAAGTACTGAAACCAAAAACAATCCTTGAACGCATACAATGGTATGAGTACGTGTTGAACATGTTCTACAAAAAACTCATGAGTCACATTGATTGCGTTCACGTCGCACCAGGACCGTTCAGCGTGTACCGCATTGATGCGATACGACACATTGGCGGTTTTCGATCAGCACACAAAACAGAAGATCTCGAAATAACGTATCGACTCCAACAAGCAAAATATCGTATCGTACAAGCACTCGACGTAAAAGTTGCTACAAAAGCACCAGATACCTGGCGTGCCTTTTTTCGACAACGAAAACGATGGTTTCGAGGAGCACTACTCAACACTTTTGATTACCGAAAACTGCTCTTTAGCAAAGAACATGGTGATTTTGGATTTATACAATTACCATTTGTTCTAGCAAGTCCCGTCATGGCAGTCGTCATGATCAGTATCTTCTTGTACTACTCATTGAAGAATTACTTCAAGATGTTTAAAGAATGGTATGTTATCAACTTTGATTTCATGCATTACCTGCGCTCACTCACGCTTAACTTTAACATCCTCGACCTCGATTTTGTTTCACTTGTCACTTTCATATTCATTTTTAGCATCACCTGCTACGTGTTGTACAAAGCATTTGTTGCATGCAAAGAAAAACTCCTCGACCAAGGAAAAATAAGTCTAGGACTCTTTTTATTCTTTTATTACCTGCTGGTCAGCAGCGCGTGGGTCATGGTCGTCTATGATCTCGCCACACGGAGAAAAGGAAAATGGTGAAGTCACGTGAACGTTACGTCATGGCAGGCATCATCACTGTCATAATATTTCTGTTGGGCTTTAGTATAGGTCTTGTCGTGGAGAGCAAACGAATAGATTTTGTACAAGACGAGCTGCGAGAACAGAAAATAGAGTACAGCAGTTCACAACTACAATATAATTTTCTCAACACATTGGAGACAAAAGACACGTGTCCAGCACTCTTCGAATCATACTACAACAGTCTCTTACAGTTAGACAAAACAAGAGAACGATTAGAAATGTACATACAAGACAACACCATCAGCGATGGATCTTTTTCATTGTTGAAAAGAGAGTACACCCTAGAACAGATCCGATACTGGATGCTGAGCCGACAAGCTAAAGAAGTCTGTGACGAACACTTTGTTACACTCCTCTACTTTTATTCAGATGAAGATAGCTGTCCACAATGCAATGATCAACAAACCGTTCTTCTCTACTACAAGAAACTCTTAGGGGATAAACTCCTTATCTTCTCTTTTGATTCCCAATTCAAAGAAGAACCCATGATCGATGTTCTGCGCAGTCGCTACAGTGTCTCAACATATCCAACAATCGTCATAGAAGATGAGACTATCAGCAATTATTCAGATATGGAACAATTGAAAACTCTGCTCTGTGAGGCATATGGAACCCGCGATACAGAGATGTTAGAATGCGAATAAACGCTAAAAAAACAGTACTCATTTTTCTTTTGCTCTCCTTACTTCTTCGCATACTCATTTTGTTTTTTGATAACCGTGTATGGTGGGATGCCGCAGTATACATCGGCATGGCAAAAGTATTTGTTACAGGAACCGGTTTATGGGAAGCAGTACGGCCGCCATTTTGGCCATTATTACTTGCAGGAGGATTACTCCTTCGAACCGATATCGCTTTATACGGTCACCTACTCCAATTCGCTTTTGTCATAGGCACCCTACTACTGGTGTATCTCATAGCTCGTCGTTTAACAAAGAACAATTTTATTGCACTTAGCAGTATACTACTTCTATCCTGCAGTACCTTCTATCTTTTTTGGAGTGCCCGATTATACACCAGTATTCCAGCAACCTTCTTCTTACTAAGTTCGCTCTATTTACTACAACAAAAACACTTTGTCATGGCAGGACTCAGTGCAACTTTTGCAGTACTTACACGATATCCGATAATAATATTTGTACTAGCCTTTGAATTGTTTTTGTTACAAAAACTACTGCGAAAAGAATGGAAACCGGTCGTGTTATACACTATTCCGCTTGTCATTGGAGCACTAGGCACGCTTGCGTTCAATTACTCGATGTATGGCAATGC
>WJJS01000025.1 GCA_014729505.1 Candidatus Woesearchaeota archaeon
AATCGCCTGTTTAACATAATCTATATTATCTAAATCAGCTTTTAGTGGTTTTGCTTCTAAAAAAAATTTGGGAATATCGCCTATTCTAAAGCAATAATCTACTCTACCTCGTGATATTTTTTCTTCTCTAGTAACTTCATCTTCGTTATGTGTATTCCTTACATCCCATCCTAAAGCTTCAAACAACGGTTCTATAAACTCCGCTTTTGTTCTCTCTTCATTATAGGATTTTAATTTGCCAGATTCTACAACCCTATTATACTTATCAACAAGAAGTTTTATCTTTTCTCTCGCCTGTTCTTTATCAAACACTATTCTCGCCCCCTTTTTTTCAATTCTTCTTCCATTAACTTTTCAAACTGACGAGACACAATCCAACCTTCATGTTTACAAAGCTCTCTATACTCATCATACAACTTAGTATTAACCTTCAATGTGATATTTTTACTTTCTTCCATTCTCGCCCCCTCTAAAACAAGCTAAAATAACAAATAATCGCACATATTTATAAATTTATGTGTTTTTTAAAACAACTACAATTTTCTCGCCCCCTAAATACTTGTTCTTGAAGTAACGCTAACGCTCAAATGATAGAACGGAACCCCTAAACTCTACTCTGCTAAAGCAGTAATCTATTAACTATAATGTCGGCAAAAACTACGGCACTAACTGGATTTTCGGCAGTAAGAAAACTCTGCGCTCCACTTCGTTCCGCTTGGGGACGCTGCGCTTTCGTCGCTACGCTCCTCACCCTCGTTTAACAGCACTTAACCGAGAAATGACTCGGCTCGTCATTTCTCCAAATTCAGTTTTTCAGCTCTGTTCCGCTCCCTGCGGTCGCTCCACGAGGAAAAACTGAACTTCGGATACTCGCGATGTTAAATGAAATTGAGAAAACACCCTAAGAATAGTAATCTTTAATAATCTTGGTTTGATTCTTAACTTTATGGAACACCACATGAAATTGTACGAAAGCCCGTTTGATAGAATTAAGTCGGGCAAAAAGAGAATTGAAATTAGACTTTTTGATGAAAAAAGACAAAGTCTTAATCTTGGCGATATTGTTACTTTTTCAAAATTGCCTGACTTAAATGAGAATTTATCTGTTGAGGTCATCGGTCTATTGCGATATAGAACTTTTCAAGAATTAGTTGATGATTTTCCCATGAGTTATTTTGGTTATCCCGATGACCACGATAAACGGGCTTTCGTTGAATCAATATATCAAATCTATTCTAAAGAAGATGAACAAAAGTATGGTGTTCTTGGAATAAGAATCAAATTACTTTAACGTGCGTTTTCTCAACTCTCCTCACTTCGTTCGTCGGCACGTTGCACTCTCGCTATCGCTCGGCTCATTTAACAGCGATTAAGAGGAAAGCTCGTTGCACTTCGCTTTCCCAAATTCCTCACTTCGTTCCGCAAACTTCTCATAATCCTGATGTTAAATGAAATAAATATTAGCGGCTTAATAAACGCAATCCTTATATTTACTTAATTTGTTTGTTATGTCTATGAAAACCAATGTTGATTATTGGGCGGAATTATTAGACAATATGCCCGAATCGTTTAAGAGATGGTTTTGTGAGGAGAAAAAATATCTTCAAAAGCATATTACTCCTAACGCTAAAGTCCTTGATGTTGGCTGCGGCGATGGAAGAAGTATCTTTGAGTATCGGGTGAAAGAGTAATATTTGCACACCTCTGTGTACCATTTTTCTGTTTTTAGGAAAAGTATTTTAATTGTTATTGTCTATTCAATGGTTATGTCTTCCAATAAGTATTTGTTTCTCTTTCTTTTCTCTCTTCTTTGTCTTTTCGCTATCTTTATATTGCCTTCTTGCTCGACTTCTGTTATGATATCAAAAGAGGACGCTATTGAGATCGCGACTAAAGAGGCTATTCGTACCGGTTCTGGTCCTGAGGACTTGGAAAAGATGCATCGTGAAGTGAAGTCCGATGGTAACTTGTGGATTGTTCAATGGTGGCCTGAACATAACGAAACGAACTATGATCTTTCGATTTCTGTTAACAAAAAGACGGGTGCAATCGAGGACGTGGTTTCTGGACAAATCAGTCACCGATGAACGAAAACCTTATAAACGTTTTTTGACGTCTTTGTTCTACTGTTTATTGGCATGAATAGCTCATTTACCTATATTGAAACGTCAGAGGATTTGGCGAGCGTATGCAAATTCTTGCAGACGCGCAGAGAACTTGGTGTTGATTTTGAGTGTGAGAATAATCTTCACCATTATGGCGCGTATATCGCGATCATTCAATTATCTACTGGTATGCATCACTATATTGTTGATGTGCTCAAGCTTAAGAATATTGATCCTTTACTTGAAGTGTTTACAAACGATCGCATTCAAAAGGTTTTTCACGATATTAATTTTGATTTGCGCATTTTGTACCATCAATATAAGTGTCGTCCAAAGAACGTGTTTGATACTCAAATCGCTGCTCAATTGTTGGGTTTTGAAAAGATCGGTCTTGGTTCTCTTCTTGAACAATTTTTTGGTACGAAAAAGAAGAGTAAATTTCAAATGGCTGACTGGACAAAACGTCCTTTGAAAAAGGAAATGTTGGAGTACGCACTTGGCGACACCAAGTACCTTCTTAGTTTGCGCGATAAACTTATTGCTCTTCTCAAAGAGAAGAACCGATTAGAGTGGATGGTGCAGGAGTGTCGCAGTATTGATAAGTTGCAGTTTGATTATTGTGAGGGTGGTTTTCTTTCTGTTCGTGGCTCCAAATCTCTTGATGACAAAAAACGTGCGGTGCTTAAACGATTGTTTGATGCGCGTAATGAATTGGCGAAAGCTGCTGATAGACCTGCTCATTATATTATGAGTGCCAAACGTTTGCTTGAAGTGGTATCTAGACCGCCTAAATCTTTGCAGGATTGGCAATCGATTAAGGGAGTTCATCCTATTGTTCGTCGTCGTGCAACGATTTGTTTTACAGCCGTGCAAAAGGCTCGTAGGGAACGTCTTTCTCTTCCACGAAAGACTCGTTATCGTTATTCTTGTCAGGAACAAGAGGAGATTCATCGTTTGAGTTTGCTTCGCGACAAACGTGCTGAAGAATTGGGTATTGCAAAGTCATTGATTGCAAGCCGTGAACAATTACAGGACCTGGTATGCAATAAGCGATGCACTCTTCGTCCCTGGCAGAAAAAGCTTCTTGAACAGTAGTGCTTTTATACTTCGTCAGCATGGAAATCGCATGCAGGATATTTATCGTGCAGTTGCGCGGCCGATGTATGACATGCTTGCTTTGCATGGTTTTCAGCGTACTGAGCCTAGCAAAATTATGAATTCAACTGTTTTTGATCGCATGCAGCGAGAGTCAATTGTTGTAAAATATTTTGTTACTTTTTTCCAGGAGATTGGTCTTCGTCGTCCTTCCCGCGTCGGTATTGGTTATGAGATTTATCGTAATGGTGTTAGTGAGAAATTTCATATTTCTCGCCAGATCGCTGCTTTTGTTTCTGCTCGTGACAGTGTGAGCGATTTTGCTGAGAATACATTTCGTCGTAGTTTGGAAACTGTTCTTATCCGTGAACGATTTTAAGTATTGCGTCACCGTAACGATGTACTTTTGACGGTCCGAATCCTCTAAGACCTAACAGTTCTTCTTTTGATGTTGGTTTTTGTTCTGCAATCTCTGAGAGTGCCGTGTCGTGTAGAACCATGTAGGGCGGTACACTTAGGATTCGTGCTGTCTCGCTTCGCCATTGTTTTAATCGTTCAAAGACTGCTATTTTTTTGCTTTTGCCGACGAGTGTGAGCATGTCGCTTGTGAGGTAGGTAGTTTTTCGTTTTGTCGCATATGTCATGTACAGGTGTTTTTTTGCTCTGCTTATCGCGACGTAGAATAATCTTCTTTCCTCTTCTTCTTTGTCATAGGTATCAACTTTAACCAGGTCGAGTACTGGATGTTCTGATGTTTTACATGGAAAGTTTGTTGATGTGCATCCTATGACAAATACGAGTTGTGCTTCAAGACCTTTTATGGCGTGAACGGTTGCTAGTGTGATCTGTCCTGGTTTTGCTTCGACACTGTGTCTTATTTCATCATTTTTTATGACGTGGGCTATTTTTCGTTGTCGCAGTTTTGTTGATAATTCTTTTAATTGTTTGTTTGTTCTTGCGAGTACAAATATTTCTTGTCTTGGCAGTTCTGATTCTAGTATTTTTTGTACAACAAATTCTTGTTCTAGATTGGTGGAGCTGAAGTGCAATAATTTGATATCTTTTTTTGTCTCAAGCACTGCATGTATATCCGGTAATTGCATTGGTGCTATGACTTTGTTCATGAGTTGTACGATGGCAGGGCTTGAACGATAATTTTTGTCGAGTGTGATTACTTGACTATTTTTGTCTTCGGCAAGGTCTAGAATATGGTCTATTCTGCTTCCTCGCCATCCAAAGATGCTTTGTCTGGGATCTCCTACGCTAAATCGATATTGCGCTCCTAGCATGTTTAGCAGGGTTACCTGCGTGTCGTTAACGTCCTGATATTCGTCTACGAGAATATGTGAATAGCGCGGTATGAGTTGTGGATGTTTTCCATAAAGCGTGATAGTGTCTATCATTTGATCTGTAAAATCTCGCAGTCCGTATTTTCTCATTGCTGCTTCTAGGTATTTGCATACTGAATAGATCATGCGTGCACTTACTCTGTCTTGTGCGTCTTCTGTGAAGTCTTCTATTGGACTGTTTTGTGTTTTGAAGTAATCAACAATGAAGAAACAGTCGTTTACAAATGTTGCAAAGAGTTGCTCGCTTGTTTTATGTCGTTGTTGTGCGCTTGTAAAATAGAGTGCTAGTGCTCGTGGAATGCGCAGGTCTATTCGTGCCAGTGCTTGTCGCACTAATTTGACTTTATCACTGTATGTGCAGACTTTCATTGTTCTGTCGTAGAGTAATTGTCCGTGTATTCGTAATTGTTTTTCACAAAAACTGTTGAATGTCTCAACGTGAACGTCACAATCACCTAATCGTTCCTGCATTTCTTTTCGTGCTTTTCGTGTGAAGGTGATTGCCAGTATCCTGTGTGGCTCTACCCCCTTGTATCTGACGAGATACTCTATTCTTTTTGTGAGAACTGTTGTTTTTCCGCTTCCTGCTCCTGCTATGCAGAGAATGTTGTGGTGTGGTGATATGATGGCTTTTTTTTGCTCGTCGTTATACGTGTCTAGGTGTGGAAATTGTTCAAAGACTTTTCTGTCTTCAGGCGTAATCGTTGTTGATTGTATGATAACATTTCTTTCGTGAAGATCTAATTGTGGTTCTTTGAGTTCTTTAACACCTTTTGGTGTTAACACCAGTACTTTCCAGAATCTTTTTCCTTTTACTGAGTCATAGCGCAGCAATCGTTTTCTTTCCAGATAATCAATAAGTGTGTTCAGTTCTTCTGTTGTATAAATGAGACTGCCAAAACTTGGTAATGTGTCTAGTCGGTGATTGATTATTGAACTATGTGTTGTCGTGCCATTGAGGAATTCGCCTAGCAGTTTTTTTCCTACTGGAAATGGTAGTTCTTGTAGTGCTTTAAGAATCTGCAAATAGTCTTTTTTGGCACGCTCTTTTTCACTCATGTGCTTGTTGTAAAGGTCCGCTATTTATACCTTACTGCATTTCTTTAAAATCCTGAGTGACATATTCTCCTTTTAGGAATCGCTTGTGCGTTTCGTTGATAATGTCCATTGCTTCAGTTGCAGTGTTTACTGTGAAAAGATAGCGAAAATCTCCTTTGTCTACCATTTTCTTGCCAAGGATTTCTTTTTTCATCCACGTGATGAGGCCTGGCCAGTGTTTTCCAAGAAGTATAATTGGTTTTTCGTATGTGTGTCCTACTTGAATGAGTTGCCAGGTGTAAAATAATTCCAGTATGGTGCCTATGCCCCCCGGCGCGACGACGACAACATTTG
The DNA here is from genome assembly GCA_014729505.1 of Candidatus Woesearchaeota archaeon. Taxonomy (GTDB): domain Archaea; phylum Nanobdellota; class Nanobdellia; order Woesearchaeales; family ARS49; genus WJJS01. The sequence goes on from WJJS01000025.1 coordinate 5,942, forward strand.
ATAATTGTATGAAGGTGTCGAGTCGTTCTGAGAATTTGCTGAAATGTCTTTTGATATCGAGGTGTACTGAGTCTCTTTGTTCTTTTGGTAATTGGATGGTGAGTCCTATGTGTTCTGCAGTTCCCCATTTTCTTCCGTCTCGATGTCCTTCGCTTGCCGCGTCCATGAGTCCTGGACCGCCACCTGTGACAATGTCGAGATCTTCTTTGGCGATCATTTTTGCAAGTGTGTACACGAGATGATAGCGCGGATCGTCTTTTTGTATTCTCGCTGATCCAAAAATGGTGACGCGAAAATGTCCTGCCTGCATCTTTTTTTCTGCACCGTTATTGTTCTTGTTCACCTTTTTCATCTTGTTGTGGTATTCGGCCTTTCTATTTAAATGCTAAGGTCATTTGTAACCCTAAAATTGATAAAGGACAGTGTTTTTTGTAGTGTGTATGGTAAAATTTGTGGTATCCATGCTCAATCTTGAGTCTGCTCTTGTCGGTTCCCAGGAAAATCTTGACATTGATGACATTACTCTTCAGCTTACGCTCTCTGTTCTTGATAAAAATTCTTTCGCTCACAAGGTTTTACAACAGCCTGCGGCTCAGATTACGTATCGTCTTCCGCGTTTTATTCGTGATTGCGCTCGTGGTCTTGCATCTACAAAAAATGCATCTGTGCAACAGGCACTTCTGGTTCTGATTGATACCGCTACAGCGGCTATTGAATCGAAGGAATCCTTGTGTTTGTGGAATGCAGATGCGGAGGACTTGATAGAACAACAGGAATTCTTTGTTGATGAACCCGTCAAACCTGTAAAGAGTGAATTTGTAAAATGAGGTGACTATGGGACTCGTACCAGAACAGGAACATCGTTTTGCTTTTAAGGATGGTGATGTTCTTGCTCTCGTTGCACGTTCGACGACAGTATACAAGATACTGAAGGTTGTCAAGGTGGAATTCAAGAAGGGCAGTAAGTATATCATTTCAGGTCAACAAGTGACGTTTCCACATGATGATTGGGCATATGCTGTGGCTGTCAAGTATGCAAGGACCGTGTTGGATTCGTTGTCTGCTGTAAGGGATGCTTTTCAAAAAGGAACGCTTCGCGATACTCTTGGCACGCCAGTGTATGGTGTTATGCGCGTTTCTCGTTTGAATACTGAGAGATTGCAAAAGGTTGGTTTTGAATCTGTCACGACAGAAGAATTGAAAGCTTCTTATCTTCCGTGGAAGCAGGAGTGGGACGCGGGTACTGGGCAGCTTTCATAGTAATATTTAAAAGACTCTTTTCTCGTACTGGTAGTATGTCAACTGTTGAAATTATGGCTCCGGCAGGCTCTTTTGAGAGTCTTACTGCGGCCATTAAGGCTGGTGCAGATTCTGTGTATTTTGGCGTGCAACAATTGAATATGCGTGCGCGCTCTTCGGTTAATTTTACTCTTGAGGATCTTTCTTCGATTGTCTCTGTGTGCAAGCGTCATGGTGTGAAGTCGTATCTTGCTCTTAACACATTGTTGTATGATCATGATCTGCAATTGATGCGTTCCTTGTGTGATCATGCAAAAAAGGAGGGTGTCACTGCAGTAATTGTTGCTGATATTGCGGCCATGAAGTATGCGCATAGTATTGGTCTTGAGGTGCACAGTTCAACACAACTCAACATTTCAAATATTGAGGAGGTTGAATTTTTTTCTCAGTTTTGTGATGTGATCGTGCTTGCTCGCGAACTGACTTTGCAACAGATAAAATATATTGTTGATGAAATTGAACGTCGAGATATTCGAGGCCCTAGTACTAGACGCGTTGGTATTGAAGTGTTTTGTCATGGCGCCCTGTGCGTTGCTATTTCCGGCAAGTGTTCTATGAGTCTTGCAACTGATAATGCCAGTGCTAATCGTGGCGCATGCATTCAAAATTGCAGGAAAAAATATCGTGTTACTGATGATGAAACAGGTCAGGAATTTGTTCTTGACAACGAGTACATTATGTCTCCTAAAGATTTGTGTACTATTGGTTTTCTTGATAAGATTCTTGATGCGGGGGTGTCGGTGTTGAAGATCGAAGGTCGCGGTCGTAGCCCTGAATATGTACAGAAGGTTGTTTCCGTCTATACTCAAGCGATCAAGAGTATCAATGAAGGTACGTATGCTAAGGAAAATATTGACAAATGGATTGCTGAGTTGAAAACTGTCTATAACCGCGGTTTTTGGCATGGCGGATATTATCTTGGAAAGAAACTTGGCGAATGGAGCGGGCAGTATGGTTCTCAGGCAACAGAAAAGAAAACGTTTGTTGGTCTGATAACCAATTATTATTCTCACAAGAAACTTGCTCGTGTGATTATTCAGTCAGGTGGTCTTTCACTCGGTGATACCATTCTTATTACAGGACCTACTACTGGTGTCTGTTATCAAAAGATTGAAAGTTTGCACGACGATACAGGACCAATTACTAAGGCCGAGAAGGGTTCTGATATAACCTTTCCTGCAAGTGAAAAAGCGCGTCGTGGCGACAAACTGTTTCTCATATCTGGGAGGAATTCTCGTGGTTAAGATTATTCATTTTCGCGACAAATGTATCGGATGTAACTCTTGTGTTGAACAAGCACCGTCTCAGTGGAGTATAAATGTTGAGGACGGAAAATCTGATCTTTCAAATGCGAAAAAGAAAAAGGAGTGTTTTGTCACTGAAATCTCAGACGTGGAGTTAGAAGAAAACGAGCGTGCTGCTAAGGATTGTCCTATGAAGTGTATTAAAATCCAGTGAGTAGCAGTATTGTTTTCTACAATTGTGCCTGCCGTTTTACGTCGAGGACTGCGCAACTTTTATATAGCGGGATATATCAATGCGTGTCATGGTCTTGAGATACTTCGTCGCACCTGAAAGTCACGATAATTCCGAACTTCTCGAGTTTTTGTTAGCCAAAGCAACGCACATTGAATTGACCGAAGTGCATTGGCGCGAAACACTCGATGCAAGCATGGTCTTATCAGATGATGAAATTGAAAAATTAAGTCAGGGTTTGACAAAGGGTGTAGAGCAGGATCCTAAGGAGTTCGTTGAAAACATGCAAGAACCCCTCGATACTGATCATCCTTTGGTGTCCATGTTTACAAAACTTTTTGAGCAAGCAGAAAAGTGCAAAGCCTTAGGTGGAAAGGAAGATCCTAAATTTTGCAGGGTCCTGGAATCGTTGCGCAGTGATCTGGTTTTCTTAACGCCTGTGTCAAACGATGAAAGTCCTTTTCGTGACAGGTATCTTTTCGTTCTCTCTGAGAAGATGAAGAAAAAGTTGCGTACGTTGGGTTTGTGTTTTGATCATGAGAATCTCGAACTCTATGGCTTTGAAAATCCTAAATTTTTTGTGCACAAGAAGCCTCTTGCTTTTCGCGAAACGCATGAAAATTCCATGTGGGTAGAATTATCTAATGAAGAACGTGAAATAATTCTTGATCGTGGTATCTGCTTGGAACTCCAAGTTGGTTCAGTTCAAGATGAAAAGAAACGTTGATATGATCTCAGAGGTCATGACATAACGCGGCATTATCAAAAGCATCCAAATGTTGCCCTACTTTCATATGCAGAAAGTAGCGGTACTACTCGCGCGCTACTACGTATTCTTAACACTTGCCAATCGGTTCTCGTTATTCGTAAACAATATGTTTATCAACAAGTGGCTGCGCAACTTATGTAATGAAAACCATTGCTATTCGCTTAACACCTGGACAGGACCTAAAAGAAGAACTTGGACGTATTGCTTCTGTTCATCAGATACGTGCAGGAATTGTTCTTACTTGTGTCGGCAGTCTGACAAAAGCAACGCTTCGTCTCGCAGATGAGACGATACAGTCTTTTGACGGGCCCTTTGAGATTGTTTCAGTAGTTGGTACTCTTTGTCAAGATGGCTTGCATCTTCATGCTTCTCTTGCTGATAGTAAGGGAATTGTTATTGGCGGACACTTAAAAAAGGGATGCCTCGTTCACACAACCGCTGAAATTGTTATTGCAGTAATTGAACGGGTGGTTTTTAAAAGACTGTTTGACAATCGCACTGGTTTTAAGGAATTGGTTAGTAATTGAATAAAAAAACGCATGCTTTATAAACCATGTTTTCGTTGTGCTGTGTAGAATGCCTGAGTATCGCATAGTAAAGCAATGCCGTTTTTGTCAGAAACGTTTTGTTGTTGAGCGTAAGGAACGACGACGGTTGTACTGTTCGGCTTGCCAAAAGAAGTTGGAGACAGAATAAGAGTAGTATTCTTTCAAAGGATGCGACTGGTAGCGTGAGCTCAAAAGTTTTTTAAACGCTTGCACCCGTTATATGCTGATGGTAAAAACCAGGAATCTGTACGGCGTGCCTGTGGATATGAAGAAAGTGTCCTTTGTAATTTCTCATCCTAAGGCGCACCTCGGTCCTTTTAGTGAGGCTATTGACTTTATTTGTCCTGAGGGCACTTCCCTGATTGCAGCTTTTGAGTGAAAAAATACCGGAATAAGTGATGTTGTATTATGTCCCATAAACACCTTTTCATTTTGTTGTATTTTTAAACCTTTCCTTAAATGAGCATACAAAACATTTAATAATAACCGCTTGTAATCTTTTGAGGAGGTGATACTGTGGCAAAGCGAAAAGTAAAGTGGGTGCTTACCCTTGTTCTTTCAATACTTTTGGGCGGCCTTGGTGTTGATCGCTTCGTGATGGGACATATCGGTCTTGGTATCTTGAAACTGCTAACTCTTGGTGGTTGTGGTGTCTGGTCGATTATTGATATTATTCTTATTGCGACGAAGTACGATTTCAAGGACATCGAATGGGTCGACTAAAGTCTTTTTTTCTTTTTCTTTTGCAATGTATCAGTTTTAGTACACCTGCTGGCATCATCACCAGTATGAGCGTCATTCTCTTTGCACTTGCAGTTCTTCCAACAGAGTTCGTGCTTCTTAGTCCTAGTCGTTGTATTTTTCGACAATATATTCTGCCCCTTATTTTTCAAAATCAGTGTCCTAGCGCAGGAATATTTTCTGATTGTCTCTGTCCTGCCTGCGGTATCACTCGTGCAACGTCTCGTTTGTTGCACGGCGATCTTGACGGTGCTCTGGCGTATAACTGGTTGGCGATTCCCGTTGTTATTGGCATGATTGCTCTTGCTGTTATCAATATTTTCCGTTTACGTAAACACTGATTACGGCAAATTTTCGCAGGCGATACCGTCACCATCTCCATCGAGTCGATGCACATCGTTTGCGATTCCGCCACTGCTTTCAAACACCTGTTGTGCTTCAAATTGTGTGCTAAAGTCGTCGCAATTGTAGAGATCCTCTCCGTTGCCAAACGCATCATCAAAACCGTCGCCGAAGACACTTCCTCTTTCCTCAGCAGTACTTCCTCTGCTGTCTGCCAGATCGTCTCCTGTTAACAACTCATAATCGTCATTTCTGTCCTCAGCGTTTCTGCCAAATACGTCCTCTCTGTCAAACGTGGTATTTGAACTCTCGCACGCTGCTAAACATCCTATCAGCAGAAGTGCCACTATTACTGAACCTCTTTTCATGAGATGTAACATCTGATTCTTGCATAAAAAGTTTTCTTAGCAAATCCTTATATAGTTCATTGTGTTGATTATGTGTATGAAAAAGAGGTTTGTACTGCTTGTCTGTATACTTGCCATTCTTCTTGGTTGTTCTTCTGTCGTGTTGGATACTCATTTTTTAAGTGACTCTCTTCATTTCGCGGTGAGTTATCCTTCGACCTGGGATCTTTCTACTCCTGAACAGGGTTTGCTGGTGTTTTCTGTTCCTGATGCTCCTCTGGGCACTTCTGTTCAAATTGTTGCTCTTCCTACTCTTGATGATGTGAGTCTTGATATTTTTGTTGACAAGCAACGTCAGGCGCTTAGCGTGCTTCTTGAGAATTTTCATTTTATTGCTAACGAGCCCTCGCGGTTGGGTACTGCTGATGCTCGTGTCATATCGTTTACTTCCGCCGAGCAGGGCATAACGTTTCATTGGATGAGATGGTATGCAGTGCATAATGATGTGGCGTATATTGTTACGTACGCTGCTCCTGCATTATCTTTTTCCTCTTATCTTCATACGGTCACAGAAATGACGGGGTCTTTTCGTTATTTATGAAGCATAGGCGTCTTGAAGTGTTTTTGGAATTCTTGTTCTTTGGTCTTGTGATGGGTATCACTGAGGATTTGATTGCTTTGAAGTTTGCTACTGGCGAACCGCTAACCTGGAAAATCATTCTTATCGTGTTCTTGGTTGCTCTTCCTTTTGCAATTATTGGCGAGCTTATTGTTGATCGTGTGAGATGGTGGCGAAAAATTAGACGGACCTTTCAAAAACACGTTTCCTCTGTAAAAAGTTCTAGAAAATGATTGTATTGCCAGATAATTACTTAAATCGGTTCTTCTTTTGTGCTGAAAAAGAGGTGTTATGAGAAAACATGTACCGTTATGGATTCCGGCAATTTCTCTCTTGATAGGACTTGTTCTTTTGTATTTTGCTGGCGGTAATTATCTTGACACCAGAGCGTGGCTTTCTGAGAGTCGCACTGCGCAGGGAACGGTTATTGATTATGGTGTAGAAGAACGTCATGATTCTGATTATGGTTATCGCACGTATTTCTTTCCTCGCATTCGTTTTATCGATCATCATGGTGAGGAAATTGTTTTTGAATCCTCATTGGGTTCGACGAGTCGACCTTATGCCATTGGTGATGCTGTTGACATCCGGTATAATGCGGATAACTCGTTTGATGCAAGTGTTGATAGTTTTCTTGAATTGTGGATTTGGGTTCTTGCGATTGGTTCGTTTGGTTTTGTGTTCTTTGGTATCGGCGCTTTACTTATCGTTCATGCGCTACTAACCGGCTGATTTTGAATTGCGTACAGTAGAGGGTACAAATCATTATATATCGTGGTTGCGTGAGTACTACTATGCGGAGGTCCTTATGAAAAAAATCCTTACTTTTCTCCTTGTTATAGTATTTCTTCCTTTTGCGTGTGCTCTTGTTCATTTTGAAGGTGATACCGTCAGCATTCAGGAGGATCAGACAGAATCAGTGTTTGTTGCTGGCGGACAGATTACTATCGATAAACTTGTTCAGGGTGATGTAACTGCTTTTGGCGGTCAAATTGTGATGAATGGTCAAATAGCAGAGGATGTTATGAGTTGTGGCGGACAGGTTGATATGAATGAGGATGTGAAGGGTGATGTTTTTCTTTGTGGCGGTTCTTTGACTATTAACGGCGTGGTGTCTGGCGATCTTGTCGCAATGGGCGGCACCATGAATGTAAATAAGGATGTGAAGGGTGATCTTAAAGCCTTGGGCGGTAATGTTGCTGTGAGTGGTATGGTGTCTGGTGATGTGATCGCTATGAGTGGTAATGTGGTGATTTCCGGTCCTGTCAGTGGCGATGTGTTTGTGAGGGGAGGAGAGGTAACGATTAACAGTATTGTTTCTGGCAATGCTGATATTACTGCTGAGAAGGTTTCTTTTGGGCCAAAGGCACAAATTCTTGGTGATTTAACGTATAGTGCTGCAATGCTTGAACCTGATACGAGTGCAGTTCAGGGTACTGTATCTGCAACGGAGTATGAGAAGAAAAGTAGTGTTCCTGGCATGCTCTTTGGTTTGTTGTCTTTGATGTTTGTGAGTATCCTATTTGTCTTGATTGCTCCAAAGCGTTCTGAGGTATGGTCTGACCGTTTGCGTTCTGATTTTGGTTGGAGTCTTCTTTGGGGTCTGATTGCTTTAGTCACTGTTCCTATTGCTGCTGTTATCTTTGCGATTACTATTATCGGCATTCCTATTGCTATTATCTTTTTGGCGTTGTACGTGATGGCATTATATGTTGCGCAGGCTGTTGCTGCTGTTGCTCTTGGTTGCTCATTGCTTCCTCGCTGGCATCGCGCGTGGTCTGCAGTGTTTGGTGTTATCTTTTTTGTTGCGATGACCTGGATTCCTTTTATTGGTGGTTTTGTCAAGTTTGTAGGGGTTCTCGTCGGTCTTGGCGCAATGGTGTTTGGAGTGTTCAAAAAGAAGTCGTCGCGCAGGAAGCGTCGTCGCTAGAGCATTATTGTGCAAACAGGAGTACTAAAAAAACGAGTACTCCAATAACGAGCGCGATTACGCCTGCCAGTTTTGCTTTTTTTCTTCCTTCTTTTTCCTTTTTTGTTAAGGGCCTGATCATTCCTTTTTTTCGATAATCGTCTTCCATTGATTTGCCTATTGCCAGACCTATGGCCAGTCCTATTGCTGGTCCGATGCCCAGCAAACCAAGATTTCCTGTTGATACTGCTAAAGCGACTCCCGCTCCTGAAAAAATGATCATTCCCAGAGCTATGCCAACACCGAGGAAATGACCTTCAGAATATCGTGTTTTTTTGTCATGATCTATTAAGTACCTTAAAGCGATCTCGTTATTCTGCAAAATAACTTCTCTGCTGTAGAGTATTATTTTTGCTTTTCTTGTACTAAGAGCATTCTCCTGGCGTCCAATACACTACTGTCGGGTCTGCGCATGCAGTGCACGCGTTTGACTTTGTTTCTGTGCAGGGAAAAGTCTCGCAGTCTGCCTGTCCTGGATCGATCCAACCACAGACCGGATCATATTCTGCGGTGCAAAATAGACCTCTGTCGTTTGGCTGACAAAAGGTCGCTCCTTCTGGATGCGGGCATGCCGCGAATTCGCAGTCCGGTGCTTGTCGCATTACAGAGGTGCCATCAGGGCATAACCGTGCATCTTCTGGACATCCAGTGTCAGTGTTCCATAAGAGTATGAAAGCAACCAGGACAATCAGTAACGCTATTCCTACACCCAAGTATATGGTGAGTTGTCCTCTTTTTGTCATACGGTCGTAATAATGTGATCACTTATATATCTGTCGGAACTCATTTAAATCGTTCTTGCTTTACTTGTTCTATGAAATCGTGTAAAGTGCCTAAACACCGAATGCAAAGCATTGATCATGAGGTGCTTCATGATCCTTCATTGCAGGTTGCTACTTTTGCCGCTGGTTGTTTTTGGTGTGCACAAGAAGCGTTTGAAGACCAACCTGGTGTTAAAGCAGTTATTGCCGGGTATACTGGCGGTACCACTGAAGATCCTTCATACGAAGATGTTTTGACTGAAACAACCGGTCATCGAGAAGCTGTGCAGGTGTATTTTGATCCTGAACGTACTTCGTTTGAACATTTGCTGATTATTTTTTGGTCTACTATCGATCCTACTGATGCCGGCGGTCAACTTGCTGATCGTGGAGAATCATATACGACTGCTATTTTTTATCATAATGATGAGCAACGCCGTATTGCTGAGCAGTCCAAAAAGGATCAGCAGGTGCAGTATAGCAAACCTATGGTGACAAAGATTCTTCCTTTCAAGAATTTCTATATTGCAGAAGAGTATCATCAGGGTTATGCAAAGAAGCATCCTGTTCGTTACAAGCTGTATAAGGTGGGTTCTGGCAGATCTGCCATGTTAAAAGAACGTTCTGCAAAATACTGACTGTCTCGTACCTGTTCGTTCACAATACTATCTATAAATTTCATGTGATTATAGTAAGGTATGACCGATTCTCGAGAAGTTGCTCGTCGTGCTAATGAGATTGAAGATGAATTGGGGTTGAATTTGGATGCCGTTCTGCACAAGCTTACTCAAGAAGTCGGAGAGTTTAATGATGCTGTGCAAAAGTTTCGTGGTATTTATTGTAAGAAGCCTCACGAAACGCTCGAACCTGTTATTGGTGAGCTTGGCGATCTCTATTTCAACCTTATCAGCGTGTGTCATCGTTTAGGCATTGACGTAGCAGAATTGCCCGCTTACGGCGCGGTTACTCTTGAAAAATTTGAAGAGCGCATACATCTTTATCGTGCATCGTTAGATAATTCAAAAAACATTTAAAGCCCTGATTATTCTTCATCAATATGAATAGGTATTCATGGATGCTGGTGTTTGTTCTTTGTGTTTTCATAACGACTGCTCAGGATGTCGTAATGTTCTACGGGAAGGGCTGCCCTCATTGTAGTGCTGCAAGCGATTTTTTTGATAAAGCAAATGTGACGAACCTCGTTCGTTTTGAGGTGTATTTTAATCAGTCCAACCGTGAAGTGTTCCAGGATTTTGCCAATCGATACCAGGTTGGTATTCAGGGTGTTCCGACTATATTCATTGGTGACCAAGTCTTTGTTGGTTTTTCGCCCCGCATTGCTCAAAATCTTGAGGATAAACTGGAGAGTTGCAGAAATGAATCCTGTGTTTCGCCTTTCACGTATGTAAATGGTCACACGTCTGCAGTTGTCGATGATAGCAGTCCTTCTGAAATATCAACATCTCACGCTTTGACGATTCCTGCTGTCTTGTCTGCAGCAGCCATTGACGCGATTAATCCCTGCGCGTTTGCCGTGCTTATCATTCTTATGGCTACCGTTTTGGCTATTCAAAAGCGTCGTCGCGCTCTTTTTGCAGGCCTTGCTTTTTCAGCTGCTGTTTTTATTTCCTACGTGCTTATGGGTGTGGGCCTGTACACGGCGATTACCAGTGCGGGAATTACTCATACACTGTATATTATCCTTGCTATTCTTGCAATTCTTCTTGGACTGTTTAATTTGAAGGATTTTTTGTGGTACGGCAAATGGTTTGTCATGGAAGTTCCTCGTTCGTGGCGTCCAAAACTGCAGAGTATTATCAAGAGTGTTACGTCTGCTCCCGGCGCTTTTCTTATCGGTTTTGTTGTTAGTTTATTCTTGTTGCCTTGCACGTCCGGCCCGTACATTGTCATTCTTGGTTTGCTTGCAAAAACAGCGACGAGAAATACTGCGTTTGCGTACTTGCTTCTCTATAACATCATATTTGTACTTCCTATGATTGTTATTACGCTTGCAATGTATTGGGGTTTGACTACGGCCGAACAGGCAGAACAATGGCGTCAAAAGAAACTGAAAATTCTTCATCTCATTGCTGGCGTGCTTTTAATTCTTCTCGGCGTTGCAATGCTGTTTGGTGTGTACTTTGGGTATGTATAACGCCAAAAAAAGATGTGAGAGGAAAAGAGGCGGTTAGGAAAACCCCTCACATCTTTTTCGGTGCAATAAGGTATGTGCATTCCGGGTTTTTATATCCTGCGCGAGCATGTCCAGTGGGAGTGATTGTCCTGTGCAATTCTTAAGCAATCTAGTTTGCTGCAAAACGACCTGGTATCGCGTAAAGATAAGTAGAGCAGTACTGGCAGATTCAGTTTGCAGCAGCTATCATGATTTCATTCATTTATGGTCGCTGATTATTGAGCTAACGAAAAACTTTTATTCTCTTTTCTTTTTCTTCTCATTATGGACGCTCAAAAAGAGGAGACTATTCGTTATCTTAGCAAAGTCTATTTGTGGATGTTTTTTGCACTTATTATCACCGGTCTTACCGGGTGGTTTACTGCGCCGTTGCTCTTACAATTCCTTTCAAGCCCTACGTTTCAGGGATGGTCTAGTACGGTCCAGCAGGTCGCTCTTTTTTTGCCTATGGTCATGTGGTTAGTGTTCGCGTGGTCTCTAGCTCCGCTTATGCGTCGTAGCGGTGCTGCACTTATTACTGTGTTGCTCATTCTTTTTTCCGCTTTTACTGGTTTTACGTTTTCGTATGTGTTTGCGTTTTATACGACGGCGTCTATTGGCTTAACGTTTCTTATTGCTTCTGCAATGTTTGCTGCGATGAGTTTGTTTGGATACTTTACGAAGATGGATTTGACGAGTTGGGGTCCTATTCTTGGCATGGCAGTGTTGGGCTTAATTATCGCAAGTGTTGTGAATTTTTTCTTGCAAAGTCCTCTTGTCGATTATATCGCGTCGGGCATTGGCATTGTGGTGTTCTCTGCTCTTGTCGCGTATCACACGCAGACTATCGTTAAGCATAACGTGATGGGTAATGAAGGAACTCTTGAAGATTTCCGTGAAGTCGTTATCGGCGCAGGTTTTCTCTACATTGACTTTATTAATTTGTTCATGGATTTGTTGCGTTTCTTTGGTAAGAGAAAATAGGTAGAAGAGCGCGACTATTTCAGTAATTCTCTAACTGCTTCAGGCAGCGTACTGACAACATGAACGTTTTCCATCTTTTGAAGTCCGTGGTGTTTTGAGAGATAGCGGCCTACTGCACCAAATCCTTTCACGACATATACTGGTTTTCCTGCGTGTGCTGCAAGTACTGTTTCTCGCAGTGTTCCTTGCCTTCCGCCCAGAGCAAGTACTGCGTCTGCACTTTGCACGAGGTTTTCTCGAAATTCCGGTTTTGTCTCTCCGTGAAAACTTATTTGATTGCCAAAACATTCTTTGCCAACGCCCTGCTCAACCTTGTATCGTGGTTGATAGAGTTGCGCGTTTCCTTCATGTACTTGTCCCCACTGATCCAAAAGAGCTCCTGGGTTTCCTTCTGCAGTTCCTGCAATCGCGTTGTACGTTGCTCCCAGTGAGTTGACGAGATATATGATTTCTTCTCCTGTAATGCTTGCTTGTCGTCCATCTCCTATCACTAGTAGCGTTGCATGCGCACCACCCATTTCCGGTGTGTTTTTTGGAGGTAGCACTATTTTCCTCTCATCTCGTCCTTCTATGGCGCGCGTCCATGTTTTTGATCTTACTATGCGATCATAATGAGCGTATGCTTTTTTTATCTTGACGAGTTCACTAAGGTCGGAGGTGTCCAGTATTGTTCCTCGAGGAACTTCAAGAAGCGCTTTTTTTATTCTCTTAGACAAATGGCAGGGACACTCTATTGTTGTCGTTCGTGATCCTGGCAGGTAATCAACTCCCATGAGTCGCGGATTGTCTTCAAATGATTCGTCTGGATTGAGTCCCCAATTGATATTGCGGTGTTTGTAATGATCGAATCCGTTCTCGTTTGATCCGACGATTCCCCAGTCTTTGTGCCCTATTCTTTTTCTCCATTCATTATCGTCAAAGTATCGTCGTAGAACCTGTATTTGTCGTCCGCTGTCAACAGTGGAATCTACAAAGAGGACAAACGAGTCTTTTAATGTTTCTCTTGAGATAAATTCCTGCAATCGTTGCCTGTCCAAATCTCCGTTGCTTCCTCCTGCTTGATCGACTTTGATGGTATGTCCTTCTTTTTTTCCTAATGCTTCTTTCACGATATAACTTGGTAGGCGCCCCCCTC
>WJJS01000026.1 GCA_014729505.1 Candidatus Woesearchaeota archaeon
TATAAGGTTTTTGGGAAAGGATCTGATTATGCTATAAGAATCCATATGCTCATAAAGGTTTTCTGTGCAGACTTGTAGCAACCCTTAAAAGACCACTTTTCAGCTCAAACACATGCCACCGAACCTCATTGTCCCTGCAGGATATCCTAGTTCCGGCAAAAGTACCATAAGAGATCACCTGGTGACGGAGTGCGGTTTTGACTACACTTCTGCTGACGAGATACGTGAGAGATTTATTGGAGAAATGGATTTCGGAGACTACATGGCGCATCCTTTGTGCGAAAGGGTGGAGACAGTGGTGTATGCCCATGTAGAATTGGAGAAAATGGGACTTCTTCTCACAGGAAGATCAACCTTAGTCGATAGCACGGCAATCAACAACGCATCGCGCCAACAATTGCTACAGGCCGATGTGAATGGTTCGCCGCTCCCGTATCAAAGTACCTCCAATGGTTGGCTGCAGATCGAGAAGTTCTACGAGCAAGAAACGACGCGCGAGGAAGAAAACTAGACACCATGGGACATTGGGATACGCACTGGACGGATCCCACACCCTCAGAGGAATACACTCTATTGCACTACGTCAACAACACGGCCGATGATCTTAACAGTATGTTAGATGACCTCTCTGCAAGATTTAGCTAACGCATAACTACCTCTTTTCCTTCTTAGATCGCTACGGCCCCGTTCTATAACTCTACTTCACGACGATAAAACACTTTTCTCAATCACTGCAGAGGTTATAGAACCGCACAAACAATTCCTTCGTGATTGTTTAAACGATAAAAATCAAAGATTTTTAGCGTGCCAAAAATACGAAGTATTTTTGTGCATAACAGACGGACAAAAAACCTACCACCATAAAAAGAGGAGATGGCAGAAGTATAACCGTTGTATGGATTTACTACTTCTTTGCGGTTTTCCAGAGAGTTTCAAAGATGGTTCTTTGTAATTTGGCGGTGTTTTCTTCTTGGATGTAAATACCTAGTTGTTCCTTTTCGTTTGCTTTGATTATTATGATCGCATCAGGGAGTATGAAGTATGATGAGGTGATGTTTTTCATTATTGAGTCGTTGAATCTTGTTTCTCTGAGTTCTTGCTTGTCTTTCTTTTGTATCTCTTTCATGAACTTTGTTGTTTTCGTAATGACTTTTACTTCGATGTTCTTTTCTTGGCGTCTTCGTCTGAATTGTAAGTGGAATGTGGGCAGGAATTGTAATGTTGTTTCAGGGACGTATGCGTAGAATGTTTGATTTTTCTTCTCTACGAGTTTGGAGGTAATTGTTTTGAAGCCTTCTACTCCTTCGTATACTTCGATTTTGGGTCTTGAGATTGCCATTTTCTGTAGGGCTTCAAGCTCTGGCAGTACTTCGCGGATTGCTTCTGTTTTTCGCTGTTTTTCTTCTTCGAGTATTCCTAGAATTCTTTTTGGTTTAATTGCGCCGTAGTATTTTACTCCTGATTTAATTACTTCGCTGATGAAGCCTTTTTCTTGGAGTAGTTTGAGAACGTAGTATGATGCTTCTCGATTAATTCCTGCTTTTCTTGCTATTTCACTGGCTTTGGCTAGCCCAAGTTTTAGTGTTGCAACGTATACGGAGGCTTCTTGCTTGGTTAATCCTATTCTCTGTAGCGAGCTTGTTATTGACATGAGTTTTGCTGAGAATTCCTACTTCTTAATACTTTCGTTTGTTGTCAAATATTTTACACCATAATAATAAAAGCGTATTTTGTGCTTATTGACATGTAGTAAGGGGTTGGTAAGCATGAATAAGAAGCTGAGGAAATTAGTAGAAATTGTAGAGCAAGACATTAGGCGGTTGTCTGGTACAAAATTTGAATTCGACTGTTTTGATTTTGATGATTTACCGGGTTGTATTCAAGGTGCAACGGGACATATGTTTCGGGATATGGGGCGTGCAGGCCCAAATTCACTAGCTGCGGATTATGATCGGCTTACTATTCATACCACTCCAGAACCCGTTCATTTATGGAAGCTGACTGAGGGAGATCCGGATTGGTATAAGAGAACCTGTTACACAATTTCAATAAGCGATGTTTGCTTTTATCCTACAACTTCAAAGCAACAACAACGTTCAAGGTTTGAAATTGAACATAGCAGAGTATGTAGACGGCTATATGGTTTAGCTCATAAAAAGTGGACAACCTATATTCGCCGCAGTCAAAAAAGAAAGGCAGCTAGTGATTTCTTGAAGAAGAGAAGATGAGATATGAAGACTTGAGAAATGCAGTAATTGAACATCCAAAATATGAGGATTGTGTTAGTATAGATCGTGCTCCGTTATTGACTCCTGGTTTTCCAGGGACTTTTAATCTTAGTTTTACCGAAGATCCTTGGCTCAAAGAATATGGACGGTATGTTGACTTTGATCGCGATTATACATTTTCGACAATTCAGAGTTGTATACGGCCTCAAGACACTAAATTGCTTGGAACTGAAGATTCTTGGAAGTATCTTGGTGTTTTTGAGATGTCTGATCTTACAGGAATGATTAATTTGGCAGAAAGACTAGATCCCACAGAGCTTGTCACTTGGCAGATCCATGAGTTAGTTAGTTTTTTCACATCATTAGGAATCCCGCCTGACAGAGTTCATCCGAGTTACTGTAAGGGTGGCAAGGTTGGTCGTTTAACTAACGGAAAATATTCTTTCGATAGAGAAATTCATGAAGACCGCATATCTAGGAATGCGTTTCTTTCTGCAAAAGTTCCTGAGAGAAATCTGATTCCGGATAAGAGCAGGGATACCTTCTTGGCACTTCATGTTCATCGTCCAACGCCTTGGGGCTATCGTAACGAGGTTAATGTTGATATTGGAGAGCGCGGCAATCCAAAACTACTTGATGTGGCAACTGTTGAGTATCTGTTATGGGCGCCAGTATTTCGTGGTGATGAAACATCCAAAAATATTGTGGGCTTGAGAGATTTGGATTGTAGTGTGTTTATTACAGGAATTGGCTTAGAACGGTTAGGTATGGCAATGCAGGGCGTACAAAGAGTACAGGATGTTGATTATTTACGTCCATTTTATCAAGGAGTTGAGGAATTGACTGGTGGTAAGGATTATTTAGCTGCAGAAAGCCTTAGAGCACTGCATAGAATTTATTCTGATGTTGTAACAAGGGCTGTGCGTCCAGGTAAGAAGCAAAAAGAAAAGATCAGAATGCTCATTAGAAATGTTGGTTATCTGGAATTGTCTATCCGAGAGTTGTTGAAGGTTCATTCGATGATTCAACCATGGCATCCAGATCTTAATGAGGGAATGGAACCAACAATTGAGCGAATCAGACAATATCGTGAGGCTAAAAGTGGCGAGTAATATCAATTTAATTAAAAAAGGATTCTGCCAGTCTTGTAAGCGCAAGCTAGAATTCGACGTAGTTGATGAAGAATGTTTTTTCCGTTTCTGCAATAAATGCAATCCTTCTGAGTATCTTCGTAAAGAACACTTCACAGATGGAAACCTCATTCTAAATGGGAAGAAATGGAAACTTAGATCCTCAGAAGACTGGAGCATAGCAACAAATAGAGATAAGACAATTATGTTATGTATCGGAACAAAACAGATCATAACAGTCAAATAATATATTCGTAAAATGCTATAAATATCCTAACTTCCCCAAATATTTCTGTAAGTCTCTGTATTCCTTTTCCCTGTCAAGTATGCAGAGTATTTTTACGTCGGGTTTATCAACCAGGTAAATTACCCTTTTCTCTTTTTTATTGTCCGCAAACCTTATCCTGAACAGAAACAAACTATGCCCTTTGATTCTCTTGTTACGGAAGGGATTATCCTTAACTAACTTCAACTTCTTAGAAATCAACTCCGCTGCCGCATCACTCAACTCATCAAGTTGTTGTAAGAAGAATTTAGTAGGCTTTAAGTTATACTCCATTATCTCTTTAATTTACTAAATAACTCCTTTTCAGTGCCATACAGATCCTCTTTTTCTGCTGCTTCAATTAGTTTCTTAACTAGAATAAGTTCTTTCTTTGTTATGCTAGGTTTTTCAAACAATGTTTCCCTCAATAATTCTTTAATGAATTCCTGTACTGTACTGAATCCATGCTTCTTAGCATATTTTCTTGCAGAGTTTACCATTTTATCAGGCAGCCTCAAGTTTATTTGTTCATTCATGGTATCTATAGGTATCTTATAGTATATAAAGTTTTGGTTACGAAAGCATTCATATGAATCTTTTAGTACCCATCGATTTTGGAATTGTCCGTCTCGCAAAGCTTATAAAGCGAAACCGGACTTAAAGGTTATACTGGCCCCGTAGCATAACCTGGATAGTGCGGTCGGCTTCGGACCGATTGATGGGGGTTCGAATCCCTCCGGGGTCATAATTGTGCGCTTGAGCCGCGAGCGAAACGCACCTCGCTTCTGCTGGGCGACAAGCAGCAGTTCCTGAATCCCTCCGGGGTCATCGTCCTAAAAGAGTTTTAATAATAGTGCCTCTTTCTTATACCTCATGATCAAGTTTTTGCTCGCAATACTGCTCATATTGCTAGCTTTTGTTCTCTTCTTTCCAGATCAAACAAAGGAACTCTTCAATCCTTTGGAGCCCGAACGCGTAATAATTAACACTTCTAATGAAACGTTTGTAAACACCAATCCCGTTGCCGTAAACACCACAAGCACGAAAGACGACATAGATTTGCAACAACTGAGCTTGCTCGTTCACGAGCTGATCAATAAAGAGAGAACGAGTAGAGGACTAACACCGCTGTCATATGACGGCGCATTACAGACAATTGCTGAAGGCCACAGCGAAGATATGGTCAACAGAAACTATTTCAGTCATTATTCCCCTGAAGGATTGACGTTTTCAGATCGCTATGCACAACGGCAGTATTCCTGTAGAGTTCCAGTAGAGGACGTAGCGTACACCGGTGCAGAAAACATCGCGATCATACCACTAGTGTCTACCTATGAATTACATAGTGGTACGCCCCTCTCGTACAACACGCTAGAAGGTATGGCAGCGTTGGTTGTCGACGGATGGATGAAAAGCAAAGGACATCGAGAAAACATCCTCAAACCATACTGGAGCGTGCAAGGCATCGGCATCGGGGTGAATGAAAGTCTCGACTACTATGTTACTCAGAACTTTTGTTAGCACGCAACACAAAGAAACCACCGAGCACGATCACAAGGGCTGCTAACAAAGCAATCGTCGAGAACTCTGGAACTGGAGGGATTTTTATCAGGATAGTGTCATTTGCAGTCAGTAAGGTATAGTCGGGATGATCACACGTTACCTCCCAAGTTAGAACACCTCCCGAGGAGAAACTCCAATTGTACTCGTAGTGGGTAGCGGTTTCGTTCATCACAAAAGGACCGCCATTTGGAAAAGTAATATTGCATGAAGCCCCAGTAATGAAATCACCACTCGTCGCATTCACATAAAACGCATTGAAAGTGTAATTCACATTCTCTTGGCCAACACTGCCTTCACTGCTATCATTAATCGACAAGTTAGCGTTACCCCCACTTGCAAAACCACTCAAAGTGCCAAGGAAGGAACACTCGTTTGCCGCACAAGAAAAGTCAGAACACTTTCCTGCACTACCACAACTTTGTCCTCTTGCCACCATCTCGCTTTTCGAGGTGAAAAAGCCCGGCGCGTACACAATACTATTTCCATTACATAACGAACAATCTTGATAAAACGTTATTTGCGCGGTTTTGTTCTGCAATGATGCGACAGCACTCGTGTTTACCGAAACAGATCCGTTATCCAAGAAAACATGCAGATCGAGATCATTGTCTGGGATGTTTGCACGAGAGAGATTCACGTTTTCAGTGAAACGGACTTTTACCTTATCATCCTGGTGCAAGGTGAAGTTTGAAATGTTTTGAGCCGTAGTATACGAATAATCGTCCAGATCGGTAGCTTCACTACCATTGTTTTGTGTAAAAGATATGTAATACTCAGTTAGAGGAGCAAAATCCGTGTTCGACGAACAATTCACACCAGGAGTACAAGGACCTTCATTTTCCACATCGTAAGCAATATCACAAATGCCGTCTTCGTCGTCATCAGGACAATCACGACTAAAACCTGAACCGGTCTCCCACCAATTGCCTGCAATAGTTGGACCGCCAACGATGTTAGTTGCAGAGGTTTCAGTAGTGTTCCATTCGTTTGCATAGGTAGTACCGGAAAACTCTACATTCGTAGATTGCTTAAAGTAATTATTGAATAATCCATTGGCATTTGTTTGACCAGAGGTTATCAATGAAACTCCAACAACGTTATCAGTGAATCTGTTTCCAGCCAGTTCGGCGTTATTTGCGCTCTGGAATTGAAGCCCATATTGATTATGAGACATGTTAGAGTCCCAAATGGCGATATTACCAACAGATTGAGCAAAAATACCAATGGTGTGATTAGAAAAATCACTGCTTTGAACAGTGAAGTTTTGAGAATTTGATGCCTGGAGCCCGTACGTTGCGAGGTAGACCGCACTATTATTGACAATTACCTCATCGCTTGAATCTAGATGGATCCCATATGTGGCACCATCAGGAATATGGATATCGTTTAGGGTAGTACGATCGCTATTACGCAATAGGATGGAATTGGAGCCCACCACGTGGTATACATCAACACCATCAAACAAAGAGTCGACCGTATCTTCAATACGAATCTCACGACCGCCGTCAATGGAAATGTTGTGGAACGTGACATTATCACCCAGTCCCACCCAAAATGGCCTATAGTTGTTTGTGGAATTCACACGATAATTTGAGTGAGTTGCGTTTACTGGACCGCAAAAGAGAACTTGCGCTAACTCTTCATTTCCTCCATCTGACGATTGATTAGAAACCATCTTAATCTTCTTACCGCCGGATTCATACACATTTTCAAATGATCCGCCCTCACAATAGCCAAAGTAATTGATTTCAGCATAGACTAGATAGCAATTACTTGAAGTACAACTTAAATTTATATCTTCATATGTGTTGTTGACGTACGTCTCAATCCTCATAGCTCTGTTTGTGGCGTTAACAATTGTGACATTGCTTAGGTTAGATTGTTGGAAGTACCGCAAATATAAACCAGTACTGGGAGAGAAAGCTAGCAGATTCTTCACAGATACACGGTTTCCCGCGATACCAAAAGGGACGCTTGTGGAATATGCAGTCAGATTCTCGAAGTTATTTCTAGTTCCTGCATTGGAAATATCAAGACCGTATATTGAATTGTTAAACAATAGATTAGATACGTTAAAATCAGACTCAAGCCATGTAAACAGCAAACCTCTCGAGGCATTGTTGAAGGTAATGTTATCGATAACTCCAATATCACCTTCATCAATGTGAAGGCCATAATCAACATTTTCGAACAAAGAATCATAAATGAATATTTCATTGAAGTATTCTAGGTACATGCCCTGATGGACATTGCGGATTTCAAGGTTTCGCAACGTCAAATTAGTATTCCGTGGTGCGCTTCCACCGCCGAAAACAGTAATAGGCGTTCTACTAAGGTTTTCGCTTGTACCATCGAGGGTTAAGTTTTCAACAAGCACATCACTTGCACAGATGACTAATTGCGAGTAAGGAAAGGAATCAGAAATGGTTGCAGAATAGTTAAGAAAACCAACAGGAGCGCCACCTCTTCCCGTGACGTTTGTAATCTCTGCTGGACATCGACCATTTGACATTGCAAATTCCGCGTTGGAAGCATTCTCGATAACAGTGTTGATAATTCTAGAAGGATAAATATTTCCTCTAAATCCTACACGCACATTCTCAATACGAGAATTGGTGATATTGGTACCGCCGCACGCGATCGAAATTCCAGTGTCCGCACCGGTGATGTACGTATTATCAATAACAATATTTGAACAACCCGAAGATCCGTAAATCCCGTCCGAGAAAGTGCTTCCTTGCCTAGGCTCTAATGAACAATCGCGGATCAGCACATCGTCAGGGTTATTGAAGTAAAATCCTCGAGACCTGCCGTTAGAGACGTTGATGTTATCAATAACAATATCAGACCCTAAATCAAAACGTAAGGCATTTGAATAATTTACCAGATACCCATTTTGAACTGTAATATTCTCGTACGCAGACGTCATAGAAATTGCGTAAAGTCTAGAACCATTGCCGTCAATAATCTTGCCATTTAATTCTATCGTAACGTTGCTTGATTGAATATCAATGCAATCATTGGAATCTGCAAGAAAACTCTGATTGAGGGTCCACGTACCGGATTGATTGATGTCAGTACAGCTGCTGAATGTGTATTGCGCAAAGACAGCATAGACTGAGAGAAGAACACACAGTAGTACAATCCCTCTTTTATTGAGCATGCCAATAATTAACCAACATTTCTTTTTAAATGTTGCCCACAAGACGCACTGGCAAGACTGTGAATCATAGCGTTCTCACCGTACTCGCAAAAACCCATTCGTTGCCAAAATCCCACGCTTAATTCGAAAGGAGTGAGAAGAATTGAGGGACACTCAAAGCGCTCTGCTAAGTCCTCAACAACAGAAAAAAGTGCTCGTCCATGACCAAAACCACGCAAGCGAGGTTCAAGACTCATAGCATACAGATGCGCTTCCTGTCCATCAAAGCGCGCATGAAAACGCGTGACATCCAATGAATGAACAGGCAGCCCGTATTCTACGCGCGTAATACCCCTGACAGAGGTCACGAGGATTCTGTCAGATAATTGATACGGCGCGAATCGCGCAGCTAACGATGATCGAAGATATTCTTCACTCATA
>WJJS01000027.1 GCA_014729505.1 Candidatus Woesearchaeota archaeon
CGATATCTTCAGTATAATGCTTCTTGGCAAAATCCTCATCAATCCACTGCATCTTCAAACCAATCAGTTTAAGACCCTTCGTTTCAAAACGACGAAGAATTTCACCCACTAAACCGCGCCGAACACCGTCGGGCTTTACCAACACAAGCGTTTTTTGTATCATATCCTGCTAAAAAAAGAGGCCACATATAAAGGTATCACAAGACTTAAAAAAGCACCGTTTTGTGAGAGAAGTATGGCGCGCAACACATGGGACGAGTACTACCTTTGTAACCCAGAACCATGGGGAAAAGATCCTGACGATATCGTGAGAATGGCCGCGCATAACAGACCTCAGCGGGTATTAGACGTCGGCGGTGGCGACGGGCGCCATGCAATGTATCTTGCACGAACAGGTAGCCAGGTAACAGTCATTGACAAGAGCACAGTAGCGCTCGAGTACCTCAAAAGGCGCGCAGAACAAGAACATCTCGACATAACTACAAAGTGCCAACGATTACAGGACAGTCCACTATCAGGAACATACGACCTAGTTATAGCTACTTCAGTACTGCATTTTCTTAAAGAACCAGCGACGGTTATCGCGCGCATGCAACGAGCAACATTTCCAGGAGGAACACACGCGCTAGAAGCGTTCTGCACGCAAAATACACAAGACATGCCACACTTGTTTACACTGGAAGAAGTAGCCGCTCTTTATGACGGGTGGAATATTAAAAAACTCTGCGAGAACACAGGGCCACTACATCGTCATGGCCGCGGCCCATTACATCGACATGCAGGAATAACACTGATAGCACAAAAACCTAAGCTCCTTTCTTTTTCAGACGAGCAATACGGTCACGAAGCAAAATAGCAAGCTCAAAATTCAAGTCATCAGCAGCTTTGTTCATCTTCTCCTCGAGCTCCATAATTGTTTGAGGAATCGCTCTCTTAGGAATATGCTTGATATCCTTTACTTCAATCTCAGACTCAGGAACAGGCTTTGTAATAGTCTGTGGAACAATACTATGCCTTTTGTTAAACGCCATCTGCAAACGACGACGACGAGCAGTCTCACTCACCGCCCGACGAATAGATTCAGTCTCACGATCATAATAAAGAACAACCTTTGCATCAGCATTACGAGCAGCACGACCAATAGTCTGAATAAGTGAGCGTTCATTACGCAGAAAACCTTCTTTATCCGCATCAAGAATCGCGACGAGCTGTACTTCAGGGATATCAAGACCCTCACGCAACAGATTAATACCGACGAGAACATCAAACACATCCGCTCGCAACTGACGAATAATCTCTGTGCGCTCAAGCGTATCAATCTCAGAATGAAGATAACGCACACGCACACCGCGATTAGCAAGAAACTCGGTAAGTTCTTCAGCAAGACGTTTTGTTAGCGTAGTCACCAGTGTCTTTCCCTGCTTAGAACGTATTTGAGCAATCTCATCGAGCAAGTGAGTCATTTGACCTTCAATAGGATGATGATCCACGACAGGATCCAAAAGACCGGTAGGGCGAATAATCTGCTCAACTACCTGATCAGCAATCTTCACCTCATACTGTGCAGGCGTCGCAGACACAAATAAGACGTTACGCATGAAGTCCTCGAACTCAGCAAACTTAAGCGGTCGATTATCAAATGCACAAGGAAGGCGAAAACCATAATCGACGAGCGCCTGCTTACGAGAACGATCACCATTATACATGCCATGCACCTGGGGAATCGTCTGATGAGATTCATCGATAATCAACAAAAAATCCTCAGGAATATAATCAAGAAGACAAAAAGGACGCACACCAGGCTTACGGTTGTCAAAGTGACGGGAATAATTCTCAATACCCTTGCAGTGACCTATCTCTTTAATGAGTTCAAGATCATACTTGACCCTTGTCATTAAACGATGCTTGACAAAAGGATCTTCAATCGTCGGCAACACTTCCTCGAGCTCCTGTTGAATAGAGGCAATAGCCTTATCACGGGTTTTTTCATCAGCAACAAAGTGACGCGCAGGAAAAAGATAATAATACTCCCGACGATCCTTAAGCTGTCCGGTCTGACGATCAATAATTGAGATACGATCAATCTCGTCACCAAACAATTCCACGCGCACAATATCCTCTTCGTATCCAGGAACCACGTCAATCACATGGCCCTTCACACGAAAACGTCCGGGAACCAGTTCAGTATCATTACGTTCATACTGTTGATCAAGCAACCGCAAGATCAAATCGCGACGAGGGATAGTGTTTCCCTTACGCATTTCAAAGGCCATCAACTCATAATTTTTAGGGTCACCCAAACCATAAATACAAGAAACGCTTGCCACAATAATAACATCTTTTCTGGTAAGAAGTGCCTGTGTTGCAGACAATCGCATTTGCTCAATCTTTGGATTAATGGCAAGATCCTTTTCAATATACGTGTCAGACTTTGGAAGATACGCTTCGGGCTGATAATAATCATAATAGGAGACAAAGTATTCAACACGATTCTTAGGAAAATACGCTTTCAGTTCAGAAAAGAGCTGAGCAGCAAGCGTTTTGTTATGTGCGAGCACCAAAGTAGGTTTGCCAAGCTGTTCAATCACCTTACTCATCGTAAATGTCTTACCACTGCCCGTCACACCGAGCAACACCTGCTTATGCTTACCACTCTTAAAACCTTTTACCAGTTCGCGAATCGCTTGCGGTTGGTCGCCGCGAGGTTCGTAAGGACTGACATGTTTAAAGTTCATTTTTCATACGTTTTCCCCGTCGCAATCGGTGATAGGTAATGGCAAAACGATGAGCCTCATCACGAAGAGACATGAGCAATTGAAGAGCCTTATCCGTCTTTTTTAAGCGTATCGGGCGTACTAATCCAGGCACAAAGATTTCTTCATCCTTTTTAGCCAGAGAAATTACGGGCAACTTCACAGACAATGATTGTAACGCTTCAAGAGCGCCATGCAATTGTCCTTTCCCACCGTCAATAACGACAAGATGAGGAAGAGCCAAGCCGTTGCTTGACAGATAAGAGTATCGTCGTGAAACGACCTCCTTGATTGCCGCAACATCGTCATTAACGTCAGATCGTATTTTAAAACGACGATAATTAGAGTTATCAGGTTTTCCATGACGAAACTGTACCATGCTTGCAACCACTTCAGCACCAGAACTGTGAGAAATATCGAAACACTCTATTACTTCCGGTACCTCCTGCAAACGCAAGACACCTGCAAGAAGACTGAGGCTATCGTGCTTTTCAACAACCTTTGCATGAATATTCGTCTTTACCAGTTCCAGTAATTCCTTTTTTGCACCTCGCTTTGGTGTTCGTACAATAACTTTAGCACCGCGGATTTTTTCAAGATACGACCTAATAGCTTCATCAACTCGAGTAGGTAAAAGAATCTCGCCAGGAATCTCATGATCAGCATAATATCGCACTAAAAATTCTTCTACCCACTCTGATTGCAAAGGAAAGTCAAACTCACTTTTCTCGTGAAGAATACCTTTGTCGATACCAAAAATAAGAACGTGAATCGTGCCCTCGTGAACAAGATAATTAATCAAATCCGCAGACCATCGTTGCTGGAGTTCAAACTTTTGACGCTCAGTTAACGATTGAAGCGCAAACAATTGGTCTCGCTTATCCTGAGCGATCTCAAACTGTTTTCTCGACGAGTGCAATTGCATTTCGGTACGCAATTTCTGTTCGAGTTCTTTGACATTGCCCTTTAAGAAATCCTCTGCTTTTGCAATATCTGCTGCATAGTGCTGCTCGGAAATCTTGTTAATGCAAGGTGCAGAACACAGTCCAATGTGAAATCGCAAGCATTCTTTTTTTGGCAATGTCTTACATGTGCGAATCCTAAATGCCTGACGCAAGGTTTTAACAATATGTCTGCGATGCTCACCACTCACAAAAGGGCCGTAATATCTGCCTTTCAGCTTTTTATTGCGGGCAGTCAGGATGCGAGGAAATTGTTCATCTGTGACGAGGATGTGCGCATAACGATCAGAATTCTTCAAATTAATATTATACTTTGGTTTATGCTTTTTTATGAGATTATTTTCAAGAATGAACGCTTCAACTTCATTACTCGTCACAAAGAAATCAACATCAGCCGTTTCAGCTACAAGTGCCTGCGTCTTCTCATCACTTGACGATCGTGTAAAATAGGACTTGACACGTTTACGCAATGATTTTGCTTTGCCAATATAGATGATCTGACCGCGAGCGTCCTTGTAGACATAACAACCAGGTTCCAACGGAATTTTTGACGTATCGATCATAAGACTTTTTTGAGAAACTGCCCCGTATAGCTTTTCTTCACTTTTGCCACCTGTTCAGGACTGCCCACTGCCACAATGGTACCTCCTTTGTCACCACCTTCAGGTCCAAGATCAATGATGTGATCGGCAGTCTTAATGACGTCAAGATTGTGTTCGATGACCACAATAGAATTCCCTTTGTTGACCAACCTCTCGAGAACCGCGAGCAATTTTTTAACATCGTGACAATGAAGACCGGTTGTCGGTTCATCAAGCAGATACATCGTGTCGCCACCGGTACGCTTCGATAATTCCTTTGTCAGCTTAATTCGCTGCGATTCGCCGCCAGACAACGTAGTAGAAGATTGACCAAGCTTGATATAGCCAAGACCGACATCAAACAAAGTCTGCAGTTTACGTCTGATACGAGGAATGGAATCAAAGAACGACAACGCTTCTTCAACACTCATTGCAAGGATGTCTGCGATATCTTTATCCTTATACTTCACCTGCAGCGTTTCAGAATTATAACGGGTTCCCTTACACTCGTCACACTCGACATACACGTCAGGCAGAAAGTTCATCTCGATCTTAATCAAACCGTCACCGCGGCACGCTTCACAACGACCGCCCTCAACATTAAAACTGTAACGCCCAGGTTTGTACCCACGAAGCTTACTCTCCTTAGTACTTGCAAATAATGCACGAATATCATCAAACACTTTGACATAGGTCGCCGGATTACTGCGAGGAGTGCGACCAATAGGAGACTGATCGATCATAATAACTTTTCGAAGCGACGAAGGAACGGTGATGCGAGTATGTTTTCCTGGGCGCGTGCGCGACTTATAGAATATTTGCATTAGAGCTTTGTAGAGAATCTCATGAATCAACGAAGACTTACCGCTGCCAGAGACGCCGGTCACTGCAGTGAGCACACCAAGAGGAATCTTCACAGCAATCTTTTTCAAATTATTTGCCTCGGCACCTGTGATCGTCAACATCTCAGACGATGAGCGACGCTTCTTGGGCACTGGAATATTTTGAGCGCCACTAAGATACTGTCCGGTAATAGA
>WJJS01000028.1 GCA_014729505.1 Candidatus Woesearchaeota archaeon
AACACTTCTTCACCATCCAGCACCTGAGAGTCCCTGTCACGAATAAACAATCGCACACCATCATCAGAATTTCTATACTTTCTCATGACATCACACTCATCACATAATACGTTAGAGCTTACAAGAGCATCCTATATAATAGTTACTGACACAAACATGCGCAAGTTATAAATACGCTCTTACAATTATTTTATCAAATATAATGATAAAAAGAGGCATACTGGTACTTATTATTGTACTCTCAACAGTCGCGTTAGCCTGTAACGATTCTGACAACGGCAATTACTTTGTCGCAGGAGAGTGTTGGGATATGTTTGATGGCCAGGGTAGCGACACCTGCAATGGCAATGAGTTACAAGAATGGTATTGTAGCACTGAAGAAGCGACAAAAGATCGCTGCATGACTACTACCATTCGCTGTGATGCAGGATGTGATGCAGGAGCCTGCAATGAGAATTCTGCCGAAGATACTGAAGTGAATGTTCGTATACGAATCTCTCAGGGCGAACCCAGTGCAGGAATACCAATCACGTTTGTCGCAGAAAGCGACGAGGAGTTACAAGACCATTTCTGGGATTTTGGTGACGGCAGCACCAGCACAAAAGCTTCACCTACTCACGTATACGAGAAAAAAGGGCAGTACGACGTTCATGTGCGAGCACAGTCTGGAGATACCATCGGATATGACGAGCTGGACTTTCGCATCGCAGACAATCTTGCACCTATTGTTACACTCACCCAAACCACTACACGAGAAGGACTCCTCGTCGGTTTTTCGATCAATGCAGAAGACCCAGAAGGACGCGACATTATCGAAGTCAGCATCGATTATGGCGATGAAAGTAGAGATATACAAGCAGCACCGTCCATGACTACAACTCATCAGTATTACAAAATGCGCGCCCGTTGTCGACTGCACATCATCACCGAACAACCGCGCCTCGAGCACAGACACTCACGTTACCACTCAAACATAGGCATGATATTCTCTATTTCTCAGAGGAAAAATATTTAAATAGACCACCTGTGAATGACGACTATGAAACTCAACCCGAAGATGCTTATGGGCATCTTTATCGTCGCCGTGATGGTACTTAGCATCTTTGGCTTTGTACTCAATTATAAGCTAGGAGGTTCAAACTCGTTTGACTACAACGGTTTTGAATTTCGTCAGACCCAGGACGGATGGATCGTCGAACTGGACGGAGAAGAACATGCATTCTTCTATCATCCGACAGAAGTGGCATCACTACCACTAACAAACGAGACAATCAACTTGCTTACCGCGGCAAAAAACATCGTCATTAGCTATAATGACGAAGTGGAAGAACCAGAACTGTTAGGGCACCTGCAATATTACATGGAACTACACATCAGCACACAAAAAATAGTAACGCGTGCAACCACCACTGGAGAAAACGCCGTTATCGCCATGACATGTGAGAATGCCACAAGAACATCGCCAATCATTATTTTGGACATCACAAACACTACAAGCATTGAAGAAGACGGACCCTGTCTTACCGTACAAGGCAGCTCAGGTGCAGCACTCGCCCAACAGGCAGACCGGTTACAATATGTGATACTGGGTGTCATGAATGAGTGAAATCACAAAAGACAATATCGCAGAAGAACTCCAACGAGATCTTGAAGAACTCGAAGGACGAAAAACAAAAAAGAACATGACAAAGAAGAAAAACAACAAGAAAGCGAAAAAAGAAACCAAAGAGAGTAAAAAGGAGACAAAAGAGAGTAAGAAAGAGAAAGAATCAAAAAAGAAAACAATCGAGAAAAAAAGCGACAAAGAACACACGGTAACCACCCCTGAAAAAAACACAGACACCACACCGGTTGATCCAGAACCAAATCCAGAAGACGAACTGCGCAGCAAAAGAGTCTTTTACGGCGGCATAGCCATCATTATCATTCTCTTCTTAGCACTGCTCTTTGGAGGAAAATATATTTCCGCAGATGATCCAACAGGAGCAGTAACCTATGGAGGATTCGAATTTGTCAAAGATGACACGCACTGGAGATTTTCATGGCAGCGCGAAGGAGTAGAATACCGCATACCATTACGCTTTAACCCATTAGAAGCAGAAACGGTGCCCGTCAAAGGAGTGCTTGACCCAAAATTCAACAAACTCTCACCGATCTACATCGTCTTTGATCCAAACGATCCACAAAGCGATTTCTCTCACCTCTCACTAGGCGCAGGAGAACTCTCGTTTAACCTCGTCCAAGCACTAGGAAAACAAATAGAAAGCGCGTGCGCTACAGCACACGAGTCCTGCGGCAATCACAGCATTGTGCAATGCGGTGATAAAGACAAGGCCGTCGTCATGCTCAAAACTGCAAGCCCGACACAAATCACCATACAAGACACCTGCATAACAATACAAGGAGAAGGCATGGAATTACTGCGAGGTATTGATTACGTACTCTACAAATGGTACGGCATCATACGATAATTCTTTAACAAACTATATATAGGATAACAAGAGAGGAACGCACATGGTCTTTGCACTCCTCGAAATTGTCGACATGATCGCGATGACACTCATCGTCGGCTATATCTTTCTCGACATTTTCGCACGCTACACACAATCATGGAAAGAGGCATTCATCCTCTCCATGTGGGCAGTAGCGCCAGGCATCATCCTGCACGAACTAGGACATAAATTTGTAGGCATGGCGTTTGGTTATGTCGCCACGTTTAACGCCGCCTATTTATGGTTAGGCATAGGATTACTCCTTAAAATGATGTCGGGATTTGCATTTTTTGTACCCGCCTATGTGAGTATTAGTTGTGCAGACACCTGCCTCGTTCACCCGCTTGTCAATGCACTGATAGCCTTTTCAGGACCTGCAATCAACGCCATACTCTGGGCAGGAAGTTGGTACGCACTCAAACACTACACGTTCAAACCACAAACAAGAATCATCGTAGGAGCAACAATGCAAATCAACAAACTCCTCTTCTTTTTCAATATGCTTCCAATACCTATGTTCGACGGATTTGCCGTGTACAGCGGACTCTTCAATGCGATCTTTTAACAATCACCGTAACCCGTAAGTTTTAAAAATAAGTCGAGGTTCGCAAGCCTAGGTGACGAGTTGAGCGTAACCCTACTACTACGGATTTTTGAAAAGAAGCATAAAACACTCCTAACAATCTCACTATTATTACTTATTGTTTCTCTGGGCATTATCGGTTTCAAATGGATATCACGAGGAGAAATCGTGCAAAAAGGAGTTACTCTTCAAGGAGGGCTCACCATAACCATACCCGTCACATCAGCGGTAAACCTGCAAGCACTAGGCAACCATCTGGATGAGACATTTCCAGACGTAGAGATCAATGTACGCGGAATAAGCGAAGGAGGAAGCCTCTCCTCAATCATCATAGAATCAAGCGATAACATAGAAGAAAAACTCATCGAGGACGTTCGCGAATACGGCATTGTAGTACAAGAAGACGGATACACTGCAGAATTTATAGGCAGCAGTCTAGGCCAAAGTTTTTTTCGACAAACCATCATCGCGATCGCTATTGCGTTTCTTCTCATGGGTCTTGCCGTCTTTATCACGTTTAGAAAACTCGTTCCATCACTGTTTGTCATGCTCGCAGCATTTTCAGATATCATGAGCACGCTCGCAGTAGTAAGCCTGCTTGATATTCGACTCTCCACCGCCGGTATCGCCGCTTTTCTCATGCTTATCGGCTATTCAGTAGATACAGACATACTACTAACTACACGAGTTATCAGATCAAAAGAAGGAACCGTTTTTGATCGCGTTAAAGGAGCTCTTCGCACAGGACTAATTATGAGCACGACCTCACTAGCGGCAGTACTCGTCGCATACTTTTTCACACAATCAGACGTTATTAAACAAATCATGCTCATCCTTGCAATAGGACTAGCTTTTGATGTGATCTATACCTGGTTTCAAAACGCAAGCATACTACGACTCAGTCTTGAAAAGAAAACGGAGCACGAATGAAACTCAAACTCATCTTCAAAAAATGGCGCGTCATCTTCCTAGTCGTTGCTCTCGCAATAATGCTCTTTGCACTGCGACCAAACCCTTATGCTGAAGGCGTCGCAATCAACAGCGTACTACGAGACAGCGCAGCACACATGGCAGGTATTCAAAGCCCAAAAGCAGGAACAATGCCAATGAACAAGGAGATTATCACCTCCATCAATAACGTTCCCATACGCAATATGGAAGATTACGGCGCAGTCATTGCGCCACTGCAAATAGGAGATGACGTCCAGATACGCACAAACAAAGGCATCTATCGACTAGAAGTACAAGAAGATATCGTCGAAATTACCACAAACAAAACAGAAGAAGTCAATATTACAGAAACAGTGCTCGTCAATAAAACAATTGACGGCAATATCACACAAGTCGAAGAAAACGTGACCCGCACAGAAGAACGACCAATTACCATTACAGAAAGTAGAGGAGTTGAAGATATAGGTCTTGGAGTCAGCAATGCACCGACGAGCAATCTGCGAAAAGGACTTGACCTACAAGGAGGAACCAGAGTCCTGCTCAAACCAGCAGAACCAGTAGATGACGACACACTGAATCTTATAATTGACAGCCTCACAGAACGACTCAACGTGTACGGCATTAGCGACGTCACAGTACTCCTCGTCAAAACAAGCCCAGACATCATCGGCGGCGGAGAATCATACATACTCGTCGAAATCGCAGGCGTTACAGAACAAGAAGTAAAAGACCTCATCGGCAGCCAAGGAAAATTCGAAGCAAAAGTCGCAAACCAAACAGTCTTTCGCGGAGGAGGACAAGACATCACGTACGTGTGCCGCACAGGAACATGCAGTGGAATCGATCCCAACGTAGGATGTCAGGGACAACCAGGTAATTACCAATGCGGTTTCTACTTTACCATCACACTCAGTCAAGCAGCAGCACAACGACAAGCCGATGCAACAGCGAATCTTGACGTCGAAGTCTCAGAAGGCGGTTCAAGACAACTCTCAGAACCACTCGTGCTGTATCTCGACGATCAAGAAGTAGACAGGCTAAACATAGCCGCAGACCTCAAAGGACGCGCAGTCACAGACATTTCAATTAGCGGCGCAGGAGCAGCACCAAACGAAGCCGACGCTGCACGCGACGCACTAAAAAATATGAAAACGCTGCAAACCATCCTCATCACAGGAAGCCTGCCAGTCAAACTCAACATCGCACGCATCGACACCGTCTCACCACAACTCGGAGCACAATTTGTCAACAACGCATTACTGCTCGGCGTGCTAGCCATACTCGTCGTCATATCAGTACTCGTCATCAGTTACCGACGACTCATACTCGCATTTCCAATCGCCACAATAGCATTATCAGAAGTCATACTCATCCTCGGCATGGCATCAATAATCGGATGGAACATTGACCTTGCAGCAATCGCAGGCATCATCGTCGCCATAGGAACAGGAGTAGACGATCAAATAGTCATAGCAGATGAAACACTGCGCGGAGCTCGAAATGAAGCACAATACCAGTGGAAAGACAAACTCAAAAGAGCATTCTTTATCATCTTTACCGCCTACTTCACTACGATGGTCGCTATGACACCACTACTCTTTGCAGGAGCAGGATTACTCAAAGGATTTGCACTAACAACCATGCTAGGAGTAACCATCGGAGTACTTATCACACGACCAGCATTTGCAGCGCTTGTCGAGGTTCTCATCAAAGAATGAAAAGCATCAGCGCAGTCGACCTCCATTTCTTAACAAAAGAACTCTGCATATTACAAGGAGCTCTCGTCGACAAATTCTACGCACACGATAACGATATCTACATCCGATGGTATAGCTCACAGGCAGGAAAACCCTTACTCGTAATCACACCAAAAATACTGTTCTTACAAAAGAAAAAACCCGCAATATCAACAGCGTCAGGCTTTTGCCAATGGCTGCGCAAATACCTCGACCGGGCACGACTCACAAGCATCACACAATTACCAGGACAACGCATCATGAGACTCGTGCTCGAAAAAGAAAAAACATACCACGTTTACATAGAACTGTTCAACAAAGGAAACATCGTCGTCTGCGACGACAAAAACAACATACTCGCAGTGCGGGAACGACAAGCATGGAAAGACCGCAAGGTCGCACCTGGCGAACAGTATACGCAAGAAGAAAGAGAGTTCTTGCTCACACAAACACGCGACAACATACTCGCACAATTACTCGCCTCGCCGGACAATGCGTCAAAGAGTATCGCACGATACATAGGAAAACACTACGCTTTAGAAGCGTGTGAAAGAGCACACGTCGATGCACAAGCAACAATCACGACAGAAAACGCTCAATCCCTTGCCACAGCACTTGCGACATTCGCTGAAGAACCATTAGCACCACAATTGTACGGAACACCAGATCACATAGAACTCATCACACCATTTCCCTTTACTTCACTTGACGATAGCACACCATTATCAAGCCTATCAAAAGGGTACGCACTTATTTACGCGCAGACTATCGATATACCGCCAAGTCCGTATGAACAAAAACTAGAAAAAATCAAAGAACGCATACGTGCACAAGAAGAACGAAAACAGATGCTGAGACAAGAAGCACAAGAAAACCAAAGAATAGGAGAACTCCTGTACGAACAATACGGCACGATCAGCGAAATACTCGACGGCATAAAAAAAGCGCG
>WJJS01000029.1 GCA_014729505.1 Candidatus Woesearchaeota archaeon
AGGTATGATACTGGTGTCAAGCTATGGTACGACAAATCCCGCTATTGTAGGGCACACACTCTCAGAAGTAGCTCCAGGATGGTTTGGTGCGGGCAATTACGGTTTTCCAAACAATCTGACAATAGAGGGAAGACTCGCTGTCGGCGCAAACGTGAGTGCAACACAGGAACTTCATGTACAAGGCGATGCAAATATTACCGGATCAGTATATACCAGCAACAACAGCCTGTATCTGGGCGATCTACAATTGCGTAACAATAACGGCGTGTTGGAAGCCGGAGGTGAAAGCGTAAGTAAGACTGTCTTGATCTCTTGTGCAGGATACGATTCAGTAAATGACGATTATTACATGACAATATCAGGATGTAGATTTGCTGATGGTACTGACCAGTATGCGGTCAGCCAAGTTTTGACAAGCGCAGGAACGTTATCCCAACTGCGCTGTGCAGCAATACCTGGCTATCCTGGTTCGGGAAACTCATACACCATCACGTTGCAGAAAGGGGGCAGCAATACGGCTCTTTCATGTACGATAAGTTCGTATACTAAGTCATGTACTGACGACAGTGACGTTATAACCGTTTCTGCAGGAGACATTTTTAATTATTTCATTGATACCTCTGGCCTTCCATCAGAAGGAGTATCTTGCAGTATGATATTTAGTTTTAGTTAGCCTTGCAATATGAAGGTCAAACACTACTATCTCTTTGCAAGGTTGACGAATGGGTTTTTTTAGGTGACTCTGGAAACTTCTTGTTACTTTTTTGGTGCAATTGGTTTTGAAGGTCAAATTCTTATGTGAGAACTTGGCAGTTACATAGTTTGAATCAACAATTACAGAATTCTTGTTTTAAGGTCCTTTCGTATCTTATACGCTTTTTCAGCATCATTGAGAACAGTAGTATCGACTTCTTGAATAAACATTGCTTCTTTGTTATGGTTTAGTTTCCTAATTGCGCCTTTAAATGGCACGGTTATTTGAGAATGTCCAGTAAGGTCCCATTTCGTTTTATTATCCTGCCAAGAGCCTGCAGCATTACAAAAAACATGAATGATTTCATTTTCACAAGCTCTACTCGTACAGCAAGAATCGATAAACACTTCCTCTGCTCGAGGATTATGACGTAATCCTTTTGGAGAAGCATCCTGATCACTCCAAAACGCAGGACATATAACAATCCTTGCTCCTTTTCGAATCATGGCACGATACATCTCAGGAAACACTACATCCCAGCATATTGATAAACCAATTTTACCAAATGTAGTGTTAAAAACGCATGTCTCATTACCGTAAGCAATGTGATGTCTTTCAGGATGCCACAAGTTAATTTTCCGATAGGCGCCCTTGATTTTTCCGTTTGAAGAAATGTAATATAAGGTATTGTACTTTTTCTTTTTGTATTGTGAAATCATTGAGCCGGTGACAATGTCAATTGTATACTTTTTAGCTAACTCTTGAAATCGTTTAACATACTGTTTGCCGACATCTTCAAAATTCCAAGAAATAAGATATTCTGGAAACACAATTATGTCTGCTCTGCCGCTGGCTTTTCTAATATATGGTTCTACTTTTTTGAAAGTTTCTTTAGCACTGCACACATCTATTTCCAACTGAACGACTGCTATCTTAAACTTCATACGAACTAAAACGATGTCCAAATTTAAATAGATTCCGAAAGTAGATACAGATCAAAGATTAAAAAATGGGCCCGGCCAGAATCGAACTGGCGACCTCCTGCACGTCAAGCAGACGTCATACCACTAGACCACGAGCCCAAGATTTGTAGAAAAACACCTGAAGTGGTTTTAAATGTTTTGGTAGCCCAGCACCTTCAACGCTTCGGGCGCGTCAAGGTGTATGACCTGCACACTCTGATCTTCGCGTTTGACGACCAGCCACGAATCAACACATCCTTTACAGGTCACCTGTGAGAAAATTGAATAATAGTTACGACGATCAAGATCGTAACGTCGTTCAGATATTGCTGCGGTCAATTCTTCGAGTTGAGCAGCATTAAGAGTACCAAGACTAGTGTTTTGAGTCACAAAAAAGATCTCGCCGTCATCTTGTACGTGTGTTACAAACACTTGCGGAGTGCCAAGAACGCGATACCCATATTCGAGCACTACATCGTCAGGAAGTGGTGAGCGAGGCGTTTGTGCAAAAGGATACACGAAGAGCGCGAGCAATCCACCGAAGAAAACAACGCCAATGCCGATAAGATACAGGGTTAATCGCGTTTCTGCTTTCATATATTACAGAACGTGAGAGAATTATAAAAGCTTATTGGGGCTGATACTCGGGCTTGTCCATAGGCATTTCTAACATTTTAGCAATATGCTGGCCTGCTGTTCTTGCTGATTCGTCCTCTGCATCTAACAAATCCCTGACAATGGAGCCATACGTTGCTCGAGCAATATCGAGCTTATCATCAATACGAGCCAATTCAATAAGATTAGTGTTAAGCATATTATTAGACAGTGTTTCAGCAAGTTGTTGTTCTAGATACCCTGATGATACCCCATACTTTCGAGCAAAGTCAAGAGATTCATCAAGATCAATGCGCTGAACAGAAGGATTTGCAATATGTTCTTCAGCGATGCGTCTGTACGACGGCAGGATCAGTCTCTCAGTGTAGGAAAAATACGGAGGAACAGACACTTGAGCTCCTGAAACATTTGCAGACTCGATATATTCCTTGTTCTGCTTGAGCAACTCTTCGTCTACACGACGACCAAATTCAATCATGCCCTCGCTAATGCGCTTTTCTTCAAGTGTGCGATCCAAGAAACGAGTCACCACATTACTAGTATCAGTATAGCAGGCAGACCATGGAATAATATAATCGGGCAACATCTGCTTGTCAAACAGTTCATCAAGATGAGCTGTATATGCTTGTTGCGTTTCATCTTCAAGACCTAACTTTTTTGCAAGACGAACACCGCGAATAGTATGCAAACGATGATCAGAGCGGCACATGCCGTTGATAACTTTCATCGCTTTCTCTTTGCTGCCATCGTAGGGACCAAGCCGGTGCAACGTATCGTTTACGGGAGAATACTCATCATACTCCCAAGGATCGGGATCGAG
This sequence comes from Candidatus Woesearchaeota archaeon, assembly GCA_014729505.1. Taxonomy (GTDB): domain Archaea; phylum Nanobdellota; class Nanobdellia; order Woesearchaeales; family ARS49; genus WJJS01. Next base: position 3,092 of record WJJS01000029.1, read on the forward strand.
ACCAAAAATCATCGCACGACCATACAATGCCGGATCATGAACAGACCGGGTCTGCAATGCTGAAGTACTGTCAGTGATGAGTTTTGCTTCTGCAGCACGAAGTCCTGGAACCTTTTCATGACCGAGATGTTCAGGCCCCCATTTATCAAGACTTCGCGCAACACCACGTGCTAGCAGCCAGTCCTGGACGTCATCACTTTTGAGCAACTGATCAACAGCACCATGCCAGCACTTTTTATAACTCCGCTCGCCTCTCAGCAGTTCGTTACAAACCTTGGGAAGTGTTCCCAGCACCACACCACTACGCAGCACGTTCTTCGAGACGTTTCCACTGCGGAGTTCTGCATCGAATCGTTTCTTGAAGGCTGCTTGAGTATCGTCAGACGGTATGGCCAATTGTCCTGCGATAACAAACCCGTCAGGATGGCCTTGATCAAACATCAACTGAAACGCAAGAGGGCCGTACGCTTCTTGCAACCGTTGCAAGCGATGCTTTTTCGGTTTTGCGTTTAACATATCAGCGCGATCAAGAGCCCCTGCAGCATGAACAAGCGTACTGTCATACGTTCCTCTAGCAAGCACTTGTTGTGCAACATGTTCATACATATTATCAATACCTGCAAAAACGGTATCGCGCAATTGTTGTGGAGAAGCTGATTGAAGAATCGCGTCTTGAAGTTGTTGTGTCACGAGAGGTTTTGCCTGCGGAAACAGACGCCATAACACTTCTAGATGTTCAGTATCTCCATCCATCAAAAAATAGAACGCAGAGCCAGGATGCGAGCCACGAAAGTGAGCATCCGGGTGATGGCGCTCAACAGGATTGCCCTGGCCGTCATGCCATTCGTATTCACTGATGTGACCTAAACCATTGCGCAGGCCTTGTTGCAGTGTAGTCAGGAGTTCATGCTCGTCAGCTGTTTTTGAAGAGCGATAGATCTTATTAATTCTGTCTTCCAGCTCGTCAGCAGTGAGCGGCGACTCCGACGTAATGCCTTGCTGTTGTAGTCGTAGTGCAATCAGGTCGCTTGTACTTCCTGTGGCCACCGCTTCTTTTACCTGCGCTTCCACTTCTGGCGCGTCTGTCATACATCAAAAAGCGATACCACCCCTTATAAGCTTTTCGCTACCTACCAGTGGTCAAAATAAAGGGGCCTTGCGTTGATCTGCAAGACCAGAAGGAACATTACTGTCCGTACAATGGAGAGCCAGGACTCAAATACTTCGCAAGAACCTCAAGCTCTTCCCTGCGATCCCTGGGACCGACCAACGTGACTTCCATGCCCGGTTCCAAGAGAGAAGTCAGCAAACTAAAAGGTGACCACGGTACCGCGGATTCTTCACCTCCTCGTCGAAGAGCGCCATCACTATCTCTGAGATACTGCGAACGCTCCTCGTCCCACACCGGTTTTTTGACAACCAATGACGTATCCGAACCCTTCAAAGGATAGGCAAGAGCCACCAGTCCCTGATACACTTCCAAGGAATCAAAGACCCTATCCACTTGAACACGAAGTGCCAGTCTCCCTTTTGTCTGTTCGGCCACTGCAGCCAATGTGTATTCCTCACTCATTTCTCTTACCTCCGATCACTCTACAGAACAAGCAACACAACCCGTTCCGCAGAGCAGATTGTGTTTAATTAAAGATGGTAATAATTAGATAATTGTGCAAACCACAGTTATCAATATTAGCCATCATACACAAAGAGTGAGGAAAAAGACTATTTAAAGCTTTGCCAAAATATATCACAATACGTTTGGTGCCTGCAATTTGGCAAGATCAATAGTTAAGGTAGCAGATTGTTGAAAACGCTTCTCGATAAAAGGCTGTGTTCCAGTACAACCGGCGATCAGACGAATGCCATACTCTTGTTGAAGATGTTTCAGACGGTCGAGGACATGATCAACAACAAACGGTAATTCCTCACTATCTATGACACGAAACATATCAGCAATCGAAGTAATAAGAACGGATTCAGCATACGTTTTGAGTAAGAGTTTTTCAAGACGAGCCTCTGCCAGAGCGCGCAGTTGAGACGCTTTAGAAGGACGAATAATATGAACTTTACGCGAAAATGTACGAAAAGGGCGCGGGTCAATCATCGTAGCCGAATCAATAATAATAAGTCCTCTCGACTGGAGTTTGGCAGCTAGACACTCGAGCATCTCCTCGACGCACAATGACGACCCGCAAAGCGCAATGGTTTGGCGCATAGAAACTACAAAAGTTTCAGTTAACATATGGTTTACGTGTACATGTCCAGTGTCAAATCTTCTTGACTTGAATCGGCGCTACCATAAGAATTCCCAAAAACAGATAGATGTACGGAAAATACAGTACAGGAACCGAAAAAAAGATGAGCAAGGGAATGATAATGCCATTAGCAGTAATCGGCATGCCAATGTAGAGACCCTTGGTATCCATAATATTGAATTTTGCCAAACGCAGAACACCACAAAACAGGAATATGGAAATAGCCACAATAGCAAGTCGAGATTGAGTGATGACAAAACCGATCACGGCAGGAGCAACACCAAAGGAAATGGTATCAGACAATGAATCCAATTGCTTGCCAAACTCATTGGCAGTTCCAGTCATGCGAGCAATGCGACCATCAAGAAAATCAACCACAACAGCAACAAGCAACGTACTACTTGCAGCAAACAATGATCCGGTAATAGCAAAAATAATGGCAAGCAGACCAAGAAGCGCATTAAAAAGCGTCACAAGATCAGCAAGCTTCAACAACTTGGTTAACGCATACTCCTGAAAAGGACCTGGCTTTTTTGCGCTTAGAAATTCAGGACGAAACAACACCACAATACCATTAAGCGCAGTAAACACCGCCGCTATGGCAAGAAGCACCGTATCAAGTTTATCAAAGAGAATGGCAATAAGAGCAATCACCTGAAAAAAAGTAGTGATCTTACTACTGAGGCGCTGACGAAACAACGTATACCGATTGCGCCACCACGCCACTGCGCCAAGAATCCCAAAAAGAACATCCTTTGCCACAAACAGTGCGGCAGCCCATAAAGGGAGAACGCCATTCGCAAACAACGCGATGGACGAGAGCACAATAAGCAGCTTATCAGCAAAGGCATTCAAGATAGACTCAAACTGTGTCACCAGTATGGTGCGGCGATAACGACGATAATCAAGAAACCCGATGACAATACTTAGTACAAACATGAGCAAGGCAAGATTTCTTCTGCCAAGAAGAAGAGCACTAAACACTACAATGGCAAGAACAATACGCAGCAAATAAAAACTAATCTGAATAAAATTCCTGCGATCCCTCATTCTTGACACAGTCTTCATAGAATCGTCTCACCCCCAAGAACGCGAGCACCGGGAAGAACAGAAATTGTTCTTGAACGCGGCACAATCAACGTCACCTGCGAACCAATATCTATAAAGCCAATCTTTTGACCCTGCTGGACAACCTGGCCCTCCTCAACAAAACACTTGATGCGACGAGCAAGAATGCCTGCGATTTGAATAACCTTTACACGACCCTGCGCTCCTTCAATAAGGATCTCGTTTTTTTCATTTTCAAGCATTGCCCAATCACGATTGAGCACGGCGTTTTTAAATTTTCCAGGGGAATGCTTAATCTTTTTGATAACGCCGTCAATAGGAGCCCTCTGGAAATGCACGTCCAAAGGTGTCATCATAATTGAGACAAGCGTACAGTCAGCAGCAACATCACTACACAGAGCGGTGATACGACCAAAAGAACCCTTATTGACCTGCAAACTCCTATCACTTGTATGAGCAATACTGATAACCCTGCCGTCAGTGGGACACACCAGGTGATTGCCGCGGGGAACACTGCGCAGAGGATCTCGTTTAAACACGGAAAAATAGAAGAGAACTACTGCCAGCACCACGAACGTTACGACTGCAAGGACAAACCACATAACAAGAAGAAAAAGAAGAGAAGAATAAAAAAATAGCGCTTTATCTAGCGCCCCAATTCAAAGGATCCCTGCTTGGACCTTCACGTCGTCTTGAATCAGACGGACGATCAGATGGAGCCTGAGTTCTTGAAACTCGGTCAAAACCTTCTTCGAGCGCTTTTAAGCGTGCATAGACGGAATTTGCGGTTGTTCCATCCTCAGAACCGAGCAGATGCGTGCGTAGAGCGCCTGCAAGCGAAGCACTTGTCACATCAGCTCCAGGGCCAAGATCGAGCGCGCGTCGAAGATATGATGCTGCCTGAGCGCGAGCATGACCTGCAAGAGCGTCACGAGGAAAGTCTTCTGTACTCGTACCCGGAGCAAGCAAATGACGCATATACTCGCCGAGCTCTGATTGTCCTTGTGTACGAAGGTACTGTGCGACCAGACCATTAAGTTGATCGCTGCGCACGTATCCTCGCAGTGTAGTGTCCAAATCGCTTTGTTGAACAAACCCGCTGGTATCGACCGCAGCAGGTCGGGAAGCCGCTCGAGCATCGACAAAAGGTTGTGATTGTGCAAGATGAGTAAGCAATGCATCAGCACTGGTATCACTTCCCGTGTATCCGACATCTGCGCGAGTCAACGTACCTGCCAGAACTGGACTGGTTTGAAGAGTGGCAGTATCTACAGGAGCAACACCTGCATCTAAACCCCACACTGCGCGGGTGTGACGATTGAGTTCTTTACCCCAATTATCACTTGCAGCCAAGCGTGCCATAATTGTATCAGGAGTTACTGGGTCACTGTCACTGAGGCCGAACATTCCGCGACCAAGAGCGTCACGAACGTCTCCAGTAGCAAGAGTCTCCGTGCTTATCAATGCAGCAGTACCTGAAGGCATGCGAGCATTCAAAGCGTCCTGTTGAGTAGATACTCCGTTTAACCACATGCCGCCAGCGGCAAGGCCGACAGCGCCAACAAGAGGAACGCCGTATTTTCGAAGCAAGCCTGGCTGGGCCGCTTTAAGACGATCAATTTCCTCTTGAGCATCAACGAGCATATCGTAAGCATCATCCTTTGCTTTCTGCTGGTTTTTAAGATACGTACGAAGCGCATCTGTATCATCAAAATCTAAATCTTCGATTGTTGGTAGTGTCGCATCAGGGTCCGGCGAGACTGGTCCTGCAGCTGACGGATCTGATGCACCACTTGGGTCCGGTGTTGTTGGATCTGGCATAATATATTTCCCCCTCAATTAGTTTTAGTACTCGTAGCACGACGCCCTTTATAAGCTTTACTATTTAATAGTGGTGTCTGCTACTCTTTTATCCAATCCTTCTTCTTTTTCTAACACTCTTCTGTTTCTCAGCGCCCCAGTTCAAAGGATCAGCATCGCCTTGAGGACGCTGATACAAATCCTCGAGAGAACCCTCTGCAGGACGACTCGAAGGATCGCCCTCAGGTCTCCAGTACAAAGGATCGCGAGGCTCATCGCGCGGCAAAGACAGTCCTTCAGGTATCAACGGAAGTCGACGTTCAAGCGCTGTTATGCGACCATAGATTGTCTTAGGATGGCTTCTGGCAGGGCTTGGTCCGAGAAGTCTGGCACTTAGGCGACGACGCATGCGATCCGGCGTGACAGCAAAGCGACTGGAAAAGTCAAAAGCCCGTCTCCAAAACTGCTCGATACTGTTTTGCACCCGTTCATCGTATTGTTCTTTTGGGAACGCTGGTGAAGAACCGCCACTCTCAACCAACGCAGTCATATAACGACCGAGAATCTCACGACCGGCGTCGGAATGCAAGTATCTCTGCACGTGGTAATACAGTTCCTCCTGCGAGACAAGAGGTATGTCATTCAATTGTCGAACTGTTACAAAACCACTTACGTCTTGAGGCTCGGGCCGCTCGCGGGAGCGAGCTTCAACAAAAGGAGCTGCATGAGCAAGATAGGTGAGTAGAGCCTCAGCACTTTCATCACTGCCCGTATACCCCAGATCCTGTCGCGTCAAAAGACGGGAAATCACAGGACTCCTTGAAAGATCAGAAGATGATACAGACGCGTCACTACCTTCAAAATCCCATATACTGCGATCATGACGAGACAACGCCCGCTCCCATTCTTTACTCTGCGCAAGACGATAGAGAACCGTATCAGCAGTAACAGGTGTGCCGGCATCAAGATCGAACAAGGACCGTCCAAGAACCTCGCCGTTATCTTGAGACGTGAGATCATCATTGACCGTCAGAGGAATGCCCTGCTCAGGCAATCGGGCAATCATGTGCTGGCCACGATAATCCACGCCGTGAAGCCACAACGCGCCAAGAGCAAGACCAAGAGCACCAACATAACGAAGTGAAGTACGAATCATTCCGGGCTGCGCAGCACGAAGAGATTCGAGATCGTCGAGCGTACGAGCAAGATCCAAATAGAGTTGTCGCGTCTCATCCTCGATAACCATAAAAAATTCCCGCAATTCATCATAATCATCGATTTGAATCGAATCCACAGGTAACCGTGATCGACCAGAACCATCCGCGCTAGTTCTTAGAGGCATGCGCAACGCTGCGGACCTCAGCATTTCCCCGCTCTTACTTAGTTCAGCAAGATTAAGACTTGTCGTCGAACCAGTTCGCTTATGGGAATCCCGATGCACAACGTTAGTGATGCCCGTCGTGATTGTTGTATCATCAGGAGATGATTCTTCACCCTGCATCACCGGCTGAGAATCTGCAGGTTCATAATCTCTGCAAAACAACAATTGCGCTACTGACTGAGGATCAATGCGCTTCTTAACAATCCCTTTGCGTGGCAGGTCCTCAATGACTACTCTGCGAACACCCGCATGACGAAAAATCTGGTCGAGAAGATAATCGGTTGTCAACGGTTCATCACCACTATCGCGAATACCCTGCGCTATGTTACCAACATAGTCTGCAAGGCCTTCAGAATCCAGACCTTCAGGGCCAATTTGACGATAATTATCAGGAGTTACCTCGAGAGAAACACCCACCATGTGCAGGATACTTGTTATACGACGACAATTCACATCCTCATAGAGAAGAACAGGATTTTCTTTTACGCCAATGTCGCGAAAATCAGCAAGAACAGCCTCTTCGTCAAGACTGCCAGACAATCGCCTCCACGCCCGACGAACAAGACCTGGCCCGGTATGTTGACTGCCGACAGGATCCGATTGCGAAGAACAAGAAAGGATATCTTCAGGCCTTACACTTCCTTGAGACGCCCTATGCATTGTTCTTAGCACCTCCATAGCTCTCTCGTCGGTAAAATCGTGATTTTGCAAGGCATGAGGTCCTGTGTATACATTACAACGCTCGGCGCGAAACTCAATTTCCTGCGGTTTAATATGATACTCGACTTGCAGATGAGTCATGCCAAGCTTTCGCTGCAACACTGCAAGCACATGTTCCATTGACTGCAAAAGACCCTCCACCTGATTGCTAATATGATGCTCAAGACTCTTATCGAGATGAGGCAAACTCCTAAACTGATCCAATTCTCGAGACACTGCAAGATGCAAAATACGATAATCCTCGACTTGAGCGATTAGTGAACGCTTTAGTTTTACCCCTCCAACAAGACGTCGCGCACAATATCCCGCTCTTAACGCAAGACGCGCGCCGGGAAGACAACCTCCAGAACCGAGCTTTGGAGCGCGTTTGAGAAATTCATCTTCGCGAACAGAAATCATTGGAGGCAACGGAGTACTACCGGGACTGCCCGGTTGCGGGTCCGCTTTGGTATCATTATCGCCATACACTGCTTCAACAGCTTCTTCCAACCTATTCATATGTTCAGAAATACCGGGCCGTTCAGACAGCGCGCCAAGGTTAATTGAAGACACTCTTTGCTCAAGCATCTGCTTGTCAATTGCTTTTACCCGACCACGAGCATTATACTTGTACCGTTGGGCGTGAGAAAGAATCTCTAACTGAAAACTATCCATGAAATCGCTCATCCTTGCCTGACCGGCATCCCGTTCCAATTTGAGCAATTCCCTTCGTGCTTCATCCTCAGAACAACCAGAATGCGCCTGCATTTTTGTCAACAATTCCCTTTTCTTTTTTACAATTGCTTCACGAAGAGCGATACGTTCCATAAGAAACTCCTCGATTGCGCGATTATCATACTCGCCGTGAAGCAATTCCTGCAAGGTGTCCTCGCTTACCAGAGGGTGTCCGTCAGCATCTGCCGGCAAATGATCGTACCGTGCTATAAGGCCAAGACCAGAACACACTGCATCGCACACATCCCGATCCAGTGGATCAACGCCAGAACTCGAAAAGAGCGGAAGCAACTTATCGCGCACGCTTTCCACTCGTGATCGCAAGTCAGCAGTATCGCGCACACGATCATGAGCAGGACCAAGAGTGTCGGGTCGCGTCAAACGAACCGTTAGAGAACCTTGAGACCATTCATAAAATAATCCTTCAAGCGCCAGGAGCAGTTTGTCGTCGGAATCAGGCAGTCCTTTATTGACGAGATAGGAGAGCCCTTCCTTGTCAATCGTAAAGTCGGTCATCAGAATACTGCTCCCGCCAACGCATGTGCAAAATGAAAACGATACGACTCTGTGCTCTTGTCAAAGACCGCGCTCTCCCTTCGTCTAGTTTGTTGCAGTTTTACCAAAAAAATCCCCCTGCTTACTATACTATCAAAACAGCAAACGCTACTATTTAAAGTTTTTCCAAAATTAGTACTGGCCAGTAAGTAATTTAATCCGTGATCTTTGTTTCTACAGGTTCGAGATCACAGAACGTAGTTGAATACGTATACGCGCCGGCGTTCAACAACACAATCTCGTCGCCAACCCGTGGTCTTTCAATGCGCACGTCGTAGCGAAAAATGTCCAACGAACAAGGAGTACAGCCCTTGATAGTAAACTGTTTGCCCCCGTCTTTTTCCCCTTTTACAAGCAGCTTAATAGGTACAATAATCGTGTCCATCGCGCAATTATACACTGAAGCATTTATGACAATATCGCGATCAAGGACGCTCTGCACATGTGTATGAAGCTCAATACACGGTGCCGCAAGATACCTGCCCGGTTCGACCATGAGAGTAATATCATGTGCGGCAGCCCAGGACTGCACTTGGCACACCCTTTCAAACACGGCACTAATAGCATTGTCTGAAATATTCTTATACTTTGCAGGAAAGCCACCGCCGATGTTGAGAAGCGAAATACTTTGCAGCGTTTTCTCGTCAAGACTGTCATCCAATTCCTGGATGAGATTCCATTCGCCAACATTTTGTGTTTTGCGATGAAAATGAATGCCGAGCCGATCAATAAGAGGATGATTGGCAAGCTCTTGCGCTCTCCTGTTTGTCACCGCAGCATCCATGCCAAAAACAAAATATTTTCCAGTAAAAATAGTATTCTCCTTCAGTTTCATTCTCAAAAGCAAAGAGATTCGCGCCTCATGTTTTTCTATGTACTTGAGCAGAACGTCGAGATCTGTTTCATTGTCGATAACAAAGCGAGAAACATGACGTTTGAAAAGTTCGTCGAGAATCTCCTCTGTTAACGCATGGCCCAAAAACCACACTCGGGATAGATCTTTGATATGTTTCAGTTCATGAACGGTATGAATGCTAAAAGAACAATCAGTATACTGTTCAAGAACGTGTGCTACAACAGGATTGGTCTTGACACTATACGAGACAGAAAAACGTCGACTTTCAAGTTGTGAAAACTGGTCGAGGAGTTTCTTTTTTGAGAGCAGAAAATACGGTTTCATATGATATTATCTTCACGCAACTGTTCGCACGCCAGCATTAGTGCAAGAGGAAAAACAATCGACACGTCGCCAGTGACAGTAACAGCATCAGCATCATCTTTAATTTTTCCCCACGATTTTGCTTCTTGAGTTGTCGCACCACTCATACTGCCAGAGCCTGCGCGCGCAGTAGACATGTACACGGCATAGTCAAGACCTCCATTGAGAAGAGCGCCCAGTATTGCGTGATGCTTTGAAATGGATCCTCCAAGAGCGATCAACCCTTTGAGTTCGTCATGACTCATACTCGTCAGGAGATTCTTGAAATCTTGCACCACGTCAACGACGAAATCAGGATGTTTTTGTTGAAACAAAAAGAGGTGGAAACCAAGCGCACCATCAGTAATCGCAGGACAAAAGACCGGAACGTTACGCTTAGCTGCCTGAAACAGAATGGAATTATTGTCAGTAAGCGTTTTTCCAAATTCAAATAACATTTCAGAGACCGAATGACGCGGTTTCTTCTTGTAGAGTTGTTTGAGTAAAGGAAGCATCATCGCTTCAAACTTCGCATAACTCTCATTGGAAATCATCAAATTACCGACGCGATTAAAACCCTTTTCATGAAGCGAAACATCATCAGAATGAAAACTGCCGATGACAAACTCGTCGCCATGCGCTTTCATAATATCCTCTTCAATACCTCCAACAGTCGTGATAATTGCATCAGCCAATCCCAGTTCGATACATTGCGCAAACAGACCCCGCAATCCTGAAGTAACCATGTTAGAAGTGAAGGTAAGAAAGATCTTCGCACCCGCTTTTTTCATCTTTACAATCGCTTGAGCCGCACGATAGACTTCAACACTTTGAAAACCAACACTGCCGAGTTGTGTGACAAAGTCTCGAAGGGAAATGCCATGAGTCCAACGAATATCCTTAGTACGGTGCATACTGGAAGAGCACAAATGACGCTTTATAAAATTTAGCTTATCGAAACGTTTTTCATGTTCTTTTACTCCACAATGTTATGAAAGAACTGCTGCATGAATACGAACTGGTCACCTCACTTTTTGAAGGACAGACGCGATTTGACGGCTTGTCAGTAATCGGGTCATATCCGCAACAGGATTCCCGACGTGTTGAACTGACAGACTTATTGGAAAGGCCAGGTCCAGTACTTGAATTTGATCGCTGTCATTTTAAACTCGTCAACATGGAGGGCATGCCATTAGTAGGAGCACAGTTTCGTCAATGTGAATTTGAAACTAGTTCGCTAGAAGAAATTGATGCGCATGGCGCCCGCTTTGAAGGATGTTATATTCGACACAGTTCGCTACGGGATGCTACTATGAGAGGAACGCAAATGATCGGATCGCTTTTGAGAATGGTCAACATAGGAGGAGCTCACGTCGCGTGGAGCCAGTGGTTAGGTGCGGAATTTACGTATTGTTTTGGAGTAGAAGACGTGATCGGTATGCCGATAGCATCCGTTCAGCAATGCGTAATGGATATGCCTACCTACAAGCGAGTGACTCAGCATTTGCAAAGCTATGGTATTGACGCCACACACTATCGTGTCTGTGCAGTCATGCGGGAGTATCCCGCAGTGCAACTCAGTATCTTTCGAGGACCTAGGTGAATCGGACGAGTTCCATAACTACTTTTTTTTCGTAACGCCAGGCTTTTATACTTTGAAATCTACTAAATATGTGATCGCAGTTCGAATCCGCTGAAGGGGAGAAGAAAGTGAACCGGCGGTGACTTGAACACAAGGAACCAGAGGTCACACTGATAACTTCCTTTTTGCAGGCGAAGGTTTGCGATCAATTGTATGTATCGTTTGTAATTGTTAATCCTGCCTGTTATCTGTACATTATTATAGTTGTATAATTTTTATGTTGTTATGCAATTCAGTAGGGCCTGCAGGATGCTAGTACCTTTCACGATACTTTTGCTTATCGCGTGCACTACTCCAGTCGCGCAGAATAACAGTACACTTTCAAAAGAAAATATAGAAGCAGATATTGCGACTGGTCGCGTCACGTTTTCTGTAGAAATCGCGCGCACACTCGAAGAACAAGCACGCGGACTTATGTATCGTGAAACACTAGGAGAAAACGAAGGCATGCTCTTTGTCTTTGATGACGAACAAGAACGAACGTTTTGGATGAAGAACACACTTATTCCTTTAGATATAATATTCATTAGTAAAGAAAATAATGTGGTGAACGTTGAAACGGCAGTGCCCTGCACGAGTGATCCCTGTACAAGATATCACAGCGCAGGTCCGGCACAGTACGTGCTGGAACTCAACGGCGGACGCGCGCTGGACCTTGGTATACACAGCGGCACCAGAATCATCATACCTTTGCATATCATTTCATAGCATTTTCTCGACGATAACAACACTAAAACCTATAGGTTACAGTGAGTAAATGTTTAAATAGCGTTTAGACTTCTGTTCTCTATCAATAAGGGGTTAAAGGGGACAAAACTAGTCGATCACTAGGCACTCTCCTTTGCCATACTCACATTGCTCTGCAATGAAAGGAGGTCCTCAAATGAAGAAAGAAAACATTGTAAATATTCTCGTTTTGGCATGTATTCTGCTTGTCGCGGTACCGGCGGCGAGTGCGGTGTGTACTAACGTCACTAATTTAAGTGTCATTTTTCCAAATGGTGGTTACACTGGTGAGATGACGACATTTACTTGGGATACGAGTATGTGCACTAATGCAACGGATTTAGTTTCAATTCGAATTAAGAACGGTCCTTGTACCGCTGATTATAATGATTATTCTGATTTTGTTTCAGATCTTTTGAACGATGGGAGCCAAACCATTAATCTTTCCCTTACCGAAACCGAAGGAGAAAAATGTCACTTAATACATCCGTCTGCGGAGGCAATATTTGACGTTGCTGACTCCAGTTGGATTTTTGATTCCACTCCTCAAACCATTACAAGTGTTGTAGGAACGACCGTTCAAGGAGCAGGCGATACGATCGCCATAACTTTTGACGGCGATGTTACCGAAGCATCTGTAGAAAACGTCTCAAACTGGGTACTTGAAAGCCCAGACGGCGACTCTCTCTTCATAGCCGATGCGGCATTCGTGTGGGATGATCCATCAGACACACTCACTGTCACGCTTGACGAATCCCTCGCAGGCGATGACCAATGGCTCAAAAACGGAGACACTGTCTGCGTCACACCTTCAGGTGTTGAAGACGCTGCAGGAAACCTTGTGGCAAGCACTGAAGTATGCGGCGCAGCAAACGTCACAGGAGATCTTGCAGCTCCATCAGTGACTTCCGTAGACTTTTCAATGGACAATACATCAGGAACTCTCTTTTCAACCGGAAACGTTCTCGTCACAGCAACATTTGACGAAGACATGGACGATACTGCAACGCCGCTTATCAGCATCGACAGACCAGGCACAGGAAACGATGTAACAGACGCGGCGATGACAATGAACCTTGCAGACCGCAGTGAATGGACGTACACATACGCACTCGCTGCAGACAACGGTGGCACAATACTGGACGGCCAGGTTAATGTCACCGTACATTCAGGAACAGATCTTGCAGGCAACCTGCAATCAAACGACACGTCAAACTTTGATGCGGACACCGTCGCACCAGACAGCTCACACGATTACGCTGCAAGCGGCTGGCAAACAAGTAACGTCACTGTTACGGTAACTGAAAGCGATCCCGCACCAAGCGGAGGAATCGACAGTACTCTTTACTGTACAGATACGGATAACACCTGTACACCAAGTACAGACGAAACCGGAGGATTCAATGTTGTCTTCTCTGCAGACGGCACACATTATCTTCGATTCTACACTGTAGACGCAGCAGGCAATACACAAGCAAACCAAAGTGTGCAAGTCCTCGTAGATCAAAACGGACCAACAACTGTTAACGTGGTCGCAACACCAGGATCACC
>WJJS01000030.1 GCA_014729505.1 Candidatus Woesearchaeota archaeon
ATGCAACAAACTTCGCGACCATAATGACACGAGCTGGGAAATCGTTGACAGTGGAATCTGGTGCTGTTTTGCAAGCGCAACAAGTCTGCGATTATTTTCTTGCTCGATACGATGCTGTTCAGAAGGATTTTGAGATGAAACAGACTTCACCCAGATACGCAGCAGAGCAGGAACATACCGACTGATTGTTTGAGCAACATGAAGAGGATCGCGCTGCAACGCTACATTGATATACTTGATGGGCGGCTTAAAATTGTCAGCGAGAGGATCGGTTTTCTCAATAAGGTTGAAAAGATAACGCACCAGAAAAGATCCAAAAGGAAGATCAAGCTGGCGAGGATTATTTGGAAGCAACGGATACAAGAAATTATCATAACTATTTATGGGATCGTACTGACAACCATGATCCACGTAGAGAAAACCAGGCTCGTAATAAAACCAGGGAAGAAATTGGATGCGCGAACGTATAGCAGGGATTTTTTTGATACGCTCCAACTCTTCAAAAAACGTTTCCCTCACCCGAGGCCAGAAAAATTCCATATCATGATTTCCTGGCAAGATAACAACACGATTCCCCTGGCTGACAAAACGAGCAAGAGCTGCAAAAAAGCGTTTATGCGCGTGAAAAACCGCACGAAGTTTAAACACGCTTTTATTTTCTTCAGTACCAAGACCAAAACGACGCTCATTGTCCGTTAGATCTGAAAATCCGCCCTTGCTTGTCACCTGCAAAAAATCAATAAAATCTCCGTTAATAATGAGCAGAGTTTTGGCGGCACCAAAATGGTCAAGGAAATGACTGAACTCCTTGTCGTAGAAAAAATCTTCATTTGGACTTGCATCTCCCTCGCAGAGGTGAAGATCACTCACAATCAAGATATCCTCTTTTTTCATGAGACTGGGCAGATGAGCATGCATAAAAACCTTCTGTCCCACTAGCTTTAAATAATGCAGTCCTACCAAAAGAAGATATGAGATTCTCGCGTCAAGAAATAAAGGAACTCGGCATCGCATGGTTTATCGTTGCGCTTGCGTTTAGCATCGTTATGGTACCCATTGAACCGGCAGGAACGTTCAATACACTCTTAGTGAATCGTATCAAAGCATTGTTTACGACCGGTTTTTTGCAGATACTGCTGTCAAGTCTTGTTACCATCGGCGTCGCAGTAGTCGTCCACGAACTGGCACATAAGTTTGTCGGACAATACTACGGAGCATGGAGCGAATTTCGCATGATGAAAAACTGGCTGCTCATAGGACTTGTCATGTCATTTCTGGGATTCCTCTTCATGCTGCCAGGAGCAGTGCATACGCGCGCATCACTATCACAAAAGAAATGGGCGATTATTTCACTGGCAGGACCTGCAAGCAATTTTATACTTGGATGGATATTTTACGCGATGACCTTCGTGCTACCCGCAGGCATTTTTCAACAAGCAGCAGTTGGCGGCGCCGTCATCAACTTCTTTTTAGCATTCTTCAATCTGGTACCCATCGATCCCATTGACGGAGCAAAAGTGATGCGGTGGAACAAATTCGTCTGGGGCATTAGTATCGCTTTATGCGCAGGAGCAGTCTTTGCTAAGTCACTACTTTTTGGGTAATATAGACATTTATATAGCTAAGGATATGAAGGGAATCTATGGCTCCAGAATTATCAATGAAAAAAATTACTCCGGCGGAGTATTCCAAGCACCTCAACGATCAACTGCTCATTTTTCGAAGGATTTACTCCTATCAATTATATCATCTCGCACAGCGATTGCGGGTAAAAAGACCTATAGCACTTACGCCGGACAAAGCTTTGGAATTACTAAATCAGAAAGTACGTGACACGACATACCTGCAAACGGTTGCACAATGTATCGCTGCTATGCGCTCGCCAGACGAGACTAGGGGACTGCTCATCAAACTCAAGAATTATCTGAACAATCCAGAACAGAATCCCGCATTAACTGACGTGGACTGGGGGATAATGAGCAGGTGCACACAGATTGTATGGGGAACCATACGACCAAAAGATGCAAAAGGAAATACAAACCCGCTCTATTCGCACGCTGATTACGGAAACGCATTATTGAAATTACGCAATGGCATACTGGGTTCTCAGGGATCAGACATCAAAGACAAAACATTCTACGTCGTAGAAGCAAAAGTAGTAGAGCCAAAAGCAAGTCTTAAACCAATAACTGTTATACGAGATGTAGAATATACTGATTATCGCGACGCTGTCGACGAGCAACTCAAAGTACTCAAGGAATTACGACTGACCCTTGGAAAAGTGGCTGACAGGATAAAAGTACAGCGATCAGCAACAGAAGCACATAAACGATTTGCTACTGTTCGAGATGCGATAAACGGACTTCGAGATCAATTAGTAAAGATAGGGAGCGGACAGCCGGACTTGCAGACATTGTCAGATGAAGATGCAACGATTATTCTCATGAGTCAAAATGTTCTGGCGCAGTTTATGTTATCGGAACCATTACACCAAAGGTATTCAAAGAATTTCGAAGAATTCTTCAAACGAACACAAGGACTCGTGTTTCGCATTGTCTCAAGAGCTTCGCTTAGCAGATTCATAGAATCACAGGCACAACTAATGGGCAATTCATTAATAAGAGAAAAGAAAAAGCTCATCGTGTTCTTTACTACGTTTCAAGATGCAGTCTTCAAATCAAAGAAAAAGACAAACGAAGAACTGGCGCCATTCACACAAGAAAAACTCAAACAATTACGCGAAGCCATACGCGTAGTGCTGCCCGACAACAAACTGTTTGACAAAATGATAAAAGCCGCACGACAGGCAAAATGGAACGAGTTTCAGCAGACATTGGACGCTGCAGAAGGACCTTTCACGATCATCAACGAATTTATAGCACAAGTAAGACCTATGGCAGAAAAAACGTTATGGGGAGGGCTCTACCTCAAGTACATGGCACAACTAGCAGCCCAAGGCATAGTGAAAACCGAAGAAGGCCTGGATGTCGGACTCATACGCCTGCCCGCAAGACAAAACGCTTAAAAAGACCTTTTTGCAGGAAGGATACGGGGATAACGTGGAAGATACCAGAGAACTAGAGATTTACTGCAGACTTACAGAAAAGCAGTACCCGGATTTTCGAGGACTGAGAGAACTCTGTATGCCGGACCGCATGACGACCTGGGTCGAGTATTTTGTTCGCTACGGCGTGATGAGCGAAGAACGACGCGATTTCTTATATGCACTTGTACCGTTTCAAGATGAACGGCGGGCCTGCAGCGAAGTGCTTGAGCGACGCGTCCATCTCCCCCAACACGAAGGGATGATGCCGCGTATCAGTGACATTATGGCATTGGCTCATCGCCAAACGCTCGAGAAGGAACGCAAAAGAATCGCGAGACCACGATAATAACGCATAAATCATTACTTCTAAGTGAATATTATAAGCAATCTTTTTAAACTGAAAAATCACCATAACACTATGAGTGAGCAGACAATCTGTGACGATGAAAGAGCAAAGACAGTAGTAGAGTTCTACCAGAAAGAGCGAACAAGTATTGTAAGAGATACAGAACAACTGGATAACGCTGTTCGACAAACCATGTCCATTGAACGGGGAAGAAGCCTCGCAAGAGAATGGGCAAAGGGAAGACCGGAACACTTTGCCGACTTCAGCGCCTCAGAACTATTATTTCTCTCGATGATCCGCGAAATACCCAAAGATGCAGTGCCAATAATAAACGGGTTTAGATTAACCACTACAGGACTGCGCTTTCCACGACCAGGAGGCCAACGCTCGCGACCATCGCGCTATAGACGTTTTGTAGACCCACTCAATAGCGTGCTCAAGAACATATATGGTGCGGCAGGAATGACTGAAGCAGTACTTCGCAGCCAAAGCTGGTCGGTGCACCAAATGCTGCAAAATGAACAATGTCTGGGACGGGGAATACTCAAAAATCCGCTGCCAGTGCACGTCATAGGAACAGAAATCATGAGTCCGTGGGAAAAAATGGGCACTTTACAACTCAGTCACGAAACACTCGAACAACTCGTCACAGACCCATTACCAGTATTTGATAGACAATGCCACACCATACTTTTTGGTGATGACGCCATAGCAGCACAAGTAGGACAACACACTCTGATAATACCATATCGTGAAACACACAGGGCGAGAGTACGAAAACACATAGAAGAATCAAGCAAGTATTGGCCTCTGGTCAAATCACGAGACATCACTGTTGCAAAAACGAAAATAGGAAAACTAGTACAACAACGAATATTCGCAGTACATGCACAAGAATGCCGCACTCTACCAGCATGGGATCTCACAGCCCTTGACAATGAAATGCGACGCATAGAATCACAGTACGGCATAGGAATACTTGCGCTGCCGACGTATGAAAAAGCGAGAAGCAGAAAAGTGGGAAGGATGCATCATATTGAAATGGAAGGTATAGAAGAACTACTGAGATATGCTCGTCCAATGGCACCGCGATTTCTTGGCGGAGTCTACATTGCACAACTCGGAGAAGACATGCTGGGTACGGCACTACGACGAGGACTTGAACGTGCATCATTATTTGGCGCACAGGATTCTTCAGTAGCATTGGCAGAATCAGTAGCATCACTCGTCGAAAAATACAGTCAGTTAGATCATCCTGGTGGATACGTAAGAGGTTTTGACACGATGCAAGTACAGGGACACCCTCACACAATCCCTGTGAGACGAAGATATTTTGGCATCAACCTCCTAGAAATACTCGGGCTTAAATTTGAAAGTACACGACAGCAAGTATTGCCCATGATTATAGGTACGATGGCAAGACATTGCTATGCACAACTTACAGATGGCGAACGCGAAGAGTATGAAATTCTTCGACGACATGACGTTGAACCTCGCATAGAACGATTCAAGAAGACCTCAAAAGAGCCATTCAAGCGATGGTATCCAGAACGAGTCTATGCAACAGATTTTGCACATTTTGCAACACAGTACCTCATGAGAACAGCAGACGGTCAGGGGCACGCTCTTGACATTAATCTAGCAAGGTATTTTAGAAACGTCTTTCACCATACACATAAATAGAAGCAGATCTGTTATCTTACCATGGTAAAAAATTCTACACTTGTTGCGATCATTCTTGGCGCAATTATTTTGGGATACATTGCATGGTATTTGATCTCGCCAGCATTTATCACTATTGAAGCAAACGAACCATCACCACTAGACACTGCGAATGAGGGTACTGAGATGAGTTCTGAAGAAAAAGAAGCATTTGACAACGCAGTAGAAGAAATGGAAAACGACACCATAGAAATGCAAGAGCCAATGCCAATTGCAGCACAACTGATCTCCCAAGGATCATTTGTAGCAAAAGCACATGACGTTGCAGGAAAAGCACTGCTTATTGAAACTGCAGAGGGGAACATACTTCGCTTTGAAGATTTTGAGACGATAAACGGACCAAACTTACATATCTACTTATCTGCAAATCTTGACGATACAGATTACGTGGATCTAGGAGAACTCAA
>WJJS01000031.1 GCA_014729505.1 Candidatus Woesearchaeota archaeon
AAAGGTGGACAGCTTACGGGAGTTCCCGCGCAATGCAGTACCATCCCGTACGGAGGTGGTCTTAACTTCCGGGTTCGGATGAGACCGGGTGGAACCCCACCCCTCTGACCGTCCAATCGTAGCGGAAAAGAATTCTTTTATAAAAGTTTCGCTAGATTGCCCGCCGCTGTTCTTTGTACGGAAACGGAGGAAATCCCGCATAACGCTGTGCAAGATCCCGCACGGTAGGTCTACGAGTAGCATCCTTTAATGCCAGACGCAAAATCCTATCTTCACCTTCAGTAAAGACGTCATGCAAAAATCTCGCGTCGTGATCGCGCAGACCAAATCGTTCAAAAAAACAGGGCGTACGCTCACAAGACCATTGATCATAAGCGGCACAGGTCTCGTCAATACTCTCAACCATTCGTGCATAACCCAAACGCTTGAGAACCGTCGAGAAAGCACCGTTTAACGCTCTGATCCTGTGCTCCTCACTATTATAGGGACAGACCAAATTATCACTCATACTACCTCCTGCACTATCTCCCCTTAAAAACTTTTTGCAAAACAATATAAAACAGCACTGTTCCCTTACAAGCATGGCCAATTTCACACAACTCCTTCAAACACCCATTGGCGGAAACACCGTTCAAGAATACACCATCGCACTCATCGCTTTTGTTATCTCCCTATTCATATTCTGGGTATTTAAAGTACTCATCATCAACAGACTCAAAAAATTATTTGAACATACCAAAAACGATGTTGACGATCTCATCATCGCTGTGGCCGGCAAATTCGGCTGGCCACTCTACAGCATCTTTGCCCTCTGGGTCAGTTTCTTCTTCATTGCTGTTCCACCAGTAGCCACCCAAGCAGTCACCATAGCCGCTCTGATCATTGGAACCTACTATCTCGTCCTAGCAGCGAACGAGTTTATCAATTACGGTATAAAAAAGTGGGGAGCTCGGGACGGCGAAGGCGATGTTGTTGACGATACGAGCATAAGCATTCTAGGACTGTTCCTCAAAGCAGCCTTATGGATCATTGCAATACTCCTCGTCATCTCAAATCTCGGTTACAATATATCTACACTTATCGCAGGACTAGGTATCGGCGGTCTTGCCATCGCATTTGCACTGCAAAAAATTTTTGAGGACATCTTCGCATCCTTTAGCATCTATTTTGACAAGCCATTTCAAACAGGAGATTATATCGTCGTTGGAGAGGACAGCGGTATTGTCAAACACATCGGCATCAAGAGCACCCGACTGCAAACACTGCAAGGAGAAGAACTGATCATCTCAAATCACGAATTAACAAACGTACGCGTACACAATTACAAACGCATGGAAGAACGACGCGTCGTATTCAATCTCGGAGTAACATACGAGACAAAAAACGCGAAACTCAAAAAAGTGCCCTCACTTGTTGAAAAAGCCATCAAGAGCGAAAAGAAAGCAACATTTGACCGCTGTCATTTCAAAAGCTTTGGCAACTTCAGCCTCAACTTCGAAGTCGTGTATCGCGTCAATTCAAGCGATTATGCAGATTACATGGATATGAATCACGATATCAACTTGAAGATCAAAGAATTCTTTGAAAAAGAAAAGATCGACATGGCATATCCAACACAGACAGTGATCGTGCAAAAATAAGCAGTCAAACACGTTTGAGATACTAGTATAAATAGTAGTGTTGCCTAGACATCCTCATGCATTTAGAAAACAGCGTACAACAAAAAATCATCCGCGATCTTATTCACGTCGAAAAAGCAAGCTTTAACCAATTATGGAAAAAGAAAGGAGATTCAAACAAGTTTGCCTATCATCTCAACCGCCTCATCAATCTTGGCCTAATTAAAAAAAAATCCGGACACTATACTCTTACCCGATTAGGAAAAACATTTATCGCATTTCTTGACAGCACAACAGGAAGCGCTCTTAGCATGCCCACGCTCGCATACGTATGTATTATCAAGAAAGGACGGCAATATGTGTGTCACGAGCGGACAAAGGCACCTTTTCGAGGATACTGGAGTTTTGTCTCAGGAACACTACAATTCGGCAGCGCCATCGACGCGCAGGTGGCTACTGATGCAAGGACACAAACAGGACTTGTCCTCCACGACGTCAAACACAAGGGTATTGAAGAAATCCGCACGCTCGAAGACAACGAAATACTGTATCATCACCTGTTACTCATTTATACTGCCAAAGTAAAAAAAGGAACATTACGAGTAACACTGCCAGGAAAACGACAACAATGGATGACAGAAAAAGAATTTCTATCAGCGAAAACGTTTCCACCAATAGCAGTACACGAACTCCTCGACAACAACAATACATTCGTTATTGCCTCAGGAGAACGCTACATGAAACAAGGACAATTCACAGGAAGCGCAACACAGCGCCTATTCACATTCTAAATAATTGGAGGTAAAAACATGAAACCACTCTCGTACATAGGCATCACTGGATTTAAAGAAGACTATGAGGTTCATGAAGCAGCAGCACTATTTATGCACAGCGGGTTTCTTGGGCCGGACTGCGGATTTACCGCACAACACCACCAACCAATGTTTGGATTTCTGTGCTCTGCAAAACGACTAGCAGATCCAACAACTCAAGGCACACACTCGCAGCGAGCACAGGACCTAGGATGCCTAACAAGATATTGTCCTCGAGGATCGCTGCCAGCAATTCATTATTTTACAAATAATAGACAAAACCTTGGAGATGAGGTAAGCCAGGTCTTTGACATCGACAATATGTATGAACGGAATTTCTGTCGCGCATTACAAATAAATATGGCGTGGCCGCAACTAGAGCAACTCACCACTCTACGACAACGATTCCCGGACCTGACAATCATTATGCAACTTCCACAAGAAACCCTGACACAGATTCACAGAGTTGCAGAATACCAAGAACATGTCGAGTATTGTCTCATCGATCCTTCAGGCGGCAAAGGTATGCGAATAACACAAGAACATCTTGACCTTGCACAACGAATACAAGAATTACTGCCACGATCACGAATAGGTATCGCAGGAGGACTTGATGGATACGCCGTACAAGATGCCATGAGCGCAGTCTATCAGAATCTCCATGATTCCTTCTGCATTGATGCACAAGGAAAACTGCGCGCAGACGATCGTGGACAAATGGATATGGAAAAAGTCAGACACTACATTGCCGCCGCAGCGTACGGCATCAGACTAGGTGAAAAATTCTTTCTTTAACAGGTCTATTCAAAAGGAATGTCGCTCCAGGGCTTATACTCCCCAAACGGAGGCGTGTATGACCCGAACATCATCTTTGGAGAGACAAGTCCACCAACATAATTGCGCTCAATATCACCAAAACGAGGAGCCCCATAACTTTGAGAAATCGGAGACCCCAGCGTTCGCCAGGCCTGAGAACGAATACGTCCCTCATGGTACTTCTCCTCTTCGTGACCTTCAGACACTATCGGCCCTGTAAATCCATGCTTGTGAAAAATCTCCATTGATTCTTTAAGCGGAAAAATACCCTGGCCCGGTGGCAAATGACCGTGCTCGCCGCCGTGCGCATCAACGATCTGCACAGAACCAACCACATCAGCCTTAGCAATCTTTTCCACCTGTTCAGTATACCATTTCGTAAACGCTTCTTTTCGTTTATGATACGGAAGGTCAGGACGAAAATGTTTAAGCCACATACCGACGTGACCCGTGTCAAAACAACCCTTAATATGCTGATGAGCTGCTTTCCTTGCTTCCTCCTCAGTATACTTTCGACCATGAAAACCCTTTTCTTGAAGATGTTGTGCAAGAGCTTTTCTGGAATCCTGAATCAACTCAATAAACTCATCGGGATGACCACCATAACTATGAGGCCAGCCAATCTCAGGACCTACATACAAATTCTTCTTCATATTCTTACGATGAGATTCCTCTTCCATACAAAACAAACCAAGTTCTTTGTATGATTGTACTGACTTTTGCTTAGCAACTTTACTCAAAGGTTCCAGACTTAATAATCGCTCCTCATGCTCACGGGCCATACGCTCCTCAGCATCAATGTAACCCTTTTGATCCTCAACAGACTGCAAAAATTCCTTTTCACCCGCAGTGAGGCGCGATTCTTCCTTTCTCTTCAAACGCTTGTACTCCGGACTCTCAAGATCCTTACGCAAAGAACGACGTTTCTGCGACGCTTCAAAACGAGCAATTTTTGCCTGATTTTGAAAATATTCAGACTTGAACAATTCATAAGGATCCTGATTAGTCTGTTCAGCAAACTTGCGAAAATCATTCCACGTCCATTTTTCATACTTATCAGTTTTTTCAAGAGTAGACGGATCGCGCTGAATATAGACGCCTTCACGAATACGAACAGGAACAATCTGGCCATTACGCGTATCAACAAACTGCACGACAGCCTCCTTATCCTCGCCAGGATAATTCTCAAACAAAGGCTTACCATCTTGTTTTTGCTTATTCCACTCAGCATCAAACATACGTCGCTGGAATTCCCAAGACACAATATCAGTACCGCCACCCTGAAAAGCATCAGCAACAAATTCAATAGCATGCTTAATCTCGTCAAGATGTGACTTACGCGTCTCTTCATCAAGAGCGTTCTTTTGCGTATTCACACCGGACACATTATTCAAACTCGTCGGCAATTCGACACCAATAACATTCGCCTGATTATGCTTAATTAGTTCACGAAGTGCTTCACGAACATCCTTGCCATGCATATGCGCTCCACGACCAGTCGCTCCAGGAGGGACCATCATCACAATCTGCAAGGTGCCCGCACCGCCACGAATAGCTGCTTCAGCAACCTGTACAATATTCTTATGACGACCGGCAGGATCAAACTCCGGAATAGTCTGACCAACACGACTCATAGGAAAAATAGGTTTCTCTAATGAAGCCTTCTTTGAAGGATTTTGATACAAACGAGAGCCCGGAGGCGCATACGGATGATTAAACTCAACCATAACACTTATAGAGAAAACAGTATTTTTAAGTGTTGCGAGTGTACTTTCTGTCTTCTGCTGCCTGACGCTCCTTTTCAGTCATACGAGGATCATCCCCGTCCTTCTTATACTTCAAGGTGAGATTGCCCTCCTGATCACTACCTGGAGTGATGGGGTCATAAATCGTTTGCTGGTATGGAACCTCCGTGTCGAAACGAGGCTCGTAGCCCGCATCAACAATAGTTGCGAACTCTTCAGGAACGTTTGACATTGTTGGCGCGTCAGCAACAATATCCTCTATCAAGGATTCGTTATCCTCCTTTTCTCTTTTTGGAAGACGTCCGCGACCAAGCAATTCAATCTCACGCTCAGATTCAGCCATGATCTTTCGCAGTGTCGCAATGAGAGGAGCATCATGAGGCGTGAGTTCTTCGAATAATTCAATAAGACGGATGAGACGCTGTTCAACAGGAAGCGCCCGAAGCTCGTCAAGATTGACCTCCATGCACTTTCTATGCCGTTTTCTTATAAAGATTTTATGCTAGTGCGCGCAAGGAAAGAGGAAGAATTAGACACGACATAAGAAGACTGCGACGCGCACCAAGAATAATCGTGACAACACCAAGACAGGAAGCAGCAACAAGAGCAAGAAGACCGCGAGTACCAGACAACAAACCAGTTAAGGCGACAAGAAGCAGTAAAAGCACAACACAAACAGAGGATTGCCATGACGATCTCAATACGCGAAGAAAATATTTGGCGATAGTAAGTGTGAGCACAGCACCAATACTCACAGATATGATTACCACAAGAACAAGAGTCATTATCGCACTGGGACGTGCAAACTGATCGACAACAAGCAAGGCACCCGTACGCGCTTTCAACACGACAAACCATAACACCATAGCAGCAAGAGCTCCGACCGTGTTAATGGCGCCAACAGCAAGAAGATACGATACAAAAGAGGACTTTCTCGTCAAGCGCTGGACGAGAAACGCAGCCATCGCAGAACCAACACCAGGAAGCATTGTACAACAACTGGCGCACAAAGTCGACAATAACAGTACAGGGCGATCACGCTTTCTAGACAGCATCATCGAGGATATCCTCTGTCGGGGAATACTCGTTGAAGACACGAGTGCAAGAAGAAGACCTGAAATCCCAAACAACCCAGTAAACAATACAAACAAAGGTTCAGTTACCGACTCAAGTACAAGAAATCCCAACGCACCTGCAGCAAACACAATAGGTAAAGAAATCATTTTGTTACCATCAACGGCAATCATGACAACAAGAACACCAAGCACAATAAAAGGAAGGACTACTGTCACAAACTCAAGAACATACGACAAAACAATAAGAAACGGAAGCAACAACAACGCACAACAAGAACCCATCACCCCTCCAAGAGTAAGCAGTTTTATCGCCTCATATCCCAAACCCTTATGCAGCAAGCGATGCTGAGGTAACAGTGCAAAAGACGGATCCGGAACACCAAAAAGCAATGCGGGAATGGCATCAACAAACGTATGTACAATACTCATAGCGAGCACAAACACCGTGGCCACAGGGGCAGGAACCGTCACATACAATGAAACACTCAAGATCAACGCTGCGACGAGATTGACATGAAGACCCGGAGTAAGGCCTGTAATGCATCCAGCAACAATACCTGCAAGCACTGCAAGGAGTATCATACCTACTCAGTACTCTTCAGCTTCAAATACTTAGACAAGAAAAAACCGAAAAAAAAGAAGGGGAAAAAGAAAAAATTACTGAAGCGATTGTCCGTCAACAATCAGGGAGAGAACCTCCCCGTTTTTGACATGCATTTCGCTCGTATGCGTCTCAGTACTGCCAGAAACAGTAGTCGTTGAAAGAATCCATACTTCGCCCGTTGTTCCATCAGATTCAAACTCTTGATTGAAATAATATGTCAAATCTGAAACAGCAGTTCCAGCCTCTGATTCCATCTCAGTATGTGCTTGCGCTTCACACACACTCACACCCTGATACGTAGTCTCGCCAATAATAGTAGCTGTTACCGTCGTTGTTCCAGTAGCAGTTTGAGAACTCGTTACAAATTCCTTTCCAGGCTCACA
Source organism: Candidatus Woesearchaeota archaeon (assembly GCA_014729505.1). GTDB lineage: Archaea > Nanobdellota > Nanobdellia > Woesearchaeales > ARS49 > WJJS01. Next base: position 7,056 of record WJJS01000031.1, read on the forward strand.
CCATGTCACATCAGACAAGTCGCCAGAATCAGTATCTACATCAGTATCATCTGGCAATGACGGCATACCCGGCACTCCAGTGTCAGAACTATCTGTCACGTCAGACACATCATCAACAGTATCACCAGAATCAGCAGTATCATCCATACCCGCATCATCCGTGGCAGAAGCGTCAGACGTATCAGAAGGTACCGGAGGCCCTCCAGAACATGCAGCAAGCATGAGTAACACACAGTAAAGCAATATATTTCATATCATTCACCTCAAAGAGAAGAAAAACAGAACTGCTTATAATAATTACTACTTCGTCTTTAACGTAAACACACCATCCCAGTCATCTTCTGGCGGCTCTTCGAGATAGTTTTGACAGCGCTTGACAAACACATGAGCAGGACCATCCCATTCACGAATCTCTAACACCTCTTTAAACTTCTTGATCGCGCGTGAAAAACACTGCTTGAAATAGAGCTCCAAACCCTCTTCAAACAACGCAATCACTCTGCGATCAGCATCAGTAACATACACCGGCTCCTCGACCAATTCGTAAATCGTCAAAGGAGCAGTACGACCCTTGACACGAATACGATCAAGCTTTCTAGTCACATACAACTCCTTAACGCGTGCATAAGTCATCTCACTAATAAGAATGGTCGTCCCATACGGTTTATTAACTCCTTCTAGACGGGACCCAAGATTAACCGTGTCACCCATAACAGTATAATCAAAACGCTGCGTACTACCCATATTGCCCACAATAACATCGCCAGTATTTAGACCCGCACCAATAGCAAGAGCGGGAATACCGCGACGCGTCCAATCAGCCTGCAATTCTTTAAGACGACGAATCATCTTGAGCGTCGCACGACAAGCCCTCTCAGGATGATCGGGTTGATCAAGAGGAGCGTTCCAAAAAGCCATGATCGCATCACCCATATACTTGTCAATCGTACCACCTTCGTCAATAATAATATCAGTCATCTCCGTCAAATACTCATTAAGCAAACCAACAAGTTGTTCAGCAGACAAGCGCTCACTAATTCCAGTAAACCCACGAATGTCAGAAAAAAATACTGTAATTTCTCGACGCTGCCCGCCAAGTTTAAGCTTGTCAGGATCCTTTAAGACCTCCTTAATCACTGCAGGACGTACATACTTGCTAAACGCGCGTTTCAGCTCATCACGCTGTTTTTTTCTCGACGAATACGCATAACCAAGATTTCCAGTAAACGCGGCGGCCAAAGCAAAAGGAGGATACACTACATTAAGCAACACATTATGAGTGAACGCGTAAATTGCGAGCAACACCCACAAGAAAGCTGCAAGCAACGCCAACACCGTCATCGTACGAATACGAAGAAACGCAAAACCAAGACCGGTGAGAAGAATAAGCAGAAAAAGCACAAGAACAATCTGCACAGCGCTTTGCTCACGCAACTCGTTACCAAGAACCATCGTCTGCACAGCATTTGCGAGAATCTCAACACCAGGCATAGCCTTACCCCTACTCGTCGGCACAAAATATTCATCATGCAAGTCAGGACTCGTCGCACCAATGAGAACAACCTTATCAGAAAACGTTTCACGAGAAACCCTTCCCTGAAGCACATCAGCAAACGAATACGTCACATAACTGCCCGGACCGCCAACAAAATTAATGAGAAAACGATTATCAGGTTCAATTACTCTGCCAAAGGCTCTTGTAGCAATAATTGCAGGAAACGACTCAAATTCACCGCGTACATCCGTGTGCAAAGCACGAGTAACACCATCACGATCAGTCAGTACATTAATGTAACCGGCAGAAACATTTCCAACAACAGGAAGCATATACGCCCGTCCCGTAACCGTCGAAGCCACGGTATCAAAATCAGTATACTCCATGGCAAGAACAACATTGTCAGCATCCTGGAGAGCCGCATCAAGGACTGAATCATCAGGTGACGGCTCAAAAAAACCAACATCAATACCTACAAGACGAGCATCACCAAGGTACTCAACCATTTCTGCGAAACGGGAACGATTCCACGGCCAGCGACCAAGCTCCTGCAAACTAGAATCATCAATAGCAATAATCACTATCTGCTGATCAGCACTGCCACGACCATACACGTTATCAATAAGTGTTCTTTGAATAGCGGACAAGTAACCGACAGAAAACAATAGAACAACAAGAAAAAATATCAATAAGGAAACAACAAGATGCGGTTTCAGGGTCGATTCACGACTCGATGTGTGCGATTTGTTCACGGATCTCTCTATTCAATGCCAACACTTTATCAATAGATTCTACTTGAATCGGGATCATACCGGCCAGCTTCACATCGTCCTCACGACCCTCATCGACATCAATGAGAATCTGATCAATACGGGAACGATCATAACCATTTGCTTCACCCATAGCAAGCAAGACCTTATTCTTATCAATCTCCTCATCGCGGACATTACGCATTTGTTCTAGGATGTGTCGCTGTTTTTCCTTTAGCGCAGCAATCTCTTCGGGCGTGAGCTGCGTAACACGCAACATATTGTCACCCTGATTCGTCACTTTTTCATACCTGCCTACACGAGCAGTAGCATCACCAGCAGTAACATCAACAGTACCCTCACCAACAACCACCTCAGCAACACCCTCATTAAACGAGACACCAAACTCCGTGCCCCTCACAGTTGCAACCGTTGTAGGCGTGACCACTTCAAAATTTGTGACACCAATAAGACCAGTAAATTTGTTCCACACCTCACCTGCAGACAAGCCCACCTTTGGAAACTCCTGAGTCAAATCATCAATACTCACTTCTGAAAACGGTTCAAGCGCGATAATCACACTCTCGTACAACACAATATCCCCTGTTCCTTTCTCCGTTTTCACACGATGATCTTCTGAGAGCTCCATACCATCAACAGCAGGATTCCAAGACTCACCATCAAAAACAGATACTCCTGGACTAGTCACATGCAAGAACGCAGCACGAGTATAACTAGAAGTAAGAGAATAAAAGAGAACCCCGCCAGCAATCGCTACAAGTAGTAAGAACACGAGCACTGCAATAAGGACTTTTTTCCCCCAACCCATGACAACAGCTCAGTAAGCAGCATATATAAAGTTTACTCTATGCGCGTTGCCAGTATTTCCAACATCCCATCATATTTCTTGAGCGAACCACTAACACGAATCTGCTGGCCCACACGAAGCGACAAAGAGTTATAACTCATCACATGCAAAGGTTCGTCAGGACGAAGACGAAAAAAAGTCATTCCTTTCACGTTTGAAACCTCTTCAATCGTACCGCTCAATTCAATGGAATGCTCTTCAATACTTGCAGGCAACAACAGCAAGAGCAGAGCCGCACCACTCCCGCACACAGCACACCATTTTTTGAGAATGCGTTCATTCATGACTTTACAGAGCACACAACCGTTTACAAACCTATCCTTGGCTGATAAAAAAATTTTCACGACACGCGCAACATTTACAATACAGGATACGAAAAGTTATAAGGCAGCAGTCTTGAACACTACCTATGGCAAAAAGAGTGCAAAGTCCAAGCAGCATCAAAACATACAAACAATGTCCAAGAAAATACTATTACCAATATATTGAAAACCTTCCAACAAGCCAAAGCATACACACAGTACGAGGACGCATCGTGCACAGCGTACTTGAAGATTTCTTCGATATCAACGTTCAAGATCGCTCACTTCCTGTTGCACAAAAACTCTTTCGAGAAGAACTGCAACGATTACTTGTCAAGTACTGGCGCAAACACGACAAAGAATTAGAACAAATAGGTATATTACCGCCAGAGCGCATGACCTACTTTGAAGAAAGCATGCTCATGCTCCACAATTGGTTGGACCAATTCATGGAAAAAATCCGCACAATACAAGAACCATTACCAAAAGCATTTGCGCACCTCACACCTGTTCGCGAAAAAGAATACCGTTCAGAGTCACACGCGGTCAGAGGATTCATCGACGCGATAGAAAACATCCAAGGAATCGTACGCATAATGGATTACAAGACAAGCAAAAATTTCGCGCTCGAAGATCACCGACTACAACTTGCCATTTACGCACTGCTCTATGAAGAAGCACACCAACAATTGCCTGACGAAGTGGGTATTTATTTCCTCAAAGGACCGGAGAGAACCATCAAAGCAACACCAGAAATGGTGCAAGAAGCAAAAAAAACAATCAATCTCATTCACCTGCGCACACATTCTGAAAAAAAAGAAGACTATCCCCTGTGCATCACACCACTGTGCAAATGGAGTACAGGACAATGCGATTTTTACGAAAAATGCTTTGGCAAACAACAATTATAACAAGATATTATAGTGCCGTCGAATCATAAGCTTTAAATACATTTTTAGGCCCTACACAATAATGGCCCTAAAGTTCTCCACAACTGCAGACATCAAAGTACCGCCAGCACTCATTGATCAGGTCATAGGTCAAGATGATGCAGTAGAAATCATCAAAAAAGCAGCAAAACAACGACGACACGTTCTACTCATAGGAGAACCAGGAACAGGAAAAAGCCTACTTGGCGTCGCCCTTGCCAATTTATTACCAAAAGAAAAACTCGTCGACGTTCTCACACAATACAATCCAAACGACGACAACCAACCACTCATCAAAACCGTTCCTGCAGGACAAGGAAGAGCACTTGCACAACAATCACGAATGCCAACACTCAATGTTGTGCGCGGACCAAACATGATCATTATCATCATCGCAATAGTGCTCTCTTTGCTTCCGTACTATTTCTACTCACAAAAAATATTCCCATTCGACACGCCTGTTGTTTTTGCAGCCAGCATGATCACAGGCATTATCGTCATTCTCGGAGGCATCTTTATCCTCAGTATAGGACGACGAATGGTACCACAAGCAAAAACAAACGCTCCAAAAGTCATCGTCGACAATTACGGAAGAAAAACAGCGCCTTTCTGGGATGCCACTGGAGCACACGCCGGAGCGCTCCTAGGAGATGTACTTCACGATCCACTACAAAGCGGAGGACTGGGCACACCAGCACATGAACGCGTCGTTGCAGGAATGATACATAAAGCCCATATGGGCGTGCTCTTCATTGATGAAATAGCAACATTACATCCTGCCACACAACAAGAACTACTCACCGCGCTACAAGAAGGACGCTACGCCATCACAGGACAAAGCGAAAGAAGCTCCGGAGCAATGGTACGAACAGAACCAGTACCCTGCAATTTCATTCTCGTAGCAGCAGGAAACCTAGAGACCATCAAACACATGCACCCGGCGCTACGCAGCCGCATCAGAGGATACGGATACGAAATATACATGAAGGAAACCTTCAAAGACACCGAAGAAAACCGCATGCATGTAGCACGATTTGTCGCCCAAGAAATAGCAAAAGACCAAAAAATACCTCACTTCTCAAAAGAAGCAGTCAAGGAAATCATAGAACATGCACGAAAAATGGCAAACCGCAAAGGACACCTCACACTGCGCTTTAGAGAACTTGGAGGACTCGTAAGAGCAGCAGGTGACGTAGCAAAAGAACACAAAGCAAAACTCGTCAGCAGACAACACGTACGACAAGCAAAAAAAATCGCCAGATCACTAGAAAAGCAAATAGCAGACAGGTTTATCGAACGAAAAAAAGAATACGAAGTCATCGTCACGAGCGGCAAACAAGTAGGGCGCGTTAACGGTCTTGCCGTAATCGGCAGCGGAGCAAGCTTTTCAGGAGTTATCCTGCCAATAGAATGCGAAGTGACAGCAGGCGGCAAGGAAAAAGAAATCGTTGCGACAGGAAAACTAGGCCAGATAGCAAAAGAAGCAGTAAAAAATGTAACTGCGATTGTCAAACGATACTTTGGTCAAGACATCAAAGACTATGATATTTACGTACAATTCCTACAAACATACGAAGGCGTTGAAGGTGATAGCGCAAGTATAGCAGTAGCAATCAGCATCATCAGTTCACTCAAAAATGTGCCCGTACGACAAGATGTCGCGATGACAGGAAGCCTGTCTGTTCGCGGCAAAGTTCTGCCAGTAGGAGGGGTCTCTGCAAAAGTCGAAGCCGCAATAGAAGCAGGAGTAAAAAAAGTAATCATACCAAAATCCAACCTACAAGATATAGTTATCAATGCAGACCAGCTCAAAACCATAGAGATCATTCCAGTCAGCAGTTTAGGAGAAGTCCTCAAGCACGCCATGGACTGGAAAGGCAAACAAGCCATCCGCAAAAAAATCAGTAAGGCATAAGTTTTATATATTTCTTTGCACACCAAAAACGGCATGGTCAAAGAGGTACAAGACTGTCCGGCATGCGCAAGTATGAATATTGTACAAAGCAAATTACGCAATCAAACCATCTGCCGCGATTGCGGAATGATCTTTGAACCCTTCGAATCAGGAGCAACATTGTCAAAGGAAAAAGAAAAAACAACCACAATCCTTGAACAACCGCCTCGCAAGAAAACAAGAGCAAAACCCAAAAAGAAAACTGCCAAAAAAACTGTGAAAAAAGCAACAAAAAAAACAGTTAAAAAAATGAAAAAGGCAGTAAAAAAGGTAAAGAAAGCGGCAAAGAAAACAACAAAAGCAAAAAAGAAACAAGCAAAGAAACAACCCAAGAAGAAAAAAACCGTTGCTAAAAAGGCAGCAAAGTCAAAAAAACGACGTTAACGTTTTCTCACAACAAAGGCAAGAATGCCCAAAGACCATAGTGCAAAAAGATATATCACCACTGCAAGTCCAAGGACAGGCAGCACAATCGTTGCAGCAGTATACAACACAAAAAGAGTTGCGAGACCCAGTAAGAGACACGCTACCACTAGCAGTATCAACCAGGCAAGAAGATAACGACCACTAATATAAAAAAAGATCTTTGCAGGACTAAAAGCATCAACTACACCCCCGGTCCTCGTAAACACCAATAATGCGGCAGGAAGCAAAAAAATACCAAATATAAGAAACACTACGCCAAGCCATGTCCAGACCATCCACGCAAGCAATCCAGGAAGAATATAGAACAAGATAATAGCGCCAGCAAAAATACCTTTCAGCAATGTTATACCCCAATTCTCAAAGCCATGCATACGAATATCCTTACGCAACACATCACGAGCAACAGTAAGACATAAACCCAAGACCAAAAAGACGCCAACAACATTAACAAAAGGAACTACAAGCAGTCCAAGAGCAATAAGACTAAGACCAAGATGCTTGAAAGGCAAAGCCAGTATTTTGAAAATCATACAAGGACCCCCACAAATTGCGCAATAAAAGTGATCAGAAAATAATGCGGCAATGTTAAAATCTTAGCAGAAGACATTACCACATTAAGACCGCCAGACAATGTCCATACAGGAGACTGCATATCGCGCACTGCATCCATGAGCACGAGAAAACTCTTAAACACCGACACTTTTGGCACCGCAACAACACGAACAGCATCAATATCACAAGAATCACCCACATGAATAAATGCAATAAGCAAAGGATGTTCTTCGTTTTGCAGCAAACGATCAACAAGATCTTGAGGACACCATAACTCCATGGTCGGACGTTCAGCGTCTACTGCGACACGCGTTACTTGTCGATCTTCAACATGAACATACACTGTTTCATTCAGTTCGCGAACACCGCCGCGCACCTCTTCATGTTTAAACAGCCAGGAAACAGCATGAAGGGATTCACCACCTCTAGCATCCAAATAACAATTAATATCGGCCTTCTTGCCACTAAAATCATCGACAGTAGTAATGTTAATAGTCTCAGAGCAACCCATAAATGAAACCGCATGAACAGAACACGCAGCAAGTACAAGACAGATGAACACCCATTTTTTCATGATAGCCGTCAACCAGTGCTTTTATTTAAGCGTTACGACGAGGGAACAGACACTGCCCGGAATACCATCACCATACCACGTCAATCTCATCAATACGTTCGTGAGGATAAAATTCAAAAGTCTCAAGACGTTTACCACCCAAATAATTCAACACACCCTGCCAGGCAATCATCGCAGCCTGATCACCGGCATACTTTAGAGGCGCTGCATGAAACCTCGCTTTCCTAGCAGTACACATTACGTCGAGGATCGTACATAAACGCTTGTTTGCAGCAACACCGCCAATAAGCAACACATCCTTTTTTTCAGTATGCGCCACTGCCCGTTCAGTCACTTCTGCAAGCATGGCAAAACACACCTCTTGCATACTATAACACAAATCCTCTTTTGACACCCCTTTAGAAAACAGTTGCTGGGCTTTTGTCACCAAGCCCGCAAAAGACACATCCATGCCCTTAACAACATACGGCAATTCCACATAAGAACCCTCTTGTGCAAGATTTTCAATCTCAGGACCTGCAGGAAAACCAAGACCAATAGCGCGACCAAACTTATCAAGAGCATTACCCAAACCAACATCCAATGTTTCACCAAAAATACGATAACGATTACCGGCAAGAGCGATCACTTGAGTATTCACACCACTCACATAAACATATACCGGATCAACAACCTTGCAAACAAGAGAACCAATAGTGAGATGTGCAAGCGCATGATTAGCGCCAATAACTGTTAAACCGTATTTGTCATGCAATTCCTTAGCACACTCCATCCCGACAAGCAGGGAAGGAGGCAAGCCAGGACCATGAGAGTACGATACAAGATCAACAACAGAAATATCAATACCTGCCTGTTGCAAAGCACGTTCAATGACGCGATCCTTTACCTTTCGATGATGATCTGCAACCTCATTAGGAATCATGCCACCAGACAACGTGGCAAACATTTCCTTTTCGTTAGACAAAATCTCGCCATCAACAGTGACAACAGCGGCACCAAACGTATGCGCAGTGCTTTCAATACCAAGACAATACCTCATACACTGCATCGAAAAGGACCGCTATAAAAAACTACCCAAACCTTTATATCAGAACATGCAGTGTACGGCGCATATGGAAACAAAGAATCTTGCCATCATGTTTACAGATATCAAAGGTTTTACGAGCCGCACAAGTGTGCAATCACGAGAGGAAATCGAAGCACTCCTTGACCTTCACGAATCCATTGTCGCACCGATTTTTAAAAAACATCACGGAACTATTGTCAAAACCATAGGCGATGCCTTCATGGTTACCTTCAATTCACCAACAGACGCGGTGAAATGCGGACTTGAAGTACAAGATACACTCAGAAAACATAACTCAACAGCAATACCAGAAGAACAAATACATATCCGCTGCGGCATAAACGCTGGAGAAGTCAACGTCAAAGGCAATGATATCTTCGGCGAAGCAGTCAATATCGCTTCACGCATTGAAGGCATCGCAGAAGTCGACGAAGTATACTTCACCGACGCAGTATATCTTGCGATGAACAAAGCAGAAATACCATCAGCAGAAGTGGGACTGCGACGACTCAAAGGAATACCTGACGAAATAAAAGTATACAAAGTATTGCGCGAAGAAGGTTCACTATCCAAAGTAATGGAAGAGCGCAAGACAAAAGCATTAGCTTCCGACAATATCAAAAAAGGATCAACTGTTACCTCAACAACACAAAATCATCAAGCACCTCGACGCAAATGGATAACAAAAAAAAGAATCATTATCGGCATCGGCATCATCGTTGTTTTAGCCATTATTGGTAATCTCGCCAATCAAGATCGCGAAGACGTTACAGGATACGCCATACAGGGTCTCAACCCAGAATTCGAAGCAGAAACACTCAAACAAGTCAATACAGCACTTCGACAAGAAAGTATCGAACGAGGCATTGAAATTACCTACTTCCTGAGAGAATACGACAAAGAAACATTCAATAAACGACTACAAGAACGATTGCTCGCTCTTGACGAATTCATGCAAGAACAATTGCATACGACAGCATTCAGTCACGATCTTGCAGGACGAATACATACAACAGCAGATACTGGCGACGAGCAAGAAATCAAAAAACTTCTCGATATCATAACCATATTAGAGAAAGAGTACGGCATACACCATACTGAAGAGCTCGATGTTGCACTTTCAAGACTTCAAGAAACCAGGGATACTCCCATCGAATTTAATGAACACCCACTAGTAGAAGATATGCGTTGGGCAACAAAGGACAAGGACGTCGAGTGGGGTTCAGAATTATTGTTACAGATCAAAGAGGACATGCCACCACTTGTTTTGCAAACCGCGCAGGAACTGCGAGAAATGATCCATTTTGTCAGTAACGAAAATGATTACCAGCTACGACTCGCAGAAGAAATGTTTGATAGCGTGCGACGACAAGACGAGGATCGTGGATGGGCACTGGCAGAGCTACTCGATCAACTACGACCGCAACTCGAGCACACCATTCCAGAACTTGAAGAGGCAAACATACAACTCAACGAGTTTCTCAAACGCTAAACCCACCCGAAGATTTATATACCACTCTATAATGGTCATTCCCGAGTTGAAGATGCATGACTACAGATCACACCCGTACAAGACAGTTCCTCATTCTCGGTAAAGGCGACACAGGAAAACAAGATGCGCCACTGCGACGACTCGCACGCTACGCACGACTCGCAGGACAACACGTACAACGACTCACCTATCACGAACTTCACAAAGCAGAAAAAAAAGATACCACCGTCTTTCTCGCGTTTCCCCAATCATTTTGGAACACCGTATGCGAAAAACCAAAAGACACAAGTCTTCACGGGACAAATCGACGAGCATATGAATTATATGACGCGCTCTTTGCGCGCACAACAAAAGAACTGGAAGAACACATCGGACGACGAAGAGTACGATTTCTCACCAACCCATTTAGCGCAGGATTCCTACAAGACAGAATAGCAAGCGCAGAAAACCTGGACGAGATGGGAGTGCCAACACCTGAAAGAGTACACACGCGAGACACTGAAGAAGTACTACATATCGCTCTTGAACAAACACTCTATCTCAAAAGCCGATACGGCAACAAGGGTAAAGGCATGATAATACTGCGACCAAACAACTGGACAACAAATTATGCAGTGCGACAAAAACGCTTAACAAATCCACGACAATGGCAGTTTCGCACGATCACAGGACAAAAAGAACTAGTCACACAATTCCTCTCACACGACATCATCATCGAAAAGGAAGTAGCAACGGGCGACCTATACGATGGCAAGACTTGGGACGTACGTTGTTATGTCGTGGACGACACTCCAGTCCATTATCAGGTACGCATTCATGACGAAACCGCAGGAGCACAGCATCTCTTACACGACAACGATGCGGGACTCCCCGCAACATATGAAAAAAGACTGCAACTCCTTGCACGACACGTAGCAGCAGTAACAGACCAAAAAATTGCTGCAGTAGACATCATATTCAATGGCAACGCCCAGACGCCAAAAGTACTCGCATGTCATCCGTTCTTTGACTTTCCCGACGTCAAAAAATACGATCTGGCAAAATATTTGATAGAAGAAAGCGGATTACTTCACGAATAATGCCAGGAGATAAAATCAAGATCTGAAGACCCACATGTAGGACATGCGGCCGTTTCTTCTCTCGTGTGCACTTCCACAGTAAAATTATTCTTACAAGTATTACAGAAAAATTCCTTCCTAAGAGTTCTCTTGCCTTCATCAAACTCTCTCCAATGCTCATCAGTAATTTCACACATGACCATAAGAAAAACAAGGAAGTATAACAAAGTATCGCAAAAAATTCAACCGCATACAATTCTTTAACAATAATCAGAACAAATAACCATAGCAGGACTTCGTCATTGTTTTCAAAAAGTTTTCAGAGTTCTCACTATCACTCTTGGCTTAAAAAAAGAAAGCCGAACATAGACTGAGATCTGAGAAGTATGGACGATTGGGGACTGCATGCTCAATGCCTCGTTACCTTAGCACGTACACACCAGTTCCATTAAACAGGTCTTTTACCCGAGTCCAAAAAGTCTCTTTTCAAGGAGGGCTTCATCCTTAGATGCCTTCAGGACTTATCCCCTAGCGCGTAGCTGCCCGGCATGATACCTTGTCAGATAACCGGTAAACCAGTGGCGCCGAACCTTCGTTCCTCTCGTACTGAAAGATCCTTCCCTTCAGACTTTTACACATCTCCAGTAGATATCATACCAACTGCCTCACAGCGTTGTAAACCCAGCTAACGATCCCTTTTAATAGGTGAACCCCCTCACCCTTGGCGGCTTCTGCACCGCCAGGATAGGAAGAGCCGACATCGATGTAGCAAGCCGCGCCGTCGATACGAACTCTCGGGCGCGACAACTCTGTTACCCCCGGAGTAACTTTTCGGTCATCTCTAGCCCTCATCAAGAAGGACATAGAGGTTCGCTAGACCAGACTTTCGTCCCTGGATTCCATCGTATTAAGAATCCATTCAAGCTGACTTTTGCTCTTACACTCTACGACGGATTTCCGACCCGTCTGAGTCAACCTTTGGGCCCTGCCGATATCTTTTCGGCAGGGTGCCACCCCAGCCGAACTGTCCGCCAGACGGTGTCCTGCTAAGCAGTAAGTGTCACGCGCATTGGAGAGTGGTGTTACATCGTCGCCTCAGATGCACCCCGAAAGGTACACCCTCAAACAGCTCCCACTTACCCTAGGCAACAAAACTCATGACACAGCATCAAGCTACAGTAAAGTTTCACGGGGTCTTCGCTTCCCACTGGAGATCTCTGGCCTCTGCACCAGAATGGAATGTTCGGAGGGTTCTAGCTAGGGACAGTGACGACCTCGTTACGCCCTTCATGCACGTCGTCATTCAAACGACAAGGCATTACGCTCAATCTGTTACTTTCCCTTTCGGTACTAACCATCAAAGATGGCGGATTATGATTTCTCATAATCTCCTTACATCGCTGCAAGGTTCGGACTCTATCTTCATCTCAAAGAGATGTCTGACGTATAGTCTCTGGGGATTCTAGATACCGCGGTGTTACGCACTTATTCATGGTTGAAGAAAGTTGAGCAATACTGTTCAAACCATTCTTTGTCAAATGCTTCTTTTTGTTCATCATCTCAATAACAAACGCAAAGGTTTCGAAATGAACCTTTTTACCTGTTTGAAGAGAATACTTACGAAAGAACGACACCACGCGATTCAAATTCTTCAAACCGCGAACACGCCATTCTTTTCTATCACCATGATTAACAACAACTTGACCAAAGCCAAAATACTCTTTGATTCTGTGCAAGATATGCTCATCACGACGATGTTGAACAACACGAAGCTCCGGCAATACTTGCCAACCAAGTGTCATTGCCGGCTGACGATTGATTCCAATATGGAAGCAACCTTCGCCATCAACAAATCCCGTAATCCACTGCGCATCTAGTCTTTCCTGCTGATTGTCTGCACCACCATGTTGCCATGGTTCCGATTCTTTGGACATCACATTTTCACTGCATTACACTTTCTTAACGTTCACGCGAACGTGTCCAGTGTAACACGAGTAGTGTGGGATACTCAGATGTTCCAGCATATAGTCAGATTTCACCACAAAATCCTCGCGGATTAATGGGCATTCAAAACAACTCAAAGAGTTGTTGGGAATGTAAGGCAACAGTTCACCTTAAGAGAGTTATAGTTACTCCCGCCGTTAAACAGCCCTTAGCTCCCTTGGAAAGGAGTTTCGGATACTGTCACAGGGCAGACGTCACTTTGTATACAAGGCTTTGCAGCTTAGCACAAAGTTACGTTTTTATTAAACAGTCGGGTCATCTTAGTCACTGCGTCCTGCAGTCGCACCCATACAGATACGATCGCAGGAACCCCTTATGCCGAAGGCACAGGGCTAATTTGCCGAATTCCCTTAGCTAGATTATTCCCTTCACGCTTTAGGCTTCTCACCTAGGGGCACCAGTGCTGGTTCTGGGTACGGTTACCACGTATTTTTCTTCCTTCCCTTTTCACGGATTCCAGGCCTCAACAGAACGAACGTACGCCCGCCATTCCCCCATTTAATCAAGTTCTCATCATTACGATACTCCCTTGATCTGTTAGAGTTAGCACGCCCGATAAGACGCGTCTGTCTAGCCAGAAATGTCAGAAAGAAAGCTTGTGTCGCCACGCATAACGCAATAGTACTGGAATATTAACCAGTCTCCCTTTCCCGATCCCTCCAATTAGGAGGTCGGTTAGGACCGACTAACCCTTGACTGATCGACATTGTCAAGGAACCCTTGCCCTTTCAGCGGCAGAGATTCTCACTCTGCTACGATCCTACTACTACCAGGATCTTCAATCCGACGCGGTCCATACACCCTCTCAGGTGCACTTCTGCCCACGCAGGACGCCTACCTACCACATCCTTTTGGGATGTCTACAGTATCGGTGATTGGTTTAGCCCCGTCCATTTTCGGGACCTACACTCTTGACGGGTAAGCTGTTACGCACTTTTTAAAGGATGGCTGCTTCTAAGCCAACCTCCCCGCTGTCTGTGAATGTAGACACCCTTCACCCTTTCACACTTAACCAATTCTTAGGGACCTTAACTGTAGTCAGGGTTGTTCCCCTCTCGGATACTGGGCTTACCCCAGCACCCCGTCTCCCGAGGTCTACGACGTGAGTAGTTTTTGGAGTTGGACAGCGAACCGACAGGTTTCCCCGCCTAAATCCACAATCCGTCGCTCTACAACTCCCACGGTCTCGCTCGAGGCTTGACTGCGGCCAAATTCGGTAGGAACCAGCTATCACCGGTCTCGATTGGCTTTTCACCCCTAATCTCAGGTTAGAAGAACACATGCACGTAGCACCTCTGCAGGCCTCCACGGGGTTTCACCCCCACTTCACCTTACCCAAGATTAGATCGACCGGTTTCAGGTCACACACCAGTGACTCCGGGCGCTTTCACACCCCGCGCCTCAAAGCTTTGCGCGCATATTGCTTTCGCTATGGGTACTTCTCGACGAATTACCCTTGCCACTGACGTACACTCCCTGGCCCGTTATTCACAACGGAAGACACAACACCGAAGTGCCGTGCCATTCGATACCTAATAAGTTTCAGGTTCTTTTCACTCCCTGTCACGGGTTCTTTTCAACTTTCCCTCACGGTACTCGTGCGCTATCGGACTCTTAACGTATTTACGGTTGGAGGTTGATGCCCCCCACATTCCTGCCTCATATCCAAGAGACAGTACTCTGGAACTTTCCAAATCCCCTCGGTTACCCATACGAGACTATCACTCTCTATGGTAAGCCTTTCCAGGCCACTTCTGGTTCCCAAGGTAGGATGAAAAGGAAGTCCAAACCCCACATCTCTTACATGTTACCATGCAAGATTCGGTTTGCCGTAGACGGTTTTCGGTCGCCCCTACTCACCGCATCTCAATTGATTTCTTTTCCTGCAGGTACTAAGACGTTTCAATTCCCTGCGTTCCCCGCCCTCTCGGGCTTAAAAGGAAGTCCTATTCGGAGATTTCCGGTTCAACATCTGCATGCGACTCGCCGGAACATTTCGCCGCTTGCCGCGTCCTTCATCGGCGTCAAGAGCCAAGTCCTCCACTTATTAGGGTAGTAGTTTGATTATTTCTAGAATAATCTTAATCTGATTAAATCAGATGCCAGATCTCAGTCTATGAACGGCCATCAATGGAATACATCGTCGGGAAACGCGTTTCCTTCGACCCTTAACCCCTGAGTTTTTACGTCAGGAGCCGCAGTGGCACAAGCCACATCTTGAATGATTTCAAGGATAAGGAATGGACTCGTCGGGACATTCGACAGACCTGGAAAAACAGGTTCTGATTCGAACCCGAAGCCTCCGCCTTGCAAGGGCGGCGCTCTACCAGGTTGAGCTACGAGCCCATGAAAAGGATATGCTTATTGGTGACAGCGGACTGTCAATCCGAAAGTTTTTTTCTCACAATACATTGAAAGAAAAAAAGGCGATCTCTTGAAAACGCGATGCGTTTTCGAGATCCCGAAAAGCGAAGCTTTTCAGGACATCTGCAGGTTCTCTTGCATTTGTCTATCCGTTTTCTTTCTGTGAAGAAAAAAAGGAGGTGATCCATCCGCAGGTTCCCCTACGGATACCTTGTGACGACTTAACCCACCTCACTGAACCTAGGTTCGGACTAACATAGATGTTAGCACTCACCCAGACCCTGCTCGGTTGGTTTGACGGGCGGTGTGTGCAAGGAGCAGGGACATATTCACCGGACGATGCTAACGTCTGATTACTAGGGATTCCAGCGTCATGAGGCAGAGTTGCAAGCCTCAATCTGAACTACGATAGGTTTTCGAGGATTGGCTTCTCCTTTCGGAGTGGCATCCCATTGTACCTACCATTGTTGCGCGCGTGTAGCCCAGGAGATTCGGGCCATACAGATCTACCGTAGCCTGCACCTTCCTCCTTCTTTCGAAGGCAGTCCCTTTAGTGTGCTCGCTCATCCCGTAGGACACGTTAGCAACTAAAGATGCAGGTCTCGCTCGTTGCCTGACTTAACAGGACACCTCACGGCACGAGCTGACGGTGACCATACAACACCTCTCGGCTCCTCAGGTAAGCCCATCAGACTGACCTTCACTGTGCCGTCGCCCCTGGTGAGGTTCTCGACGTTGAATTCGATTAAACCGCACGCCGCACCCCTTGTAGTGCTCCCCCGCCAATTCCTTTAAGTTTCAGCCTTGCGACCGTACTTCCCAGGTGGCCAGCTTAACCCCTTCGGTTCGACACTGCATATTCCCGGAGAATATGCAACATCTGACTGGCAGCGTTTACGGCTAGGACTACTCGGGTATCTAATCCGGATCGCTCCCCTAGCTTTCATCCCTCACCGTCGGATCCGTTCTGGTAGAATGCCTTCGCCATCGGTGGTCCTCTGAGGATTAAAACATTTTACCGCTCCCCCCAGAATACCTTCTACCTCTCCCGGTCCCAAGCGTGTCAGTGTTCCCTGCACGTTGTGAAGTTAAGCCTCACAATTTCACAGGAAATTGAACACGCCGGCTACGGATGCTTTAGACCCAATAAACGTGATTGCGACTTGTGGCGCCGGGATTACCGCGGCGGCTGGCACCGGTCTTACCCACCACTTATTCCTCAAGATTTTTACTCTTGAGAAAAGCCTATGCAATGCATAAGCACTCAGAATCCCCTTATCACACTTTCGTGCAGTGTAAAGTTTTCGCGGCTGCTGCACCCCTTAGGGCTAGGACCTGTCTCTCAGTGTCCTTCTCGGGGCAACCCCTCTCAGGGCCCCTACGGATCTTCGGTTTGGTGAGCCGTTACCTCACCAACAGCCATAATCCGCCGCCGACCCATCTTTAAGCGCCGAAGCTTTGAAGAATGGAACATTCCAGTACCCATTCCCTATCCGGTATTACCCTCAGTTTCCCAAGACTATTCCAGACTTAAAGGCAGGTTATCGACGTGTTACTGAGCAGTTTGCCACCAGGCCCGAAGGCCTTAGTAGACTTGCATGCCTTAGCCGGATTCTGATAGCCGCAACCTCCCGCAGGATAAACGGGTAATGGTTGTGGTCGCAAATTTTTGCGTGAATCGCGTTTGAATTGACAGAATATTTGGTTGTCACCAATAAGCATATGATCGTACTCAAGAATCTCTAGAGTATTCATCCACCATAGAGAGCATGGTCTCTCTTTTTGTGTTGTCCTCAGTTGCCCGAGGGAAAAGAATTGTCGGAGCAAGTACCGACGGTTGAAGCTGATAAGACGGGAGAAAATTCAGGTTCCTTATAAAGGTTCCGGTAAGTGATTATTTGCCGTTCGACGAGGTTTTGACAACAAGATTAATATCTATCCGTCCCCTACCATCGCCATGATAACACTTCCCGCGCGCTATCGTAGCATACAAGAAACAGAAAAAGAAAATCGCTGTTACACACTCTTCTTGAATACGAACCATGAATTCGGCTTGACTCTGGTTTCTCGAGGGGGGCCGGGAAAAAAACATATTTCGCACGACGAGATTTCAGGTACGTACGAACTTTCAGAAAAAGAAGCAACGCTATATCCGACCATACAACAATTATGGAGCCATACCGAAGGTGCCCCAGACGTACCACAAGTTGCAAAAGTTCCCTGGGCAGAAGGACCAATAACAGTAACAATCAAGAATAACACTGCACAACTACACGCATTTGACAAAGATCTACAACTAGAATTAGAGAAAAAATAGGAACATTAACGTCCAGCTCTAATGGCTCGCTTACGCTTTTCTTTCTTCATGCGCTTTCGCTGCCACTTCCAGCGCATTTGGCGTTTTTTCTTCCAGCGTCGTGAACTACGTTTCATCTATAAGCCTGATTTTTGGGCTTGCTTATAAAAGTTTGGGTGAAAACAACTGAGGACAGCCGCTCTGCAAACCATATCATCAGAAAAACCACACCCCAAAATCTCGTAACATCTGCCGCCATCAGTCACATACCCGCGACATACCTTCAACGATCACAGTCTATGAAAAAGCAGAGCTTGAAAAACAACACTACGAGTTTAGCGAGAACCTGTATTGCGCCGATATTCAACAACCAAGAAAAATAGAATAAGCACAAATGCAGTCAAACTCATCACAGGAATACTAATATACCCAAAATGGGTGGCGTACGGTGTTGCGCAGTCGACAGCGCCGAGCGTGCAAGGAACAATTTCTGCTGCAGGAAGGTTTTGAAGCACCGTATGATACGCTGCAATAATCGCACCCACAATAGCAAGAGGTAATCCGAATAGCGACGTGGATTTAATTTCTTTAAGCATTCCAATACCAAGAACAAAAACAAGAGGAAACAAGAAAATGCGCTGCCACCAACATAACCAACACGGCTCATAGTGCAATATAGTTGAGAAAAACAAACTGCCAAGAGTGCCACCAAGAGCAATAAAAAATGCCAAGTTAAGTGCGTTCTCTTTGAACGAACGAGCAAGTATTGAACCAGAGAATTTCTTGGGCGCGATAAACCAGACAATGAGAAAGAGCGCAAGCACAACATGTGCAAAGAGGGTTCCCCAAGCCAATAGCAATTCCATACGCACAGAAAAGAGGAAAACACTTTATAAATACTATGCATCAGTACTCTTACATGGACATACCAGCACCGCTAATAAAAAAACGACTGACTTTCAATTTCAGCAAAGTCACACTCGACCTTGACGTTTCACAAGCATTATTTAGCAGTTTTACTGTCGACAAAGGTACCAAAGCACTACTGAATAGTCTGCGCAAAAATGACGCTATAGAATATACTCGTTGTCTTGATCTAGGCTGCGGTTATGGACCTATAGGATTATTCTTGAAAAAACAAGATCCTTTACGAAAAGTAGAGTTGGTGGATCGCGATCACTTAGCAGTACTTTTTGCAGCACACAATGCAACACTCAACAACCTTGACGTGCTTACCACGCCAAGTCTTGGGTACGACGCCACACAGGGAAACTACTCACTTATCATTACTAACTTCCCTGCAAAAGCATCACTTCCAGGACTACAAGCATTCGTGTATGGTGCCTCACAACGATTGACAGAACACGGGACGATTGCCGTTGTGATAGTTCGCGAACTCATCGCACTAATGGAAAAAGTCCTCGACCACGAACACATTCGCGTAACATACGAAGAACACAAAAAAGGACACAGCATATACCATATACAATTCACACAACCCATCACGCCGCCGAAGAATCCGTACACTCGCGGAACACTCGCAGTACCATTAACAACAAAAACTCTCCTTGAGACCGCATACGGATTACACGAATTTGACACCCTCAGTTTTGGCAGTCAAGCATTGATAAAACTGCTCAAAAACGTGCCTCCTGCACAGCACGTTTTCGCACTTGAACCAGGACAAGGAACAGGAAGTCTCATCGCAATAAATGCAATGCAACCACAACAACTCACTCATTGTTCACGCGATCTCCTCTCACTGCTCGTCGCAGGAAATAATGTAAAGCGATCAACACCGCTTACTCCAACGTCACTAGGAACTCCTTTTCTACAACAGCAACCAACAACAGATCTCGTACTCTGGCGTATCGATCACAAAAAAGACCTTGAAGTACACAAAGAAAACGCGAAGTTCCTCAGACAACTTCCCGTCGTCATGTACGGCAAACGATCCTTTGTCACAAAAGTGGCAGGAACACAGTGGCGTCTACAACGAGAAGATACATACAAAGGACATTGCGCGCAGTACTTACTGCCGAAACATTTAACAAATCATGAATAACCAAAACAGTTATGGATTGTGTCCTTATTGGAGTGTCAGACCGCAGCGCATTATGGCGACACGGCAACATCCCAGAGACCGCATACACCTCCTTTGTCAAGCAATATGCCACGTTTCTTGCAGAGAAATTCGACAACATAATCGTCACACCGGATGACGGCGTGTACACAGATATTGCTGAAGCATTTGGACAAATAAAAGGAACAAAACCCATTGCGTACTATCCCGATAAAGACACGTATTACGGTATCGATCATATCAAAGGAAACTTTGACAAGTACGACGTATGACCCATAGAGGGCGACTGGTATACACTCAACGCAGAATTAACAAAACAAGCACCAGTGGTTGTCTGCGTAGGATTCTCCCCAGGCGTGCTCATCGAATTATCGTTTATCAAATACCATCAAAAGTATGGAGGTTACAAAGATCCGTCACTGCGCAACATTCACTGCTTTATTGACGAACGATGCATCGACCAACGATTACCTGCGACGTTTGAAGAACAAATAACAGGCCTTGCATACTATAAAAATCTGGAAGAACTCGCCACTCTTATCAATCAACATCCAGACTTGTCTCAGTAAGATCTTTTTCTTGCACAATCTTTATGAACCGATAAAAAACCTCAACAACATGTTTATCACAGGACATCTGATCATCGGACTGCTTATTGGCAAACTCACACACAATTACACCGTAGCAGTACTAACCTCACTACTCGTCGACATCGACCATCTCATTCCCTACCTGCGACATGGAATTATGCTCAAGCCAACACTAATCTGGCAGGCAGTAATCAGCGCACACGATCATCAAGGATACCAACGAAACCTTTTACATTCATTTATCACTCTAACACTCATTGGCTCCTTACTCGTCCTTTTACATTTCAACTGGGGCATTATCATCATTATCACGTGGGCAAGCCATCTCTTTGTTGACATGATCGACAATTCGGATTTTTATCCATTCTATCCTCTAACCTATAACTTTAAGGGCCCAATAGTCTACCTCTCAACAACAGAATACATCATAACAGCCATACTTCTCGTCGCCTTTTTTTTGCTCTAAACAATTTGAGCTTTCACGCTTACTAGCGGGCGCTTCATCAATCTCAGGCTTAAGCAAACCCAAAGCCCTCAGACATTCCTTAAATGCGAAAAAGGAATACCCAATTCTTTAGCACAAAAAAACAAGTCCTTATCGCCCTCATAGAATTTCGTTAAGACCTCTTCGACCTTCTCCTTTAAGAAAGGACAGTTGTATGTCATAACGATGAAGAATGGTTGCTCTACTTAATGCTACCGCAGACTTTATAATGTCGTAGGTTTCACAAACAATAAGGGGGTACAAACATGAAAAAAATACTTGCACTACTAGTACTTGCTGTTGCATTGTATGGATGCAGCGGGCCAACAGGAGGAGTTGTCGCAAACTCTGACTGGTGCGATCCAGGCAAAGAATGGTCATGGTCAGGAAGCAGTCCAGACGGCAACGTGGACGCGCAATGGATCATGCAAGGAATCCAGACAAGCGGCAAATATGCAGGACTCTGCCACGTCGAGTACACCGTCGAAGGACCAGATGGCAACGCAGTCGTTGATTATTACTTCAACGAAGAAGGTGACGACGGTTACATGGTCATGACGATGAACGGCGAAGAGTTCGCACAAGAATGGCACCGCTAGGTGCATTTTTTCTTTATGATTTCTTTACAAACATTCCGCGATTTTGAACCACTAGAAGAATGGTTCTTGCACAATCCTCGAGGACTGCACGGCATCACGCATGAAGCACGAGTACTCATTCTTGCAGAATTATTAGGAAAAAAAGTTCATAAAAACGGCAAGCATGTCGACATGGACGTGCTACGTTGGACAAGCATGATCCACGACACGCAACGCACACACGACGGGGTTTGTCACGAACACGGAGCGCGAGC
>WJJS01000032.1 GCA_014729505.1 Candidatus Woesearchaeota archaeon
AGGTCTTATTGGTACGAGGGGGGCTTGTCTTATTGATGACAAGATGAAAGTCATGGGTAAGGTGCCTTTTAGTGAACTTGCTAACACATTGCAGAGTCTTAAAGGAGGCATTTATTGTGTGGTCTTTGATGGTACTGCTGACAAGCGCATTGTTGATGTCGCTGAGAAATCTCAGGTAAAGCATATTATTGCGATGAATTCTCAAGTCAATGATGCAAATCTTAACATTATTACTGCAGCTCAGCTGTAGTTTTTTTTTCTCTTTTCTCGCAAATATTATATATCTCTGCTTGTTGAGTCTTTGCTATGGCAAAAGAGGGATATCAGTACAAGATTGTTTTAGGCAGGTCGAAAAGTAAGTTACTCAAGTATGATACGCGAGCCACTGTTCTTCTCGCAAAACAGTATGTGCAGATGTTAGAACGATCGACCGCGTCACAGCCTGTCTATCTTGATCTTGATAAAGCGCATGTGTGTTTTGTCTGTGGCAAGAGAGGTTCTGGAAAATCGTATACGATGGGTTCCATTGCTGAAGGTATTGCTGATTCTGAAGTCTCTGAGAATATTTCTGTGATTATTTTTGATACGATGGGTATTTATTGGACGATGAAGTATCCTAATCACAAGCCTGATGAAGAACGTTTGCTCAAGGAATGGGGTCTTGAAGGCAAAGGTTTTGAACAGGTAAAAGTGTATACGCCTGTTGGATTGTATAAGGAGTATCGTAAAAAAGCAAAGACGAGAACAGATGCTCCTTTTTCTTTGCGTGCTTCTGAACTCCTTCCTGAGGATTGGATTCTTGCTCTTGACTTGTCTCCTGGTTCTTCTGTTGCTGCTTTTGTTGAGCGTGTCATTTTGAAGTTAAAGGATGCATATGGTGATGACCCGTACGGTATTGATGATATTCTTGAGTACATTAAGGAGCAGGACGAAAATATTGATATTAAGCGTCAGGCTATTACGCGTTTTGAATCTGCTGATCGTTGGGGTTTGTTTAGCGAGGAGGCTACGCCTATTCGTGAGTTGGCAAAAGGTGGTCAGGTAACAGTGATTGATTTATCTGCGTACGCGCAGGTTGCTAATGGTTGGAAGATTAAAGCGCTTACGGTTGGTTTTGTGTCCTTGAATTTGTTCAAGCAGCGTATGTCTGTGCGTGCTGATGAAGAGTATCAGACTATTGAGTCGACGATGCATTATTTGCTCGAAGAAGGTGTAAAAACTCAGTCTTCAAAGATGCCTATCGTGTGGATGTTTCTTGATGAAGCGCATGAATTCTTGCCATTGGAAGGTAAGACTGGTGCTTCTGACGCATTGATTACGTTGCTTCGTGAGGGTCGTCAACCCGGTATTGCGATGGTGCTGGCCACGCAACAGCCTGGTAAGATTCATACTGATGCGATGACGCAAAGTGATATTTTGCTTGCTCATCGTTTAACGGCAAAGATTGATGTGGAAGCGCTTGGTGCGCTTATGCAGAGTTATTTGCGTAAGGGTCTTGATATGGAATTGAAGAATTTGCCGTCAAGACCTGGTGCAGCTCTTGTTGTTGATGATGAAAATGAGCGTATGTTTCCTGTGCAGATGCGTCCTCGCATGAGTTGGCATGGTGGTTCTGCTCCCGGATTGCTTCATGAGAAGAAGAAGGGTTTTGACTGATTACGCGTTCTGCATATTTCTTAATGCATAAGCAGTTCATAAGTGATTCTCCACTTATCGATGTTTCTTTCGTTTTGTGTCAAGACGTGCTGGCTTTGCATGTGCCATGCTGAGCATGCTGGCAAAGAACAGGATTAAAAACACTATTGCAAAGGTTACTGCCCATGTTTCTGAGAATTGAATAACATAGACTACCGAGATAAAAAATCCGATAATGCTTGCAACAAAAAGTGATGTTGTCAGTGGTATGTACGTGTGTGACATGCGATGACTAAAGTATATTGTCTATAAATAATTTCCGCTACATTTATATGGCTAGTGCGATCCCTGGAATGCATGAAACATTCTCTGTCAATTACGCTTATGCTTGTTGGTTTTTTTGTTGTTGCCCAGATTTTTGGTGTTCTTATAGTCAATCAATACGTTGATGTGCAAAAAAGTGTTGAGATGGGTGAAACGGTGTTCAAGGATTTGCCAACAGTGGGTGGTGTTGTCTTTGAGCGCCCCGATGTTGAAGAGAATGTGTCGTTTCTGTACGTGTTTCTTGCAATTCTAGTGGGTACCGTTATATTATTGTTGATGATTAAGTTTGCCAAATGGTTGTGGAAGCCGTGGTTTTTTATGGCGATTTCCTTGTCGTTGTACTTTGCTTTTGCGCCATTTGTGCCGGTGCTTTTTGCCGGTGTTCTTGCGCTGTTTCTCGCTGCTATGAAGCTTATTGGTCCTCGATCAATGCTTTCAATTACTTTTGGTAATATTGCAGAACTGTTTATTTATGGTGGTCTTTCCGCGATTTTTGTACCAATCTTTAATCTCTGGGCTGTTTCTGGTTTGCTTCTTCTCATTTCGTTGTGGGATATGTGGGCGGTGTGGAAAGGTGGTGTGATGGTCACGATGGCTAAGCACCAGATTAGTTCTGGAGCGTTTGCAGGATTATCTATTCCGTATGTTCGGCCTAAAGTGATGCGAAAAACCAGGAAAAAAAGCACAAAGAAGCACATTCATATTCGTGCAGGTAAGAAAGCGCCGCGGCTTCACACAACAGCGCGCAAAGAAAAGATGAGTACGGCGATTCTCGGCGGTGGCGATATTGCGATTCCTTTGTTCTTTACCGCTACGGTGCTTAAAGCGATGGGACTCATCAGCGCCTTACTGGTGATACCATTTACAACGATAGCTCTCTTCATGTTACTCTATTTTGCTGAGCAGAACAAGTTTTATCCGGCCATGCCTTTTTTGTCTGGCGGATGCTTTGTTGGTTTTGCTGTCGTGTGGTTATTACAGGTTGTCGGCGTGTTGGCGTAATTATTGTCGTATAGCCTTCTCTGTTGTGCCACAACCTTTAAAAACGGTCGAGTTCCAGTGAGTAATGGGCAAGCTAGGTTGGGATGTTAGCCGTATCCTGTAGCCACAAATCGGCTTTATGGTGGAACT
>WJJS01000033.1 GCA_014729505.1 Candidatus Woesearchaeota archaeon
AATATTTGTACTAGCCTTTGAATTGTTTTTGTTACAAAAACTACTGCGAAAAGAATGGAAACCGGTCGTGTTATACACTATTCCGCTTGTCATTGGAGCACTAGGCACGCTTGCGTTCAATTACTCGATGTATGGCAATGCATGGCGACCAGTAGTGCAATTACTCTCCTCAACAGGATGGATTGCCCCAACACTATTGGTTTCCCAATCACCCTTTATTTATCTCTTCACTCTCTTAATCAGTATGAATATTTTGCTGCCATTTTTCTTCATCGGTTTCTCAAGAGCAATACGCAACCGTCAAATGAAATGGTACCTGATCATCCCACTGCTCTTAGGATTTCTAGCTTTTCAACTCATATCCATGAAAACAGAACGCTATTTGATTCCTCTCTTACCTTTCCTAGCAATACTTCTTGCTATGGGATTACAGAAAGTACGTCAAGCAACTATTCGATGGTCACTTATTGTCACGTATTGCGTTATCAGTGTAAGTATCGTTGGATTCCTCGTCCTCATTGTGCAAAGTCCATGGCCTGAAGAATTCTTTTCAGGAACGCATGTTCAAGAACAGTGCCCTTATTCTTTGCGCGTCGCGTCGAGCAATCCACTAGCAGTCGTTTATTACGATGATGTCAGACCCTACTATTCTGAACACTCAAACCAATGGCTTGACGACTTTGACACCGTCACGTGCTTTTTTTACTCCAGTTGCTTTTTTGCAGGCAATGTCTCGTCGATTATTATTGAAGAATTTGAACCAGCATACACAGAAACAATAAATGGTTGTACGAATATCGTGTACAGACGCGTTAGCGCACCTTAATATAATCGCCAAGTGTAAAACTGCCAGAAGATTTCTTTGATGCATCTGGCGTGATCTTCTCATCAGGCTCAGTCAAACGCACCTTGAATTTTTTCTCCAATTTTTTAGCCAAAGACAAAGAAGGACAAAAACCCTTAGACTCCAACTTATGCACAATACTCTCACGTTCAGAAATCTGTGCAGCAAACTCCTTTTGTGTCAAGCCAAGCTGTTCACGAATCGTACGAATACGCGCTGCAGCATCGAAGACCACACGCAATTCAGGAACATCCTCTTGAAGCCTGGGCTGTTTTTTCTTAATAGGTTTTGGAGCAGCAAGAACTTTACCAAACGAAGAACAGGACTTACAAACCCGAAGTTTTACACCTTCGACAAGACAGTCAAGATGCGCGTTATCAGATCCGCACATTTCACAACGTGGCATGATCACATTGCTGTCTGTACGGTATAAAAAAGTTTCGAGAACACTACAAACCTGCTCAATTCATGACTCTTCGATGATTACGCTTTTATTTAAATATGCACTATACTATTATGCATATGCCCGTACCGGTCGAAGAATTACGAGAAGCAGGATGGCCAGAGCCACTCATTAACGAATACCTGGGCTCGAACGGACAAACACAACCCATCCTCGAAGCAGAACACGTCACGTTTTCCTTTACCTCAAAACCCCTACTCTCTAACATCTCATTTGCCGTCTATCCAGGAGAAATATTTGGTATTCTCGGACGGTCAGGAGTAGGAAAAACCACATTACTCAATATACTCGCCGGTATACAACACTCAAAAGGAACAATCACAACAAAAACCACTCGACAAGGATTTTCCACACAATACCCTTCGTTTTACCCGGACTTAAGTGTTGCAGAAAACTGCAAATACTTTGCCCGCGTAGCAGGATTAGAAAAAGTGCGGCTACGCACACTGCTTGAACGATTAGGATTATGGGACACACTCCATACGCCGGCAAAAGAACTGTCTGGAGGAATGAAAAAGAAACTCGACCTTGTCCTTGCACTACTTGGAGATCCAGAACTCCTCTTTCTTGATGAACCGACAGCAGACCTCGATCCCGTATCGCGACAATACATCTGGCGATTCCTCGGTCATCTGCGAGACCAAGGAAAAAGCATCATCGTAGCCACACATCTGCTCGATGAAGCAGAACCACACTGCACACGCGTTGCAGTACTCCACGACACTCATATTGCAGCAATAGGAGCGCCAGACGATTTTCGCATGAGACTCGGCATGAGATACGTCTTACGCGTAGGCTTTGAATCACAACAATACGGCGCACTTGTCAGCTCACAACAACATTACTGGCTAGATGACAAACAAGTACTCATAGGCATACGCACACAAAAAGAGGCAATACAATTACTCCAGCACGCACTGCAACTCGGAGAAAGCATACAGACCCTCAGCATAGAACAACCATCACTACAAAACATTTTTTCGCTCTTAACACAATGAAATTTATCAAAGCAACACTTGCCATTGTAAGCAAAAATCTACGATTACTCGCACGGTCAAAAACAAGCGCACTCATCATCCTCTTAGGTCCGCTCGTTCTCATCGTTTTAGCAGGACTTGCCTTTGATCATGCAGAACCCTTTGCCATAACCCTTGGAGTCGTTGCACAAGAGTATACTGAGGATGCACAACTCTTCTTAGACACTCTTGCAAGCAATAATCTTGATCTAGTCACCTTTGAAGCACAGGACAGTTGTACGCGAGGAGTCCTGTCAGGAGAAGTAGATGCGTGCGTAGAATTTCCACAACATTTTGCATTTAGCGAAAAAGACAACAACCAAATCTCTTTTCACGTCGATTACAGCAAAGTCAACTTAGTTTATGCAATTGTCAACACTTTCTCAGAACAAGTAGATGCGCAAGCAAGCAAACTACGTCAGGAACTCGCTGATGACGTGATAGGAGCAATAGCGGTAAGCAAAGACGAAGTCAGCAAAGGAAAACCACTCGTCGTAGGACTCGCCACAAACGCAGAGACCGTCCTTGAAAAGAGCCGCCAAGTCAGCTCACGATTCTCAGATCTTGACTTCAGTGCGCCAACAATCAATACCAGTATTGATGAAGACCTTCGTACTGACGTACAAAATCTTACCAATAATACGCTTGAAGCCATCATAGACGCGCTAACAACACTGAGAGCAGTACGCGACAGCACCACAGACAATAGTACGCGAGCATCACTTTCATCACTTATCCACACTCTTGAAAATTCTTATGACGATCTTCTTGCCACAAGCAATGAAACAATAATGGAAACAGAACAAGCACTCAATCATACACAAACACTTGTCAACACGCTGCACGATAACGCACAACGACTACAACACGCAGGATCACTCAAAGCAACACTCGCTGCAGACCTGAGCACCGTTACTGAACAAGTCGACGGTTCACTCCTCCTAGCGCTAAAACTTCAAGAATCACTCAATACACTCTCAGGTCGTCTCGACGCTGTAGGCACAACAAACGCACAAACACTCACCAATCCAGTGCAAACCGTCATCAATCCTGTAGGATCAGAACAATCATATCTCAGCTATATCTTTCCCTTACTCCTCATTCTCGTAGTAGTATTCAGTGGATTGCTCATAACTCCGACAATCATACATCTTGAACGATTAAGCCCTGCACACTTGCGCAACACACTCGTAGACAGAACGCAAGCAAACTTTCTTGCAACCTTTATCACCAGCGTTCTTATCATCAGCATTGAATTAGCAGTTGTTCTCGGCGTGAGCATGTTCTTTTTTGGCAATTTCTTTGGTGTTTTACCGCCAACACTCCTTGTCTTAGGACTTGTCACTATAGTCTTTGTGTTTTTAGGAATGATCATAGGACATGTCTTTGCCACAGAAACAACAGCAATACTTGCCGGAGTAGCAACAACTGCTGTCCTGCTCTTCAGTTCAAACATCGTCATACCGCTAGCAAGCGCACCGTCCATTCTGAGACAACTACTCTGGTTTAACCCGCTAAACCTTGCAGAAGTCATGCTACGCACGACCTTTGTCTACGGACACTCTTTCAGTATTGTAGCACAAGAATTCCTGGTACTCTTAGCAGGAGCAGTTCTTCTCGGATTCTTAGCCCATACGAGCTATCGATATATACAATCGATAAGGTTATAAAACGCACCAAAATAGGCTCTCTTATGAAGCATATCGTTCTTCACGAACAGACGACTGCCAAGGTATTGCACAAAGCAAAAGCACAACAGTACCATAAAAAGCTCGTCAAAGAAAACACGCAACTCACCATACAAGACCTCAAAACACACGAGTATGTCGACGAACTACTCATCAATGCCATAGCGTATCTTGACACACTACAGGACTCTTTTGAACAACAAGGAACAAAAATGAGAGAAGCTCTGCGCTATCTTGATCCAGAAACAGCACACGCGCATCGCGATATGGACTCGCTTGTAACAGCAGTGCGCAACAAAGGATCGGCACTTGGCAAATCCAGCGCATTGGGAGGCACTATTGCTAGCACAAGCAAACACTACATTCTGGGCATGATACCTCCCCTTTTGCAGCTTAAAGAAGAAAAGAACAGAGTCAAAACATACCTGGAGCACAACACGTCGAGATACCTGCCAAACACGACTGCACTTATTGGGCCGGAACTAGCAGCACGACTCGTACAACTCTCAGGATCAAGAAAAAAACTGGCGTTTCTACCCTCATCAAGCATTCAAGTTTTAGGAGCGAGTAAGGCAGTCTTTCGCCATCTACGAGAAGGAAGCAAAAGTCCAAAACACGGCATTCTCTTTACACATCCACTCGTCAAAAAAACCAAAGACAAAGGGCGAGTAGCAAAACTGCTTGCAGACAAAATCGCAATAGCTGCTAAAGTGGATTATTTTTCAGGAGAATACATAGGGGAACAACTCAAAAAAGAGGTTGAAGAACAATTATGATTGTCAAAAAAGGCAAGGTACTTGTAGAACAACGATACCCTGTTAATCCATTCTCCTCACGACAAGAACGACACAAAGGAACATCCTATCTTGTTATGGATCCCAAACGATCAAAACTCGCAGCAGGACTCAAAACAGGACTGCAACATCCTCCACAAGAACACGATATTGTACTCTACCTGGGTGCAAGCGCAGGATACACTGTCTCTTTTCTCGCACAGCAAACACCATTACTCTTAGCAGTGGAATTCTCACCAGTAATGATGCAAGAACTGCTCTTTATCGCACAAGAACTGCCAACCATCGCGCCACTATTAGCAGATGCCCGACAACCAGAACAGTACGAGCACAGACTCTGCGAAGCAGATTATCTATTCTGCGATATCTCACAACGAGATCAGGTAGATATCTTCAACAAACATCTGAAGTATCTACGACGAGGAGGAATAGGAGCACTAGCACTAAAAACAAGAAGCATCAACGCAGTAACACCACCAGACATAATCTTTAAGAAGGTGCTCAACACACTGCAACAAAGGATGGAAATCGTTGAACATCACCGCCTAGAACCATACCAGAAGGATCATTACCTGATCATCATTCGCAATGATACAACTCTATAATAGCCTTACAAAACAAAAAGAACATTTTACACCACTACAAAAAGGACAAGTGCGTATGTACAGTTGTGGGCCGACAGTATACAATTATGCCCATCTTGGCAATCTCATGGCCTTTTGCGTTGCAGATGTACTCAAACGCAACCTTCGATTACAAGGCTACCAGGTACGTCATGTAATGAATATCACAGATATAGACGATAAAACGATACGAGACAGTCAAGCACAACATATCACACGAGAAGAACTCACAGAGAAATACACCAAGGCATTCTTTGAAGACCTGGACGCTTTACACATCGACAAAGCAGACGAGTTCCCAAGCGCAACAGCGTACGTCGATCATATGATAGTGTTCATACAACAACTCCTCGATAAACAATATGCATATCAAGGACAAGATAACAGCATCTACTTCAAAGTACGACAATTTTCAGATTATGGAATATTGGGAAATATAGATCTTGATGCGCTAAAAGAAGGAGGTTCAGGACGAATAAAAGCAGACGAGTATTCAAAAGAGAACGTTCAAGACTTCGCCTTATGGAAAGCATGGGAATCAAACGACGGCCCAAATTATTGGGAACCATGCTTTACTATCAATAAAGAAAAGAAAATAATCAAAGGTCGACCAGGATGGCACATTGAATGCAGCGTCATGTCAACAGAGCTCCTCGGCGAACAGATAGATATTCATACCGGCGGAATAGACCTTCGCTTTCCTCATCACGACAATGAAATCGCACAAACAGAAGCAGTAACAGGCAAACAATTCGTCAAGTACTGGATACACAACGAACACTTACTTGTTGACAACAAAAGAATGTCAAAGAGCGCAGGAAACTTTTACACACTGCGCGACATCACAGGCAAAGGCTATCGTCCGGCAGCATTTCGTTACCTAGTACTCTCAGGACACTACCGGCAACAAACAAATTTTACCTGGAACTCATTGGAAGCAGCACAACACAGTATCGAACGCCTCCAGGATTTTGTTGTACGAATGCACGAGATTACTGCCACAGGGAACGCGGTACTGCTCGACGAAATAAAAGCACAACGACAAATGTTCCTTGACGCCTTAGCAAATGATCTCAACACCCCGGTAGCATTAGATGCCATTTTTGATATGATCAAAACAGTGTATGCGCACATAGACAAGATCAGCGAACACGATGCAAAAGAAGCACTCCACGTCATGAATGACTTCAACTCCGTTTTTGCTGTTCTTTGCATGGAACAAGAAGAACTGCCGCCAGAAATCGCAAAACTCATCGCACAACGAGAACGCGCACGAACACTAAAAGACTGGGCACTAGCAGACACGCTGCGCGAACAACTGCGACAACAAGGATACGAGATCGAAGACACTGCACAAGGAACGCGATGGAAAAGGATCTCTTCGTAGAACGATACCTCAAATGGGGAGGGAAAGTAGTAGCAATTACTGAAAAGCCATGTTTTCGGATCAATACCACACTCATTACTCCAGAACAACTCCTCAAACGCTTCGACAATGAAGACATCGCCGTGCGAAAAGTGCCCTATCTGGATCACGGGTATGAAGTGCTCACAAGCTCATTTAGCATCGGATCAACCATTGAATACCTTCTAGGATATTATTACATACAAAGTGCTATCGCACAATTACCAGTTCTCATCTTACAGGTCAATGAAAACGACCTCGTCCTAGACTGTTGTGCAAGTCCGGGAGGAAAAACAACACAACTCGCACAATACATGAATAACAACGGCCAAATCATCGCGCTTGAAAAGAAAAGAGAACGACTCTCACGATTAAAAAATAACCTTGAACGATGTCAAATAGCAAACACGACCGTGTACCACATGGACGCACGAAAAAACCACGAACTAGGAGTCTGTTTTGATAAAATACTAGTTGATGCGCCATGCTCAGGGAATTACGTCACCGACAAACACTGGTTTAGCAAACGCACACCAGAAGATTTTGTCCGCATGGCAACAGTGCAAAAAGCCATCATAAAAAGCGCTATAAAATCACTGCGCCCCGGCGGAACGCTCGTCTACTCCACCTGCAGTCTTGAACCAGAAGAAAACGAACTAGTCATCGATTACGCACTACGACATTTGCCAGTAACATGTAAAAGCACAGGACTCCAACTAGGAACGCAAGGACTGCAACAACCATTTGAACGCACACTACACCCTGACATTCGCCACTGCCGACGATTCTGGCCCCATCAGACAACAACACAAGGATTTTTCATAGCAAAACTGGTGAAAAAAT
Source organism: Candidatus Woesearchaeota archaeon (assembly GCA_014729505.1). Taxonomy (GTDB): domain Archaea; phylum Nanobdellota; class Nanobdellia; order Woesearchaeales; family ARS49; genus WJJS01. Next base: position 7,677 of record WJJS01000033.1, read on the forward strand.
GAAAGCATTCATTTCACAATTTTGGAACGGAGAACTCGCACACATCAAGATCGGCAATGAATACTACAAAAAAAACGACGCGCTCACGACACTAACACGCGACATTTCAAAAACGCCAGTCTCGCAAGGACAATACCTAGGACAACAACGCAAAGGATTATTCTATCCCAGTTCGTACTTACTACAATTTCTGGCAAAAAAAACCACAAAAAAACTCATCGTGACAGACAAAGCAGCATGGCTCTTTGTGTGCGGCAAAGACATACGACGACGAAGCGTTATCGAACAATACACTCCTGACGATGGCGATTATGTTCTTATACTCAACACGAAAAAAGAAACGCTAGGGTATGCGCGTATAACAGTCAAAAACAAAGCAATCGTGCGCATAACAAGATTATTTGACATAGGAGACTATCTGCGACGCGAGTAATCCACATTCCATGAAAGCTAAAAGCTTAAAAGCATAGAAATCCAAGAACACCCATGCCCTGGATCATTACATACGCGCCAACAAAAGCCGCAGAATGTTTGCAAACAGAAACAGAAAAAGTCGTACAATTTGTAGAAACCTTTGCGAAACAAAAAAAGAAAGCCATCCTGCTCTGGGGACCGCCAGGATCGTGCAAAAGCAGCACCGTCTATGCAATAGCAAAAGAACGAAATCTAGAAGTCATTGAAACAAACGCATCAGATTTTCGCACAAAAGATGCAATCAGTTCACGCCTTGGAGCTGCTATGTTCCAACAGTCCCTCTTCAGCTCAGGAAAAATAGTCCTCGTTGATGAAGTCGACGGATTATCAGGAACAAAAGACAGAGGAGGTGCACAAGAAATAGCGAAACTCGTTGATCGCAGCCCTTATCCAATCATTCTTACTGCAAACGAGCCATTTAGCAAAAAACTCAAAGCACTGCGAAAAAAAGCAGTACTCATAGAGTTTAGCATGCTCGACACGACAAGCGTGCAACGTGTTCTTGAACAGATCTGCAAAAAAGAACAGATAACCGCAGATGAAAAAGTACTGCGCATGATCGCACGACGAAGCGGAGGAGATCTACGAGCAGCCATCAATGATCTGCAAAGCGTTACAATAAACAAACAAATAGATCCTGAACGAGTGCACTCACTAGGGGACAGAGATCACACTGAGCAAATCACTATGGCTCTTCTCAAAGTGTTTAAAACACAAGATCCTCTCATTGCCCTTGAAGCATTTGACAACGTACAAGAACCACTAGATCAGCTCATGCCATGGATTGATGAAAACCTCCCACTAGAATATACCAGATCAGCAGATCTTGCACGCGCATATCACGCTCTTTGCAGAGCAGATGTATTTAAACGACGCATCATGCGACGACAACACTGGCGCTACCTTGCAACAATGAGACCATTACTCACTGCGGGAATCGCTGTAGCCAAAGACGAGAAAAATACAAAACGAATAGACTACAAAGAAACACGACGATTTCTTAAAATCTGGCAAGCAAAAATGAAATACAACAAACGACAAACAATAGCAGAAAAAATAGCAGAACAACTCCATTGCAGCACACACAAAGCACTCACACACATAGTTCCGTACCTACAACACCAGGTTCGACACGGCATGATACCCTCACTTGATCTTGATGCAGAAGAAATAGCGTGGCTAGCGCATTAAAGAAGATCGACAAGACGCACAACAGTAATAGTATTTGTTCCCCGTTTTTTAGTTACCGTTCCAGCACTAAAGACGACCGTCTCGTCCTTTTGTAGCACATTCTTTTTCACACAAAAACGAGCACAAGCCACTATTTGACCGTGTTGAGGAAGTTTTGGAAAGTGAAGAGGCGTAACGCCATACACTAGTTCTAACTGGCGACGCACTTTTTCCTCTCTAGTTACTGCGACAATAGGTTCATTATTTCTAAAACGCGCAATCATACGAGCAGTAAAACCAGAACGAGTAATCGTCACAATATGATCAAGATCCATCACAGAACAAAAATGATTAAGCGCATCAGTAATTACCTCACTAATTGCTTCAGAGGAACGACGAACTTTTCCCTGAACAAAAGGTTCGGTCTCCTTAGCAATAGCAACCATCTCTTTGACTGCAAGCACAGGATACCTGCCAACAGCAGTTTCAGCAGAAAGCATCACTGCATCAGTACCGTCAAGAATAGCATTAGCTACATCACTAGTCTCTGCACGCGTAGGTCGCTTATCCTCGACCATGGATTGCAACATCTCAGTAGCAGTAATAACGATCTTACCAGCCTGATTCGCACGTACAATAAGGCTTTTTTGCAAAATAGGTACCTTCTCCTTATCCATTTCAATACCCAAATCACCACGAGCGACCATAATGCCATCAGCAACTTTCAGGATTTCATCAACATTAGCGACTCCCTGAGCACTCTCAATCTTAGCGATAATAGCAATAGAATCATCCTTTAATGCCCGACGAACAGCAAGCACATCATCCTTTGATTTAGTAAACGACAACGCTACAAAAGCCACATCATGCTCTTTGGCAAATGACAAAACCTGACGATCCTTTTTACTCAGCAAAGGATGAAGATCCAAAGGTTTAGGAACATTAACACCAGTCGGTTTATCAATTGTGATGGCATCGAGAAAACGCAAGGTTACCGCATTATGATGCTTTTTTACGACCTTTGTAGTGATCGTGCCATCTTGCAAGAAAATCTTATCACCAACTGTGACACTGTCAATAAATTGTTTGTTAAACGATAAAGGACCGTGCAAGAAATCCACACGAACCTTTTCTCCCTTCTTAATCTCTACAGAAGAGCTAGGTACAAGACGAATATCAGTACCCTTAATATCGAGCATGACAGGAGCTTGACTGTGCCTGCGCACCCTTTTTAGAAGTTGTTCATAATACTCAAGATCGCCAAACGCAGTATTAATACGAAAACAATCAGTACCGGCCTTTGCGAGTTGACGAATCATCTTGGCACTCTCACAGGCAGGGCCAAGCGTTGCAACGATTTTCACCCTTTTCATGACACTATGAAAAGTGGCGGATATTTATAATTGTTATGTGATAACAGCAACCATAATTGAAAACGCGCCAAAGGAATTAAAAAAAGCAGTATCACAAAAGGCAGGAAATTTCTCATGATGGTAAATCCCCATGTACTATTTGGTATGCCAGTTTATCTTATGTTCGAGTAGATACCATAACTCTTTCCAGTACCACTCTGATCATGGCCGCTAATGCATAAGCATCAAGGGATGTTTCCACTGCAGGAGTAGTTGGCACCTTACTCTACTCCAACTCTATAAGAAAAAGTAAGCACAAGCATTATAAATCACGCATTTCTCGAAAGGAATATGGCAACATACGAAGACGTGATCAACCTTGCACTGCGGCGTAGCTTCTTTTATCCCTCAAGCGATATTTACGCAAACGCGCCAGCAGGTTTTTACAGCTACGGACCCTACGGCACCGCGATACGACGAGCACTCATCGAGCAATGGCGACGATTATTACTAGAACGCACAAACATGCTGGAAATCGACAGCGCGATCACGATGCCAGAAGACGTATTCAAAAGCTCGGGGCATCTCGCAAGTTTTGCAGATCCTATCACTGAATGTGTGAAATGCGAATCTACGTATCGTGCAGACCAACTCCTCACAGACCATACAGAAAAAGAATACAAAGAAGCACAATCCGATGAGGAACTGACAGCCGCACTCGTTGAGAACAAACTCAAATGCGGCAAATGCGGAGGCGCATTGGGACCTGTGAAACGATCAAGCCTTATGGTCAAAGCAGACGTCGGCGTGGCAAAAAAAACAAATTGTTACCTTAGGCCAGAAACCTGTCAAGGTATCTTTTGTGACTTTGCAAAACTCTACAAAACAATGCGGGTCAAACTACCACAAGGAATTGCACAAGTAGGCAAGGCTTTTCGTAACGAAATTTCGCCGCGACAAACATTACTGCGACAAGTAGAATTTTATCAAATGGAAGCAGAAGTATTCTTCAATCCGCGAGAGATCAACGACGTCAGCGAATTTGATGCAGTAAGGGACACGAAACTCAATATCCAATTAGCAGATCAAGACAAACCGAAAATAATGACCGCAGGAGAGCTTGTCGAGAAGAAGATCGTGTCAGGAACGCTTGTCGCACACTATCTTGCACTCACCCAGCAACTAATGGCATCATACGGTCTTGCTCTTGAACATTGTCGCTTTCGACAACTCGATGAAGACGAGCGTGCGTTTTATGCAAAGGAAGGATGGGACTTTGAAGTACAATCAAGCGTAGGATGGTTAGAACTCATCGCAAACAATTACCGCACAGATTATGATCTTAAAGGACATCAGGAAGGAAGCGGAACAGATCTTACCGTCCTAGACGAAGAAACAAACAACAAATACATCCCGCATGTCTGGGAGATCTCGATAGGATTGGATCGCACATTTTATGCAGTACTGGAACACGCGTACAACAAAGACGACAAACGCATGTGGCTTAGTCTTCCAGCAGTTCTGGCACCGCGAAAAGTAGCAGTGTTTCCACTGCTCTCAAACAAACCACCACTCGTTGAAAAAGCAAAGGAAGTACAAAAAGTATTGCTTGGACTCAACCCTGTACTAGACACGCGAGGAAGTATCGGAAAACGCTACGCCAGATCAGACGAAATCGGCATACCGGTCTGTGTCACGATCGATTTTGATACTCTTGAAGACGAAACCGTTACTGTACGCGAACGAGACACCACAGAACAGAAACGAGTCCCGATACAGGAATTGTGGAAGGTACTCGAAGACGTTCTTGTCAGGGCGAAGCGTTTAAGCACTCTGCAATAATTTCATTACAACAATTTGTAAAACGCAGGCATGCTAGTATTATACGCGGTAAACTGATGTTTTCGCAAAAAATTTTTCATAGCTCTCTGCCAGGTAAACGTGTATAACACGCGCGCATCATGTTCTAAAGAATCCTCCACCAGTTGTTGCAACACTCTCGTGCCGACACCTTGTCGAGCAAATCTAGATAACGCCGCTTCGTTATACCCTCCCACTGAATTTCGAGGAGAGAACACCGTTTCATCTCCATTGGGATAGAACAACGCAATAGTAGCCAGTACGTCACCAGCATGTACCCCCGCTTTTACAAGCGGCTCATGATTGGGCAGATCAAGGCGAAGACCGGCATCTTCAAGATGCAAACGAGCATATCCACTGGGCCGATCATCTTCAAACTCCACACGATACGTAAAGGCATTAATGAAACCGCAATATCGCAGGGTCTGCACATCCACAGGCTCTCGAAGAATAGAAAACCTAGGAACAGATTTTTTGACCATGCGCCATTTTTCCAGTGGGAGCCTTTTAAACATTTCTCTAACCGAAACCCATTTAAATACGAGCAGGTCTAGATTCGCTAACAGGCATTGGCGCAGTCTGGAAAAGCAGGCAACTGATGACTTGGCCCTGCGCAAAGCTCTGCTTTGCTGGACTTGAGAAACAATGTTTCTCAAATCATCGACAGCGACGTGGGTTTCGCTGTCGCTCAAGCACACAATTTCAACATACTATTCTGGGGCGGTGGCTCAGTCTGGAAGAGCACACGGCTGAAGACCGTGGTGTCGCTGGTTCAAATCCGGCTCGCCCCATATTCTTTTCGCGGCACTAGCCGTACTTCTCTTCTGGGCAGTCAGGACTTGACTTATCGGACAACTCTACCTCAAACTCTTAAAGCGTTTACATAAAAGAACATACTGTAGGCACATAACACGTTACTTCTAAAAATGGTCCTGCTACCTTTCAAAAGTGGAAGAACCCCACAATACAAAAAGCATCAAAAATTTATTGAGGTGTCATAACATGCTGTTAGAACAATCAAAAAAACTATTCCTACGTAATCGGAGCAGTCCTACCAAGAATAACACTTGCAATAATCGTAAAAATAAGCAAGACAACAGTAGCGATAATACAGTACACCTGAGGACTTCGCATAATGTTTTTAGCAATAGAATCCTCCAAACCAACACGGTCAGAACCATTCTCAATACCCGTTTGCATCATCGTGAGAATGTAAATAATCTGCACCACATAAATACCAACAACCAGTTGGAAATAATACGTAGGAAGACCATCACCAAACAATGAAGCAACATTTAATGCAGTCGAACTAGGGCCTGCCGCTTCAATATTCTCAAAATTATTATTCAAGCGACTCAAAATAAACGTGATCATGCTAGTGATACCAATAACAATACCTGCAATAGCAGGAGTCAAGAACTTAATCTGCGACTTCATATCACTAATCACATCAGAAAGCAATTGTTGAAGCTGAAAATTGACTTCATTAATCTTAGTCACATATGTTGAAATACCCCATAACGCCTGAGCAGCAACCTTAGGACCCTTATCTGCAGCTTCGATCAAAATACGCATAGAACTATTAATCAAATTAGAAGGGTATTGAATCATCGCGCCAAGCTTCTTATCAAAAATAGCCTGTTCAGGAGTCATACCCTTAGCAATATTATTACTAATACGCGCAAAAAACCTGCCCGTAGAACTTCCCGGAAGCGCCTGAGCAGACTGACCAAACGCCCGTTCCAAAGGAATATCATTATCAAGAATACCGCCGAGCTGATAGAGCGCAGTACTAAATTCTTCTTCAGCTTTATCACGCTGATCTTTCGTCTTAAGCAAACGACGCACACGAAGCTTATACGTCAACCCAATACCCACTGACAACGCAAGAGGAAAGAAAAAACTCAGCAACGAAGCACCAAGACCATAAGGGCCTACAATGACCGTCGTAGAATCTGCAGCAAAACGATAACCAAGAAGAACAAAATCCAAAAACAAAGGCACATCAAAATCAACACTGGGCTGAAACCAGTGAATAATAAGAGGAATCAACGCAATAAGAAACAAAAAAGATCCAACGATCGTACCCACCACCCAGGGTTTAACACGAACAAAAGACAGCGAGGGCTTACCCTCTTCAGCCTCCTTTAACGGATCAACAGGCTTAAACGAAGGCAGCCAAACCCTATTATCAAGTTCAATACCTGTCTCGCTCATGTCAGTATCACCATACCCCGTGGGTCGCTGATTGAGCGCTTCACGACCTGCAAGATACACAATAAAAGGCAACACCACATTATACAAAGTAGCAATATGATACCACTTGACATCACTCATAAAGCTCACAACCAAGGGAAGAATCACCAATCCCAAAATCGGAAGCACAATACCAAGCATGTGAAGCGCAGTAATCTTACTCTTCAAATTACGCGCATAGGTCGTCATCTTATTATACGTACCATCAAGAATTTCCTTAAGCGCACGATCAAGAACCTCGCGCTGACGTTCCTCATCAGGTTCAACAACAGCATGTTGCACCAATTGAATAGCACGAACAAATTCAGGATTAAACTCCTGCCAGGTACGCAAGTACTCATCCAACGCCTCCTTTGTCGTCGGATACTTATCGCTTAGCGCATCCTCGAGCACACGAGCAAAATCAGCAGCAAGAGGACCGGTCAAGTACTGTGCAGCAAAACGAAGAGCGTTTTCCACGTTCGGCGTATGCTTCATGTAGGTAACCAGATAAAACACACACAACACCATCTGATTACTAGCCCTCAAACGCCAGGTGGTCGCCAGATACGAAGGAAGCTTACTGAATACCATAAAACCGGCGCCGCCTACCACGAGGAAAAAAATCGCATAAAAAGCAGAATCAAACAACAGCAAACTCAAAGTAAGACCCAACAAACCGATGAGGGAAGGCCACAGAATAGCTGCAGTATACGCACTCGTTGGCGTAATAGTAGCATGAGCAATCTGAATATCCTTTTCCAACTGCACACGCTGTTTTTCAGGAGGATCAATCTTTAAGCCGGTCTTGACAGCCCAGAAACACAATTTTTCATAAATACTGAGCGATCGAGGAACATAACGCTTCTTATACTCAAGATAATCAATACTTGGAGACGGTTCATATTGTACAGGTTCAGGCCTGTCCAACGCAAGCTCTTTTGCAAGCAACAATTTCTGCTTTGCAATCAGCGCTTCATAATCAGTCATTGCAGACTAATTCCTCCGCCCCCGACGACACTCATCTCACCAGCTCCTTTGCGGCACGATCAAGCCAATGCTTGAACAAACGAAGAATGCGAGAAGGATCAAAATATCCCACACCCTTTTGAGCCTTAATTTCATCATGAACTTCCCAACTGATATCGCGAAACGCGTCAAGCGCATCAACATAAAACGGAGCACGAACAATATCAGGATTTTCCCTTTCAATCGCTTTAGCAATGATCTCCTTAATCACCTGCGACCGCAGGATAATATTTTCCCAAATCCTATCCCATTGACCGGCAAACGCTGCATAACGAGCACCAATCTCCTTAATTATTTGAGAATCACCACGAAGCAGCGCTTCAGTAGGTTCCAACGCATCAGCATCATGATCAAAATCAACCAGCTCGACAAAGCCATTCTCCGTTAAAGGATCCGTCGTCCAAAACTTACGCACCTCAGTAATAGACGTCATACGCGGTCCTGTCTTATCAGGCAAAGGACGAGCCATTAACACAATATCAGTAGCTTTGAAACTCGTTGTCGGCACTTCAAGATCATTAACCACACGATCAAAAACACCATATGGATCATTGGCATGAATCGTACCAGCAACAACATTAGCAAGAGCACCTACACGCATCGCCTCATACAACGAACGCGCCTCAGTAGAACGCACTTCTCCAACAATCAGCGAAGAATCACCAAGACGTAACGTAGAACGAATACCTTCCTCAGCACTCACCTCACGAGAACCACGCGCAAGCGCAGAAGCAACCTTTAAGGATTGAATATTAAAACCGATCTCCTTGAGCTTTCCAACAGGGATTTCCAACGTATCCTCAATAGTAATAATACGAACCTTACGACTGATATTGACAAGCAGAGAAGAGAGCAGGGTAGTCTTGCCAGAACTACGCGTACCAGCAACAAGAAATGTGCGCTTACCATCAATGAGAAAACTCAACAATCCCGCAGCAAGAGGAATATCAAGACGTTTTGACGGAGCAAGCATCATCGAACCCCACGTCGTCGCACCCCACCTCTTTACCTTAGCACTCATCTCCTTATACGTCACAAGCGGCTGCGAATAACGAGCAAACGTCACAGGATCGGGAGCATGCTGGCGAATAGCAAGAGCATATTGGTCAGGTTCAGGCACAAGAGGAGAAGTGATAATAGCAGTTCTTGAACGAAAATTGCCAGGCACCTCCAATTTGTCAGTATCAAGAATAGGGTGTGAACGATCAAGAGGACGACCAGAGAGAAACTTCAAACGAGTACCCCAACTTTTCACTTCGGCAACAGTAGGAGTAATATTAGTGATACACTCTCCAAAACCACGCATCTTAATGTAAATAGGAGTCTGCGCATTAGGCGTGTTAACAACGATGTCCTGCACCTTTTTATCAGTGAGAAGAATCTCAATGACACCAAAACCAATAGTGTTACGCACAAAAATCGCTGCGAGTTCCTCAAACTCCTCCTTTGACAAATCCATAGGTGTCGCGCTGGAACGCACAACATCATTAATAATACCAAGAGATACATTAAACAACGAACCACGGGGATTCTCCAAATACGCACCCGTGTGATCCTGAATCTCTGCTGTAGGACGAGTCTCGTAACGCTCCTTTGCCGCATGCAAAATATTGTACTTCTCCCACGTCAGATTTGCCTCAATAGGAACCACATGATACATGCGCTGCTCAGAATCAACAAGTTCAAAAATCGTGACTTCAGCAACCGTCATCTTAAAAACAGGATCAACGACATGATACGAATCAAGAATCTGCGCGTTTAACGGGTACTGAGCCTGAATCTTAGAACGCATAAAATCAGGCTTAATCGTAGCTTGAAAAACAGTAGTATACCCACTGCGATCACCAATTTGGAAACGTGCAATATCAGGATCAATCTTGGTAATCAAGGAGGTCTGAGATAACTGTTTTTTTGCATACTCAACAAAACGAGCGTACTTATCAAGACAATCTGCACGAGGCATTTCAGGAACGCCGGCCTTCAATTTTTTCTTATCCTCATTAGTCGTACGCACAAACTGCACATACGCGCCAATAGGATCAAGCAGGATCTCATGAGTAAACAAATCAACAAGCATAGCCATGCGCGGACCAAAAAAAGACTTACACTCCTTATGATTGGCCACATCAAGCTTTTTTACCTCCTCTTGCAAAGTCACAATAACATCTGCCATCTGAGAGAGAATTTTTGTCTGTTCAGGATTATACTCATACTCTGTTAATTGCTCCAGACGAATACTATGAGGGTGTCCAAGATCAATAATTTTTTGAAGCACAAGCTCCATCGCCTTAGGCTGATTCTCAATAGAAGGAAAAAAATCACACTCATCACAATCAATAATCATGATTGCGGAGCCTTCTTGATATTCTATTCTCGTATTGCCACACTTGGCCATGCGCTCACCACTCTTTTGCAGTTACAAAAACTTAATATGCTCGACAGACCGTACATAAACATATTCGTCATTCATGACGGGGAGTTGACTATATATAAAACTTTGCGCATGGCAAACAAAACAATACCGGATTCGGCAAGCACTGAACAGGTGCAAACACTCAAAGCGCTTTCATCACGAATCGCTTTTATGGAAGATCGCTACAAGGCCTTTGATTCACGACTGCGACAATTACAAAAGAACCTGCTCGATCATCACCAGGAACTACGACGACTCATCGGAGACCTTGATCGCGAAATGATACGAGCTCAAGATGATATCGATGAAATCAACGATCGCATGAAAACACTGCGTAACGAGATACTTTTGCGCGCAAGCAAGGAAGATATCGAAGCACTGCGACGATACATGGATACCTGGGAACCACTCAAATGGGTCACCGCAGATCAAGTAGAAGAAATCGTACGAGACATACTGAAGAAAAAATAAACTACGCAGAACATTTAAATAACTCCCTCTCTTATCACGACCATGCCAAGTGAAAAAGAGGTAGAACAACTCATAGATAACGCTCTTGCACCATTACTTGCGCAAATAGAGGACTTGCAACGCGCACAAGAACAATGGCGTTTTACCGTACTGCGCTTTAAACGTCGCCTGCAACTCATGAGAGACTTGGCGGAGGCACCCTAATGGGCGTACTCGATACATTTCGCGGACTCTTCAAGAAAGAGCCCAAAAAAGAGGAAAAAAAGGAGGTCAAAAACGTGGTTGACAAAGCTCCAGCAGATCCTGTTGTTGATTACATCATAAGCCAACGCAACAAAGGTATTGGTGATGATGATATCATCGCAACATTACTCAAACACGGTCATCAAGATGACGACATCAAAGAGGCCATGAAAAAAGCAGACAAAGCAATGGGTGTTGAACCCATGGACACAAAAGAATTACCAGAACCAACACCGAATGGAACATCAAAAATGCCTGAAGGAGTAGAAATAATAGAACCCTCAAAAGCACTTGCAGAAATACAGAATATGGTTGATGACCGCGTAAAAGAAGTGCAAGATGACGTTGCAGAACTCGCAAAATGGCGTTCACAAGTGGATGCAGATCTACAAGGGCTTGAAGCGGAGGTCAAAGATATCAAAAGCATGCTCAAACAACGACGAGAAGAAGACCAATCACGATTCCAACGCTACGATCAACACCTCTCTGAAGTCAAAGTCGAGCTCAAAGCGATGCAGGAAGTGTTCCAAAAGGGACTGCCAGAATTCACAAAAGGAATACAAGAACTCTCACGCATCGTCAAAAAACAAAAATAATCCTTTTTTATTTTTCTGATTTCTTTGATAATTGTCCGATCGCAAAAAATGCGATAAGAAGAATCACTGCCATACCCAAGACTTTAGGATGCAAAATCACCTGGAAAAAACCGGCCTGCTCTTCAGGACCTTCCTGCAACGCAGAAGAAACATTATCTGCAGTTAAATCAGTAAACCCCTGTTCTTGAGAAATAACAGACGTAAGACTGCCAATAACAATAATAAGAATCAACGCAAAAATCCACCATCCAAGCGTCGAAGAATACTCCCCCTCATGAATAGCCTGCCTTAACGATTCCTCATTATGACCAACAATATAATACGCGAGCAGAGCAAAGATAATCGCGACAAACAAAAGCACAAACCACGGCGCCATAACATTAATGGTCTTTATGGCAATAGGACTAAACATGGTAAGCACGGCAAGTGCCACCGCCATTAAGGCAGCATACAAGTAGTTCTCCTTGAAAGGAGGAACCTGCGTCAAGAACGCAAAAACCGCCGTGAGTACAAAAATAAAAGGAAAAACTACCTGAAACGTTTGCAAGAGTCCAACATCAAGAGGAGAGACCATTTATGGAGGAGTACCTGGTTGTGTTACCTTGTTACCTTTCTTATCATCTCCGCTGTCAGAAAACACGACAGCCCAGACAACAAGACCAAAGACAAGGATAATAATCATCACACTGTAAAAATGAGGATTCGCAAGGAAATTAAGAAAACCCGGTAATTGACCTGGAGGAGCCATCGCACCAAAAAAGACAAGCGCAACCAAAACAAGAGCAATCCATTTTGCACTATTCTGCCAGTACGTAAACTTTTCCCAATCCTTACCTGCCAGCAAACCAGTAAGAATCATCACTACAGTTACTGCAAGAACAATCAACGCAATCTCAGGAAGAGCCCTGTTAATGATGGCAACAGGATCAGCAGTTGGCGACGGATACAAACCAAGAGCGTGAGGCACCACAGTGATAAGCGCAACAGAAAGCGAAACGACCAAATTAGCCTGACGATTCTTTAATACCTTGATTTGATCCATCACTGCATAAAAGATAGCGAAGATCAACGCAAAAGGAATCAATGCATCAAGTAAGCCAAGATTTTCAAGAAATTGCAGGGCATCTGCAAACGGACCGAAACGTCCATACCCGTAATATTGGAATATCATTCTTTTTTGCCTCCCTTGTCGGCCTCGCCTCCAGTAGATTCGCCCGACGTTATATAATACATGAACCCTATGAGTAAGAGGATGAATATAACACTTGCGGCTGCAGCACTCGTCCAAAAGCTCGCAATAAAACCCCACAACCATTCAAGAACACTCGTGCCATCCTGCAACACAATAGCATCAGCAAAGATCAATGCGATGCCGATAAACAAGACAACCATAAAAAACGTACGCCAGGAATTTTCAAGTTTCACTTCCTCCTCTTTACCATAAAACGTACCAATAAGCATGAGAAAAAAGATTACCAGAACAAGGAGAACAACAACCTTTGCAGAGACCTCTGTTATAATAGAGACGATCTGTGAAGAAGCAACAACAAGGAAAGCGACGACAAAACTAGCCATGGCATTCAAATTCTTACGAGGAATATCCTCGCCATTCCATTTCTCTGTGCCAAGAACCTTCGTCTTTTCAAGAATAGCATACATAATGGTAAACACCAGTAAGAATGGCAACACCACATCATAGACGCCAAGACGCGCCATAAATTCGATAACTCCTGCTAAAACGGTTTGTTCGGGCATGTAACCTCTTTTACTATTATGATATTGAGTAAGAAACTATATAAAGGTTTTGTCAGCAATCAGTCGAGCAGGCCGAGAAAGATTTTATATAACGAAACGATATTGTATGCATATGGTAGACAAGAACATGTTTGCACGATTACGAAAAGAACTCGCAGCACAAGATGCGATGCGAGAAGAAGTCATCAAAGACAGTCGCGGCATCCTTAAAAGCGCAAAACAAGCCATCTATGCAGTACATCGAGGGGATACCACAAAAGCAGAACGACTACTCAAAAGCGCAGCAACACAATTAGCACGATTATCAAAGAAAAAAGGTTCAGAAAGCATAGGCGCTTTAGGTGATGCACAAGAAGAATACGTCGAAGCACGACTCTACCTTGCCTTTGCACAAGACAAACCATTACCCACGCCACAGACATTACGCGTAGGAGCAGAACGCTACCTGGCAGGAGTCTGCGATCTTGTCGGAGAACTCGTAAGAGCAGGCATCAACGCAAGCATAAAAGAAGATTATGCAAGCGCAAAACATATCAAGGATTTCGTCGCACGAATATATGAAGAATTATTACAATTCGATTTTCGAAACTCCTCGCTACGACGAAAATTCGACGCGACAAAATACGGGCTTGACAAATTAGAAGATCTCGTTTACGATCTCAAACTACGAGGTAAACTCTCATGAACATAAAAGGACTAGAAATACACTGGAAAGGCCATGACTGTTTTTCTATCAAGACAAGCAAAGGCATAATCTACATTGATCCGTTCGAACTCAAAGAAACAACACATGATGCAGACTACATTTTCATCACACACGAACATTTTGATCATTGCCATCCAGAAAGCATAGGAAAAATCATAAAAGAAGACACCATTATCATAGCAACACCAGACTGTCAAAGCAAACTGTCGTCGTTTCGCTTTAAAGCATTACATCCTGTAGAGCCAAACAAGAATTATACTATTGGAGAACTTAACATTGAAACCGTGCCCTCCTATAATACCAATAAGTTCCGCAGTCCAGGACAACCATTCCATCCAAAAGAAGACGGAAAAGTCGGGTATCTCATCACTATTGACAACAAACGACTCTATCACGCAGGTGACACAGATCATATTGCAGAAATGAAAGATCTTCATAATATCGACATTGCTTTTGTACCCGTATCAGGAACCTACGTGATGACCGCTCAAGAAGCAGCAGAAGCAGTCAATAACTTTCGACCAGCACTTGCCATACCCATGCATTACGGATCAATCGTGGGCAGCAAAGCAGATGCGGAAACGTTCAAAAACGCAAGTCACGTGCCAGTGCAAATACTTGAAAAAGAATAAGGACAAGCTCATTTCCTTCTTGTTAACAGAAAACGTTAAATACGCAACGTCTTAGGCAACGCATATGACATTTCAGAGTATTCAAGAAGCCATGAACAAAGGCAGCGGAACAGTACACCTTCGAGGATGGGTCTATCGCATACGCACAAGCAAAAAACTCGCCTTTCTCGTGCTACGAGACAGCACCAACATCATCCAATGCGTCATAGAACAAAACACTATCACGCCGCAGGAATGGGATCTTGCCACCACACTGCAAATAGAAGCAAGCGTACAATTGACGGGAACAATAAAAGAAGACAAGAGAGCACCAACAGGATATGAAATACACGTCAACACCATAGAACTCATCGGCGAATCAGATCAATACCCCATACAAAAAGATCAAAGCCCGGAATGGTTACTCGACAACAGACATCTCTGGCTACGAAGCCGCCATATGGTAGCAATCATGAAAGTGCGCGCAACAGTCATGGACGCATTTCGCGAATACTATCAAAAAAAAGAATACACAGAATTTACACCACCAATACTGCAACCCACACAATGCGAAGGAGGATCAACATTATTTCCCGTCAAATACTACGACGATGAAGTATACCTCACACAAACAGGACAACTCTACTCCGAAGCAATGATCTTTGCACTAGAAAAAATCTTTCTTATCAGCCCTACCTTTCGCGCAGAAAAATCAAAGACAAGCAGGCATCTCTCAGAATTCTGGATGGCAGAAATGGAAGCGGCATGGATGAATCTCGACGAATTATGCGATGATGTAGAACAATTACTTACCCATATTGTTGCGCGAGTACTCAAAGACCACAAAAAAGAACTCACCATTTTGGGACGCGACACCACAGTACTAGAAAAAATAGTACCGCCATTTCCGCGCATGACATACAAAGAAGCACTGGCGCTTCTTAAAGAAAAAGAAGGGTTAGACATACCCTTTGGAAAAGACTTGCGCACCATTGAAGAAAACAAGTTATCACATTATTTTGACAAACCTCTCATCATCACTCATTATCCAAAAGAAATAATGGCCTTCTACAAACCAGCAGATCCAAAGAATCCAAGCACTGCACTCTGTCTAGACGTGATCGCCCCAGAAGAATACGGAGAAATCATCGGAGGCAGTCAACGAGATCTTGACGTTGAACAAATGAAACAAGCACTGCGACACGACGGAGAAGATCCCAAGAATTACTCCTGGTATTTCGACTTACGAAAATACGGATCAGTACCTCATAGCGGTCACGGCATGGGTGTTGAGCGCGTCGTAGCATGGATATGCAAACTTGACAATATCAAAGACGCAATACCGTTTCCACGAACAATCAAACGCTTTACTCCGTAATATCGAGTAAAACGTTGAGCTCAGATTCTACACGAGATTCAAAATCAGATTTATTCATCGCCTCATCTTTTAAAGAACTCAACACTGCAAGAACACTGTGCGTCCGTTTCACCTCTGCATCCTTGCTAAGAAACTGACCTGCACGCTCTTCAATAAGACGAGATTCAATAGATTCAATACTCTGCGGGATCACTTGAACACGTTCAAAGTCTGCACTGTGCAATTTGTAGGTGTTCTTCATCACAAAACAATCCACAAAGAGTTGGGAGAGACCAACAAAATCAATATCGGAGGGCTTTCCCTGGGACAAGGTCCCCTCAAAACGAAGCGTCACGATACTTCCAGGAGTCACTTTTTTTGCATACTCAGTAACTTGCTCTGTTATGGTATCAGGAGTTTTTTGATCACAGTCAACTGCAAAAGAGTACACTGGAGGCGTATCAAGAACGATCTCTTTGACCTGTCCATTGTCAACGATGCAGCAACTACCCTGCTTGAGTTTTTCAATTTCTGCAAACGAACAAGGAAACGTCGGACCGGGAAGCACAATACGAGGATGTCCCTCAAGGCTAGCCTGTTGACACACATGAACGTGACCGCCTGCATAATAGTCAAAACCCTTGGGAAGATAGGAGACACTCATGGCATCCATTACTTCCAAACCCTTTGGCTTTAACTCATGCAAAGCAGCATGCCAGACAAAAATCTTGAAACCCCCAATATTCAAACTTTCCCGGTGAAGATCCTGATAATAATATTTGTCTAAGCCGCCTCGACGACCAAAAATGCCTGTAATCAAGGCTCCGGTCTTAGGATCTTTTGTAAAGCGCAATTTCAGCTTACCCTCAGACTCTTCACCCTTTGCTACGTTTACAAAAAGATCAGCACTCTCCAGGACATCAATCATGGACTTGCCGCTAGGACTAAAATCATGACTTCCAGGAATACCATAAACGGGAATACCAGCGTCCTTTAAGCGCTTAAGCTGTGTTACCGCAAGACGAATACTCTCAATACTTGGAAGCGCTGAATTAAACAAGTCGCCAGCGATAATGACAAAATCAACATTTTCTTGAAGAGCATGGTCAACACTCAACACAAAACCTTTTGCATTTGCTCTGCGCATGACAGGTTCTCGCCAACAACCCAAATGACAATCAGCAATATGGGCAAACTTCACGAAAAATCACCAAAATACCTTTTACCCTGCACCTCAGGCAACAATTTTTTGTCAAACATAGGAATCATAATGGGAGCTGCAAAACTCAAAAAATTCGACGAGACGATGGCTTCGCCGCGATCAAGAGAGGCAATCATGCGACTCGCATCACTCAAGTCTTGAGCAGCACTCTCGATTATTGCCTGACGTTCATTGCGCAGTTCAATTCCAAGAATAATCTTTGTATTTAGATTAGCAAGAACCGCACGAGGAATCAAGCTAGGAAGTTGAGTAATAGCCACAAGGCCCACCTTAAACTTACGGCCTTCACGAGCAATCGTAGAAAAAATATTGGGACCTTTCTCAAGCACCTCCTTTCCTAGCACGCGAGGAGCTTCCTCAAGGACAATGCTGACTACCGGGTGGTCTTGCAAGTCCTTTGACGAACAACGTTTATACTTTGCAAGAATTGCCCGCGCAAACAAACTGGCAATCAACACCTCCACAGCTCCGCTAAACGAAGAAGTATCAATAATAACAGTCATACCAGAAGTGACCTGTCGCACGACATCACTAATCGTGTTTTGACCAAGAACAGGGTCAAAAGCACCCCTGCTGCGAATAGAGGAGCCATCAAAATCAAGAGAAAGAATAGACAAGAGTCGACGCTTTACAACAGCAAGTGTTGCTTCATTAAAGCGCGCATGCTCAAGAGGAGTCTCACGCACCACCTCGAGAATCCACTGCTGACCAAAGGCCTGCTCGTACGCGCGAAGCGCATCGCGTTGAGCATCACTCCAATCAAAAACAGCAAGAAGATCAGCAGAACGAATTGCATGAAGATTGATCTTTAATGTATGGGCGCCAACAGGAGGCGTAGAACTATAGTATGCAACGCCGTGGGGGTGATCCTTTAAACCAAAGCCAGATCTGCCGTAATACTCGTCGTGCGGATCAAGTACGAGCATACCGCAATAAGCAGCACTGGACGCGTGCCACAATAAGTTGCTCATTAACACACTTTTACCTCTGCCCGTTGTTCCAGCAATGAGGACGTGATGGGAAAGTGCCAGAGACCCGTTGATGTGAACTGGAACATCAAGTTTCTTCGTACCACTGCGAAGTTGACCAAGCAAAAGAGCATTTCCATCAGTGCTCGAGAGAAATCTGACATCATCAGCAGTCACTTGAGAAATTGGAGAAAAGAAACGGGGCAAAGTCTTAGGAGACCTGGCACGACCATCCTTAACAGCAAGAAGAGACTTCAGTCGAGCAAGCACATACGTTCGAGACGAAGGATCAATCAATTCCGTATCCACGCCCTCCTCAAGTCGCAAACCAGAGATGAGTTCAAGATTCTGCTGGCCAAGTTGGGAGCCATACAACAAATCAAAGACCTGCAAAAGAATAGTCTCCTCATCCTCGCTCTTAGCGACGAGCAACTCACCCAATTCGAAACATTCCCCGTGCTTTTGTCTGGCACACAAACTACCAAATTCTCCAGAGACAAGCACGCCTTTTTCCCCCATGCCTTATCCCAGGAAAGAGGATTTATTTAATGATATCGCGCCTTGCAAGCAACTGTCAGGCAGTACTGGTGTCCTGGCAGACCCTGAGTTGATCAGGCACCGCATCTGTCAACCAGTATGATGCGCAAATTTTCACAAAAAAAACTGTAGAAGAAAGGATATTGCGCTCGAAACCATTAAATAGGTCCGAGTCCTGCAAGAATCCATGTCAGACAAGAATATTCGACGAGCAATGAAAAAAGCTCATGACCTTGAAAAACACAAACTACTGGACAAAAAAGAGGTTGTCAGTGTCTACAAAGAAGGCATTTCACTCTCAGAGAAACTCAAGAAGCTCCTGCGTCCGTCGTGGTTTGTCAAGGATCTCGACAGCAAAAAACGCAAAAAATAAGAAAGGTTTAAATATTCAAAACGTTTTTTCTCGCCTACCAAAAGGAGGTAATTTGTTCCATGGGACAGGTTGTACAAAAAACAGGTATTAAAAAAGAAGATGGGTACCTTTATTTTCTGGACAAAGACGGAGATGTTGCCCGCGTAAAAGCAGCACGTGGAAAGAAGAAGGGAGGCCGACCACAAAAGGTCTTTAGAGCAAATCTGAAGAAGGAAAAAGGATATCTCTACTACATTGACGGACAAGGCAACATCGCTCGAGCAAAGATGGTGCGCGGCAAACGACGAAGCAAAAAGAAATCTACTAAGAAGAAAGCTTCAAAGAAAAAAGCCACCAAGAAGAGATCTGCAAAGAAGAAATCTACTAAGAAGAAGGCTTCAAAGAAGAAATCTACAAAGAAGAAATCTACAAAGAAGAAGGCTTCAAAGAAGAAATCTACCAAAAAGAAATCAACAAAGAAGAAAGCTCGACGTCGTAAATAAACATTTTTCCTTTTTTCCTTTCTTTTTCTTGTGTTCTTGGCAACAGAAAACTATAAATAGTCAAGGTATTTATTTGATCGTAACTTAAGAGGGGTTGTTATGATTAGTGTTTTACGACGGATGTTTCGAGGGTTTCTCTCCATATTTCGCTCAAAAAAAGATATAAAATTAGGACTGTACGGGCCGCCAAACGGTGGCAAGACAACGCTTGCAAATGCCATCTGCAAAGACATACTAGGAGATGATTTTGAACAAGGAATAGTAAGTCGCATTGCTCATGAAACAAGAAGCGTAGAAGTCAGAGACAAAATGGAACTCGATGTTGAAGGGCGAACAATCTCATTTAACCTCGTAGACACACCAGGAATCGCGACAAAAATCGATTATGAAGACTTCCTCAAAGTTGGAATGCAAGAAAAACAAGCAAAAAAACGCGCCAAAGAAGCAACCAAAGGAGTTATCGAATCCATCAAATGGTTAGATGACATGGATAGCGTGGTAGTCGTCCTTGATGCCACCAGGGATCCATATAGCCAAGTCAATATCACCATACTAGGAAATCTTGCAGCACGAGACATACCAGTACTCATTGCAGCAAACAAAGTAGATTTGAAACGAGCAAATATCAAACGTATCAAAGCAGCATTTCCACAATACCCCGTTGTCGGCATCAGTGCCAAATACGGCAATAATCTTGATATCATGTACAAAGAACTCGTCAATCTTGTAGGTAAATAAATGGTAACAATACAATTCATGCCCTATACAGAAATTGAAGATCTTACTAGCGTAGGACGTATACGAAAACTGCTCAACATCGCAAAAGACAACAAAATTGTTCTCCTACAAGGCAGGTTGAAAGCCGAAGAAGAAGCAGAACTTATTCAAGCAACAATGGAAGAGATCAACAAAGACTTCAAAGGAATAGAATTAGCAGTTATTGAACCAAAAGAAAAAGAAGGAGGTTTTAAGGGATTCTTCACCAACCTCTTTTTGGGAGATCGTCTGGGCATGACGGTCATAGGTCCTGCAACAGTTGTAAAATCAATAAAACGCAACCCGAATAAGATCGAGTTACTAACCAAGGAGATCCGAAAAAGGAAAAAACGCTAATATGCCTCACCAATGTGTTCGCTGTGGTTCACTCTATGAAGGAGGAAGCGCACAGATTCTCAAAGGCTGCACATGCGGCGCAAAACTCTTCTTTTTTATCAAACAAAGCAAACTGGATACACAACAAGCACTGCCAAAACTCAGCAGCAAAGACAAAGAACAAATAGAAAAAGACGTTCTCGACGTGATTGGCATACCCGATCCTGACAAACCAGTCATTTTGGACCTTGAAAGCATCAATGTATTGCAGCCCGGCAAATACGAACTCGACCTTGTACGATTGTTCAAAGGCGATCCACTCATCTTCAAAGTGGAAGACGGCAAATACATCATCGACGTAGCAGAGAGCTTTCAAAAGTTTCGAAAAGACAAGCAATGATTCAGGAACAGTTTCAGCAATTACTAAGACAATTAACACTCAAAGACCGCATAGGCATACTGCATGATTTTGACCCTGACGGTATCTGCTCTGCAGCAGTGATGGCTGATCTCGTCGAACGAGCAAGCAAAGCCAAAGTGGTTGCTCATGACATTCTCGATCGAAAAATCGAATTGAAAAGATTTACACAATTCATACAAGATCATCAATTAACTCTGCTCATAACAATGGATGTCAGTACAGACATGGCACCAGAGGTTCTCAACGCCCTTAGCATACCCGTACTCGTCATTGATCACCACCCACTATATGAAGGTCCATTTCGATCAGATGTGCTCATCATAAAACCACAACTGCTTTTTGAACAAGTAGACGCTGCAAAATACAGCACGAGTTATCTCGTCAACTATCTTAGTGAAGGACTCGCTGATATCAGCAACGATGACTGGAAAATAGCAACAGGAGTTATTGCCGATATCGGTTATGAACTACACAAAGACTATGTGGACCACGTCTTTGCAGCACTCGGTATTGAGGTACAAGCCGATATCTTTGATACGCTACTAGGACAACTCGCAATACTCATTAACAACAGCGTGATATACGACATACATAATGCACACGTCGCGTTCACACTGCTTCGACAAGCAAAAAAACCACAAGAACTCTTCACCTCATCACTGGCAGCAGATTCTGCAGCAATACAATCAGCAATTGAAACATACGTAGGACAAGTCAAGCAGAAAGCAACCTATTTTGCTGACGTAATCTATTATCACATCGATTCCAACTACAACATCAAAAAACCAATATCAACAATACTCAGCCTGGCACACCCGCATAACACTATCATAACGTATAGCACAGTCGGCAACCTGATACATGTCAGTGCCCGACGAGGAGATGGCAAAGTACCGTTAGATAAGATTCTTGCACAAGCTATTAAAAATATAGAAGGAGCATTTAGCGGAGGACATCCCGTCAGTTCAGGAGCTCGCATACCAAAAGACAAATACCATATCTTTGAGAAACGACTGATACACTTGCTAAAAACATATAAAGGGTCCTAAGCCACGAGACTACATGAGTGAACGTATACGTGAACTAGAAGTGGTGCTCGAATTTATTGAGAACACGTACGTCTCACAAAGCCTGGTAGAACTCGCACAACGGACAAGCGATTTTTTTGTCAATCGTTTCAAACTGGGTAATTGTGCAGTCGAACTCTTTGGAGCACATCACCGTTTTATCACAAACAGCAACGTATCAAGAACATACCTACTCATCGAAAAACGAGTGCGAAGCATACTTGATAATACACGAACACCACATTTTGTTGCACGAGCCGATGACCCGATCTTTTCAGGACTGGAAGAACTAGGCTACGCGTTAAGTGCTTTTCCCATCATGGCAGGAAAAGATCACATCGGCAACCTCTACCTATACGGCAAGACAACAGTCGAACATGACATGCAACTCATCACCGCCATTCTTATCAAACTAGTCAAAGCAGCAGTACACGTCAAAAATTATTCAGAAGTCAAACACTCTGCAATAAGCGATCCTCTCACAGGATTATACAATAAAACGTACTTTTTTGAAACACTAAAACACGATCTTGCACGAGCAATGAAAGAAAAAGAACCAACAAGCATTGTAATTATTGATATTGACAACTTCAAAAACTTCAACGACACCAGAGGTCATATGGAAGGAGACATCCTCCTCAAGGGTCTTGGCGATGTACTGCGAAACGTAGCTCTTGACAGTCATACCACTAGCCGTTTTGGAGGAGAAGAGTTCGTCATACACCTGCCAAACACAAAAACAGGAGAAGCCTACACGTGGGCAGAACGATTACGAAAAGAAGTAGAAACACATCTTGAAGCAACAATCAGCATCGGAGTCTGTACCTGTTTGAACAGCAGCGCTTCAGCATCACAAATGATGAAACACGCTGACGAAGCACTGTACAAATCAAAAGGAACAGGAAAAAACAAAACCACACACTACCTTGTCATCGACCGTTCACTTGGAGTAATAGATGCAGAAGCGCACCACGTTACCGGCTAACAATTTCTACAACATCACGATGTTGTAGCACATGCTCCTTACCAACAGCGCGTTTTGTTTTCACATCAATAGCCTTGACAAAACCCTTGCCAAGATCAGTATGAATCTTAAACGCAAAATCCAACGCAGTACTTCCCTTAGTCAACAAAAACGCATCAGGCAAACAATTACCATCCTTATCAACAAGATTATTCACCCCGCCAGGAAACACAACAATCTGATCGAGCTCATCAAAAACCGCCCTATTAATCACTTCCTGCACGCCAGTGGAACCAAAAGTATCAAGATATTGCTGAATATACTCCAATCCCTTTTGCTGCTTGTCAGACAAAGATCCTTTGATGCGGAACGTATTACCGCCAGGCGTATAGTCAATCAAATTACTGCCCGCAGCTTCGCGAAGAGCAAGCTCAAGATCTGCAGCAGTAGGAATGACAAGAAGATCCCCGTTCCTTTTAATGCGCTCATAATTACTTTTACTCGAAGGTAAATCCATTTTATTTGCAGCGATCACAATAAGTTTTGTACGCTGACGAAGAAGACTGGCCAACGAGTACAATTCTTCTTCAGACCATGTTGTTGGATTATCCGACAAGGAAAGTTCACGAATAGATTCCTTGACCATCTCCTCGTCAACATTCAAACCAGACAATTGCTTGCCAAGAATTTGAGCAATATTCTTAGACTGTTGTGCAGCCCTAGCAGATTTATCCCAGCCCTTTTTCAAAATAGACAAGTACCACATATTCAACTCATTTTCCAAAAAAGCAATATCTTTTCCAGGATCATGCGTTGGAGGATCAACAGGCTCGCCCTTCTCATTTGTCGAGCCAGACATGTCAACAACGTGAATCAACACATGGGCCTGACGCAAATCATCGAGAAACTGCAAACCCAAACCCTTGCCCTTATGCGCTTCAGGAACAAGACCTGCCACGTCCATAATCTTCATAGGAATAAAACGAACATGATCAAGACAAAAACCTTCACGAGGATCGCACTGCTTGCCAAACTCCTTATCAACACATTCAATACTCGCATAACCAACACCCTCATTAGGTTTTATCGTCGTGAAAGGATAAGCACCAATATCTACTTCTGCAAGTGTCATTGCCTTAAACAACGTACTCTTACCAGCAGAGGGTTTGCCAACAAGACCGATGATCATTACCCTTTTTCACAGCCGGCAATACTTAAATGTTTGGAAAAAAATCAACGACCGTCAAGAGATTCAAGAGCAAGCTCAATGCGATTGATTTCTTCATACTTACGAGTCTCCTGTTCGCGATACGCCTGCAAACGATCACGGACACCCTCCAATCGAACACTGGGATTACCACGACGAGACAAGCAGGGATTATAATCGTCAATCATGTCTGGAGGAACAAGACCGCGATCGATAATGCGCGCACCCACCTCATCTTGTGCAGCAAGGAGCTCCATCACTACAAGATCGCCAATCCTGCTTCGGCGCGTAATGCGACTACCAACCGGTTTAACAAAATGAGGAGGAATGTCAGAATAACTACACGTCGAATTCGGTTTCCACACGACCTCAAACTCCAAGTCGCCAGTTCCACCATAGAACACTGAGGTAGCATGATCGGGACGGCCAAGCTGTTGCTGCAAATCACTTTTAAGCAACTCGTAGAATCGAGGAATTCTCACTGTGCCCTCGTCAGTGCGCTCAACGACTTCGCGACAACGAGCATCACCTTCTTTGGTCATGTGTTTACATCGCACAACATCAAGAGCATTACCCTCATTTACTACATGATAATTCCTGCCCGCAAACGCAACAAAAAGATGCTCTGGGGTATCTACTTGTCCTTCAACAATAACCGACTGTTTTGGTCCAGAGACAGGAGAAGTAAAACGACCCTGATACATCGCCAAACGATCAGTTAACGTACTGATCTCAACAAAAGGTTCCTCAGCCCCCTCAGGAGTCCAGACGCCCTCGCGCGACACACCCTCCCTATACTGATCTGCAAGCTGATCGAGAAAGTCCCCCCAGCTTGTCACCACTTTTTTCCAACTGACAGACGGACGACCAGGCTCACTTTTCACCTGAACACGAGTCACCCTCGTCTCAAGCAATGTCTCCAAGACAGGCTCATCAGGAATACGAGCCTCGCAATAACACGACGCGCTTGTGGCAGCTTCAGTAAAAGGGTCCACGATCATCCGTTTTAAGACACCCTTTGACCGCTCCCAGGTCAAAAAATCCCTAAAAGCAGAACCCTCAAGACTGTCAAGAACCGGCGGCAAACAGTATTTTTTTGTTTCATGTCGTTGTCTCATCATTATCATCCTCTCAAGCACGGCATTTGTTATGCTGCGCTTCTATGATCCCCTTAAGGATAAAGAAGATTTAAATATGGAGCCCCCCTTAGTGGGGGCATGAAAAAGAGGGACATACGCGTAAGCGATGCTATGATAAAACCAGTACTAGTGTACGAAGACGATTCCATAGCAACGCTGAAGAGAAAACTCAAAGCAAAAGAGACGAATGTTGTACTGGTTGTTGACCGAAAAAAACACTTCCTAGGGGAGATCACCGAAGAAGAGCTACTCAAAAAATTCGTACCAGAACACTTACTCAGCAGCCAAAAAATCGTCGGTGTCCTCGGTGCAGGGGTAGATCGCAGTTATTTTGCAGAAACAGCACACGATTTGATGCTAGAGCATAACTACACCGTTACCAAAAAAACACCGATGGACAAAGTATTATGGCTTGTCTACGCACCAGGATTTCGATTCATACCAGTACTCAATGACAAAAAACAAGTCATAGGTGTCATCACGCCAAGCAGTCTCCTCGACGCGTTCGAATACAAACAATGAGCGAAGCAGCAGGTATAGAAAACATCCTTTTAGCACTCGTCCTACTCATAGGATTAGCACGAATTCTTGGAGAAATTTTTGAACGACTCAAAATCGGAGCTGTAGTAGGAGAATTACTTGCAGGTCTCATCCTTGGACCGTCACTACTTGCATGGATAAGCCCGCACACTGTGGAAAGTTTTGCGATCGTAGGAAGCGTACTCATACTCTTCTTTGCAGGACTCAAACAAAAACACACGCATGAACTCATACGAAACAAATCAGCAGTACTCATAGCCATAAGCATGCTCGTTCTTACATTTGCAGCAATCTTCCTGCTCTTTAGAGGGACATTTACACTCACACAAGTCATCTTTCTCGCACTAGGATATGC
>WJJS01000034.1 GCA_014729505.1 Candidatus Woesearchaeota archaeon
GGACATTTCAAGGACGGGCGGCTGAAAATAGACGAGTTCATTGGAGTCTTGACTTTCAAGTACCGCTCTTTCAAGCTCATGCAAACGCAACACACACAAACGATCAGATTTCGGTAAACGTCTCAGCGTCGCAGCATACTTCGCGCCGGGTCGCACATGAAACGTACAACCATCATTATAAAACACATGACTCGTCACACAACCTTTGCGACGCCAAGAAAATACCTCATCACGCAAGGACTCTAACGATCGCTCTCGCGCGTGAAGAAGCAACACCACACTGTACCGGTCAACATCAACAAACAATCGATCGTCATCCATATCAGTGACATGACACTCATACGATTGATTAATGCGATTGCACAGATACGTGCGCATCATCTCTCTATCATCAGGACGTATGACAGGCACGCGTTGTGACATAAGCGCAGTAAAGCGATCATCGCTTATAAGCTTGCCGCAAGATTTATAGACGTCCACAGCAGAAAACAGTCAATGTTTACCATCGATGCTCAGCAAGGACAGGCACGAACAGGCACACTCACCGTCAAATCAGGAAAAACAATCACCACACCATTTTTTATGCCCGTGTGCACAAAAGGAACGGTGAAAATGCTAACGAGCAAGGACCTGCTCGCCACCAGCACCCAAGCAATCATCTCAAACGCGTTTATTCTCTCCATACGGCCAGGACTAGACGTGATAAAAAAATTCGGTGGCATCCATGAATTCATCGATTGGCCAGGTATTAGTTTTACGGACTCAGGAGGTTTTCAAATGCTGCAACCAAACTTCCTGCTAGGCGTAGGAAAAAGAGGCATCCATTTTCGTAATCCGTTTGATAAAAACAAAATGGTCTTTACCCCAGAAGCCTGCGCAGTCATCCAAGAAGCAATAGGATCAGACGTCGCAATGATTCTTGATGACGTTGTGCATTACGGCCAGGAGTATGACCGCATGGCACTCGCTATTATGCGCACACAAGCATGGACGAAACGATTTCTCATTACACACACGCGGGAAAAACAACTCGTCTTTGGCATCAACCAAGGAGGCACCTTTGCAGACCTGCGACGCAAAAGCTCACAACTCCTCGCAGAACTCGACATAGACGGCTACGCAATAGGAGGACTAGGCATTGGCGAAAGTCGAGAACAGATGCTTGACATGATCGACGTGAGCATTGAAGAACTCGACCCCAAAAAACCACGATACCTCATGGGCGTCGGCTCACCACTCGACATTATCGAAAGCGTAGCTCACGGCATTGACATCTTCGACAGTCGGTTTCCCACAATGAACGCCAGACACGGAAGAATTTTTACGCGCAAAGGATTCCTTGATATAAAAAAAGCCAAACACCGCGATTCTGAACTCCCATTAGACGAGAACTGCACTTGCCGCGTATGTGCCACATACAGCCGCGCGTTTATCAGACACCTGCTCACCACAGATGAACGCACAGGCCATCAGTATACCTCATTTCACAACGTCTTCTTCATACAACAACTCATGACAGAACTCCAGCAAGCAATAGCGCAGGGACAGTTTGATGAGTATCGACAACAATTCCTCGTAGAGTGGCATCAATAACCCGTTTGCTTTTTCTTTGGCAACCAGGACTTGAATTGCTTGGCAAACTTGTCACGCTCAGTTTTTGTTTTGCAAAACAAATCAGCACCGCCATCATAAGGAGCAAAAATCCGCCTAGTCTTCTTATTAACAAAATAAAGAGGACCGACCTCATCATCAGCGACCTCACGAAGCAACGCATCAAAACCACCGGCCTTCCACTTGACAGACGTCGTACAAAAACTCATCACACTCTCTTCATCATCGGGATCTGCCAACACTTCAAAATCACACGTTAATTGCTTCTTAATATCAGGCAACACAATCTTTTTTGGAAGCAAATCCTTATCAACAGCATACACAAACCAGCAATCACCTTTATCACCCAAAATAGCATCAGCAACAGCGTTATAACGCTCGATAATCGTCTCATACTCTTTTTTGGAATCCGCATAACGCTTACCTTGTGGTAAACAATGAATACGAAACCAGCGATCCCGTAAACGCTTGCGCAGATCAAACTTAATGGGAGGCACCCCTTTGAAATGCTTCTTCCACCAGGTCTCAAACGACACCATCAATAACTAGGAGTTCATCAAACTATATTAGAGCATCGATTCATCGCTGTGCAAGAGCAATACTCAAAGGATCAATAATATTACTGTCCCTGCATGGCGCCTGCATACCCAAGAACTCGATACGTTCATGGACCCGGCCATACGACCACTCACCAATCCTATCAAGATGCATCACATCACCCGCATTGCGATACATGTGCACACCTTCTTCAAGCGTATACAAATCACCCACTTCGGTGAGGACTTCATCAGACGCTATCAGGATACTCTTGCGAACACCATGACGAGGAATCGCACGCAACATATACGCATGACAAGGTTCTCTACCAACATAGCGAACATGCAAGAAGGGTCGTTCACAAAGACAGGAATGACGTAAATCCTGCTCATCAATAGACAAGGTCGAGACCGCTTGTGGATTCGCACGATAAGCAGAGAGCGATTGTCGACCGTTTTCAAGGCGAAATTCAGGCATACCTTCCGGCTTTTTGATCGGTATAAAAAACTTTAGGAGAACTCCAGAGCATTACTTACCAACCCGAAGCGCAGGTGATAATCGATCTTGTACAACAACAAACTTTTTATAACACTCAACAGTTTAGAACACTATTCGCAAACGAGGTGTATGAAATGGAACTTGCTGATCAATTGAAAGCTGTTGAAAACGAACTCAAAGACCTACTCAACTGGGTGAGCGTCTTTGAAGACGAGTACGATCTTGATAAAGAAGTCGTTGACAAACTCAAAGACAAACTGCGCAATGTAGCAGAAAAAGTCGGCAACATCAGTTGCTAATTTTCTTTTTTTGGTATTCCCACAAACATTCTTACCTCACGAGGGAAATGACGGCCATAACATCCTAAAGAATCTTCACCCGTAATCAAAATATTGCAATCCAGCATCGCCCCTTTAATATCCCTGTAATAGTTAGAACGACAAGTCATATACTGGACACCTCCAAGAGCTTTTCTCACCGCGCCAGGATTGCGATAACAGTGATCTATAAACACCACCCTGCCTCCGGGCCTGACATGAGTCACCAGCCGCTTCATGTCGCGCTCCCAGTGAGGATCAACACTAAAAAAGAACGTCGCCAAAGCAATATCACACCTGGCAGTATCATTATACTCAAAAGCAGGCGTATGCACCACACGACCTGCACGACCACGCAGCCGATGACGAGCTTTTTTGAGCATTTGACCCGACACATCAAGACCAATATACTCAGTATCCTGATTAATATACAATAGGTTGAGCCCGGTACCACAGCCAAACTCAATCAAACGACGAGCATGGCGCACATGAGGAATCATAACACTGCGATCAATGTTGAGCCATCGTTTAGTCCACTCATCATACGTCTGTGCACGATCATCATAATATCGCTGTATAGCATCAGTCAACTGATCCATGCAGCATACCACCACAAAGAAGTATATAAATGTTTCATTATAGTTATCACTCCTTAGTGAACGTATACTTGGAACGTGAGAATCTGCACGGCACAGGGCATCCTCTCACGAATATCAAGTATCTTTGTGCTATGCTCAAGATCTGTAATATCTCTGTTAAAAATCACTTTAACATCCTCAATAGTCATGACAAATAATGTATTGCTTGAGAAATAGTGCGCTCTATGCGATCAGCATCATTAACAATCACCGGACCATGACCTGGCAGCAAGGTACGCGGACGCAAAGACGCAATACGCTGCAATGAATCGCGCATCTCAGACTCGCCGCCACCATACAAATCCATACGACCAATAGCGTCAGCAAACAACAGATCACCGCTGATCAACACCGCTCGTTCATCATAAAACAAGCACAAACCACCTTTTGAATGACCCGGTGTATGCATCACCATCCAGTCCTTTCGCGCAATAGTCAACACTTCACCGTCATGCACACGACGGGCAATCTCAATAATAGGAACCTCAAAATCACCAGCCATCTTCTGCAGGACACGACAGCCAAAAATAGCTTCAGCATTATTATTCTTCATCTCTTGTGCTGCAACATCACTCACCACAATAGGACGATGAAACGCTGACGCACCACGAATATGATCAAGATGAAGATGCGTAAGAATAAGATACCGGCAATTCTTCAGATCAAAACCGTTTCTCGATAACGCACTCAACTTCTCATTTGTATGAGAACCATTACCCGTATCAATAATGACGAAATCCTCGCGAGTACCAAGAACAAATATGTTGCAATCAGGCATGCCAAGAGACTGCGCTTCAGGAATCATATGAATGCCTGGCAAGACTTCTTTCATAATCCATAAAAGCAAGTGCAGCCTTAAAAAACATTCGAGAACTTTTTATACTAGCACTTTTGACGTGCACCTATGCAAGAATTCCTCACCATAGAAACGAAAGGACGCACAGACGTTATCGACATCACAGACTTTACCACCTATAAAATAGGCTGGCCAACAGGACAATACAGCGAATACCCGCTTAACACCACACACTGCCCATGGCAATGGACATGGCACCACGGAAAACCCCGCAGAGTACCCCGACTCTCAAGACGACATGCAGAGCTACGACTCGAACAAGGACAACGATTCATCTGCGATCTCGGCAGTCGCGAAGGAACATACCTCAACGACGAGAGAATCAGCGAACGAGGACGACAAGGAAGTCGCGCACTAGAACACGGCGATGTGATCGGACTATCCTGGAGACCGCTGCGCATGAATTACGTGGTAACCATCACGTATCAAACCCTTACAGTACCTGCAGAAGAAAAAGAATTACTGCGAGCAAGAAGAGAATAAAAGAGCACAAAACAGACAGAAACATTAAAAAATACAACATATTTTATAGCTATGTGGAAATAAGAGTCCCTAAAAAAGAGGTAATCATGAGAAGTAAAGAAGTGTTTTTCGTATCAATAATTGTTGTCGGTCTTATTATGTTTGGCGGCTGTGCTGAAAAGAAGGTCGATTTTTCAGAATTATCGCCAAACACACAACAAGCCATAGATACAGAACAAAAAAGTATGCAAGCAGAAATTTTAGGACAAAGCGGAGCGGTAGCCATAGGAGACGATAGTTTTGTATTACAAGAAGACGGCACCCTACGCCATACAACCACTAACGAGATACTCACCATAGACGGAGAACCCGTCATCATCTCATACACCGATCTTGAGGCTCTGCTAGCAACAGTAACAGAGAACCAACGAATTCCAGTGACAATAACATATACCACCGAACCAAAGGATCATAGCGGAGACAATGAAGAAGAAAGCCCGGGTTACAGCGTCGATATCGACGAAAGTGGGACTGATGAACAACAAAGCACCTCAACATGACAAAGCAATGGCGAAACCACAGTAGCAGAATGTCCAGGATATGCACACCCTGTTTTGGAACCGGAAGAATTGAGTCTTCATCAGTTATACCCTTCAGCGGCAGAATTTGATGCAGAAGTGGCAAAGTATGGCGATGCACTCGATCCTTCAAATCCTTATTATTGCAGAAATATAATGTTGAGAATGCCAATACTCGACATAGGCGGTCTGCGGTGCTATGATTTGAGAGACATTGAAATGTATCCAGGACCATTACTAACCTGCGACAACGGTGTTCAATGCGGTACGTCAGAGAAATGTACATTCCAGGGACACGGCAATCCATTACAATCAAGCTAACGCCGGCGAACAAGCACGCGAGGGCGATAAAAACGTTGCAGATTGCTACGTAATGCTGCTTTGTCAGCCTCACAAAACAGGTCCGGATTGACCTTTTCCAAATATTTGGCCTTTAGCAACAAATCAGGCCTACCCTCCACATTGACCTGCTCCATAATACATCGACGATCATCACAATGACCGATTTCCAGTTCATTGCCAACACGCAAATCCCCAGGGCCAAGATAATTGCGATGATCACTTGACGGCAAACCAAAGAAATGACCTAACTCGTGAATCAACACTGCGCGCGTCGCACGAGGCCACTGCGCACCATAGCGCACCTTATGCCGGTGCACAGACTGTATACAGCCCGTCACATTCTTGTGGCCGCGAGAACTCGTATCAGCAACGAGTTTCGCATCAGAAGTCACTTTCCGACGCGTCTGTCCATATACAAAGTTAGTACTCGGAAAAAATAGATCGTCCTCAAGCACGATAAACTCATAATGTCGTCGCTGCTGCCAGGGTTCATCAGCGAACAAGGACCACAACTGCGAACAATCCACTTGCCCTCGAGAAGGATCCGTAGCACGATCAACATACCATTGCAGGGAATTATGCGTCCTGGCATTCCACGGTCCAGGACCTATCATCTTTCGAGGGATTCGTCGACCACCAATGCGTTCTATCGTCGAAAAAACATTACCAATAATCCGTGGGAGCACAGGATCGTCTCCTTGCCACATCACATAAAATTCCAAAGCCATTACTCGGCTTCTTGAACACCACTTAATAGCTTTTTCGCTTCCTTTTTGGCTATTCGACCAGCAATATGCAAGGGTTCGGGCCTTTTATGAGGTGGAATAACGAGTTTCTTGACAAATTCTGCAGCAGTCTCAATGGTTATCAGGTGACCGGGGGAGACAACAAGAGGATTCGCATGTTCCTTTGTTTTAACTAACAAACCGCGCACTTGACCGTCAACGAGTACTCTATCATCGTCCACTTCAGCTTTCACTGCCTTTTTTGCCACGCCGATCACCGGCCTTTCCAATTCAGTACCAACATAACAGGCCAGACCTGCACTAAAAGGATGACTCACGCCCTGGCCGTCAACGATCAAGATTTGAGGATCAAATTCGAGATCATAAAATACCTGCAGCATACCAGGCCCTTCACGAAACGCTTCATAACCGGGAATATACTTCATCGGCGCATCAATCACTATCGTTTTTTTCTCAATAAGTTCAAGATCGGGATACGACAGCACGGCAGCTGCACACACCATCTTGTTGCCCGCGTACGCAACGTCAAAAGCACCAATATGTTTGACCTCTTTGAGATCGGGAGCATCCTCTAGACGGATCTTTTGGGCAATAGTACGCTGCATGCTACGCAGTCCAGATAGGTTTTCCATGTTCTCCCTTTTGTACCTGCAAAAACACACAAGTCCTTTTTAAAGCTTACGGTTATTCATCACTTTGCGGTGATAATTAGAATTCCTGTTGTGACTATCAGGATTTGCCACATACACATACAATTCAAGACTCACAGCAGCAATTGCAGCGAGTAAAGGCAAGACCACCGCAAGAAGCGCAAGCAACACCTTATCCTGCAGGACCTGACTTGCAATAATAGCCAAGACCAAAAACGTCGCATACACCAGCATAATCTCCTTGATCTCACTAACCACACTCGGAATAGGGTAAAAATACCAATGAAAATAATTCGATAATGCGCGCGAAAGATAATAGAACATTGGCATGCCAAGATACAACAGCGCGACAAGACCTACAGCAGGATGAGTCACAGGCTGCATGCTCAGCCACAAGAAAGTAGAGGCAAAAATTGCCAGGTAAAGTAATATCTGCAACACCATTTTTCCACAATGAACAAAGTGAGATACCTATATAAGTATATCGCACCGGAACCTTTAAAATAAAATCCAAGTCCTTCTCACACATCCTGCGGGGGTAGCAAAGTCTGGTCAAATGCGCAGGACTTAAGACTCACCACCAGTTATGCTGGTAAGATATCCTGTGAGTTAGTCTCTTCGAGGGTTCGAATCCCTTCCCCCGCACTCTTCCTTCACAAGCAACATTACACTACGAGAAACACAACGCTTCTGCCACACCAAAGAACAATAGGCAATCACCAGCCTATTCGCCTACTTCTGTTCACGACTTCACCAGACTATACAAACACACACTGATTTCTTTGCCAATCCCCAACACCTTGTGAAGATCGCATCCCGTTCCAATGACGAATAGAGACAGCGTGGAAGCGAAACTGATAAAAGTCAGCACACATTAGCGGCAGTATGCAACAATCCACACCAACACAGTCAGCACCACCAGGTCTTGTAGAAGGAGCCAGAAAAGAATTCGCTCTTTGCGTGCGACGAGTGTTCCTCGAGCTCGCACGACAAGCGTACCACAACAAAAAAATGAGCCGAGAAGCAGTAGCCTCACCAATACTTGGCTGTTATCAAAAATTCTTTGACAGCATGAAAGGAGCTACGAATCTTTCAAAAACAGATATTTGGAATGCTGCACGAGAAGAACTTGCACGACAACGACAATTCTTTGAGCGATTAGAACAACTCAAGGAACATTTCAACAAAATAGGAATTGATTATGAAATAAGAGAGCCAACAAAAAACAATCCTACCTCATGGCAACACGGGCTAAGCGCAGGATGCACGCTTCGCATTCTCAACATCAAAGCAATAAAAGTCGGCAATGACGTCATTCCCTTTCCCGCATCGCTTTACGCGTTCCCACTCACAGAAGCAGAAGGCCCATACGACGTCGCACAACGAGATCCCATCGTTTATCTCGATGAACAAGTCGTGATCTGCATACCAAAAAGCAAAATATCAGACGAAAATACGTATCTGGAATTAAAACAACAACTCGCAGTGCCAGAGCTCGACTTACAAAACGATTTTCCCTTTGAACAAGAAGAACCAGGATTTTTCAAAAAATTGCTAGGCAAGAAACCACCACAAATATCTCGACGAGCTGAACTGTACAAAAATTTTGTACTGCTCGACCTACCAGAATCCCCAGATCGAGAAGACGCATTAGACCTGCTAAAAAAATATGACGTTAACGCAGTGATTATTGCAAACAGAGAAAAGAACAAAACAACAATAATAACAGGACAACAAACAGAACCGTTTCCCAGAGAACCGTTCCTGCATATGAACACTCATTCTAGAAAACCTTAAAAGTCCGCACAGATGAACAACACATCACAGTCCCCTAGTGTAGTGGCCAATCATGTCGGGTTCTGGCCCCGGCGACCGCGGTTCGAATCCGCGGGGGACTATTTCAACCAGTACCCTTCTCTAACAAAAGTACATATACTACAGCAAACACGGCAATAACAACCAAGACCAGCAATGACAGCACAAAAAAACCACCTGAACGACCACCATTCCCAGACTCCACTACCGACTCCAACGTATCAAGGCGAATATGCAGCGGTTGCAAAGACTCCACATGAATCTGCACATCATCAATACCGTCATCAGTCACATCAAGAGCTACTGTCTGCCCTATTGCAAGCGTCATATATTGTGGTGCTGACTGTACAAGCAATGTCACAGTAGTTGACGAATAATTGAGTATTGTTACAGAATGCGAAGTATTACGAACAGAAAACAACAGTGATTCATTAATAATAACCGGCGTTTTTACACCGTTAACCACCAAAAAACGTTCAGAACCCTCAGTATTTTGTGAGGATAACGATGACTCGGCGGCAGTCCTACCAGGAACCGCGCGTTCTTGTCGTTGCTCATCTGCTGGGTGCGGTACTGCATGATTTATTACGTTAACTACGGACTTCACAGCCTGCACATTCTCCCGCGGCACACGCGAGGTTCCTGAACCACCACCCCGAGAAGAACCTGTTCGACCTGTTACAACAGCAGATGCAGTATCATCAGTCGATACATTGTACGAACCAGTATTGTGCGCAGAATCGTTAAGCACTGAACTATTATCTGCCATCTCTACAGAACTATTTATCATCGTACTATTGTCAAAAAAAGTCTCATGTTCAGCACTATCATCAGGCACCCCTATCACGCCATCGTCAGACCCGGTACTATTGGAATCATTCTGCATATGATCCGTTGTCGTCCCATTGTCCAAAGACATATTTGAGGCACTATCACAGACTGGAACGGTGATGTTTAGTCCAACAACATTGTTCTCATAATTACTATCATATAGTTCGTGATACGCATCAACAATAACAACAACCTCGTGCGCGCCGACAGGAACAGTACTTGAAAAATCAATACTCACTTCTTCAGAAAATGGAGCGTTGGACCTCACTTCTTCAACAAGCACCCTATCAATAAAAAGTTGTGTAGTAAAATCGCTAATAATGTCCGCGCGAACTCTACGCAAAACGACGAGAGGGATACAAAGCGCCGCGAAACGAAGCAATGCGGTACGGGTTACTCGCCCATCACGTCGTGCGACACGTGCTTCGCAAAGAAAGAAGCGTCATCAATGCTGCAACAGTACACGATAGTGCCCGAGACAAAGGAAATTCTAATACAAAGCCAAACACCTTACAATCTCAACAGATTTATATATTCTGCAAGGGTAC
The DNA here is from genome assembly GCA_014729505.1 of Candidatus Woesearchaeota archaeon. Taxonomy (GTDB): domain Archaea; phylum Nanobdellota; class Nanobdellia; order Woesearchaeales; family ARS49; genus WJJS01. The sequence continues at coordinate 10,430 of WJJS01000034.1, forward strand.
CAAGAGTCATGACAAAAGCTACACTACCATTAACAATAATTACGCTCGTCTTAATAGCGGCAGTTGTTCTACTTGCTTTAGGACCGCAACGAGCACCAACGAGTACCGACGGCATAAGCGTATCCGGTGAAGGAGAAATAGAAGTAATGCCGGATCTCGCACGCGTCTATTTTGAAGCAATAAGCGAACACGACGACGCAGCAGAAGCACAAGCAGCAAACGCAGAAACAATAGCGGCCGCACGTGACGCACTCGAAGATTTGGGAATTGACCGCGACAAAGTCACCACAGAACGATTCAATGTCTACCCACTATACGATTATGACGAGAACTATGACCGAGAACCAGGGATCGACCGCTACGAAGTCGTACACAGTCTTAAAGTTGAAGTAGAAGATATTAGCTTGATAGGAGAAGTCCTTGACGCAGCAGTAAACGCAGGAATAGACAGAGTAAACCGGATCACGTTTGATCTCACCGACGAACGAGAAGAACAATTGCGGTCAGACGCTCTGGCACAAGCAGCAGAAAAAGCACGAGAAAAAGGAGAATCAATAGCAAAAGGATTGGGCTTAAAACTCGGCAAAGTACGAAGCGTCTCAGAAAGCAACATCAACTATTACCCCTACGAACGCTATTTGGGAGAAGACGTTGCGATGGCTGCAGGCACAGAAATAGTTCCGGACGAGCTTACAGTAAGCGCACATCTTACCGTCGTATACAGCGTAAATTAAGCAAACACTTAAATAGCGCCTCCACGTAGAAATTCTACGTGGGGACGGCATGTATACACGACAACCAATAGACACTATTCTCTTTGAAATGCGCAAAGAAAGCGCCAGATTACGAGCAGCAATATTTGGATCAACACTCGACGAGTTCTGCAATCAAGAACCAGGATGGTACCTATACGGGTGTCCACAACGATTTGGCAAGGGAAGCAGTACAAAAGCGTGCATCACTGCCGGCGCACAAGACGGCAAAGCAATACTCTCCGTTGCAGATTACGAGCGCGGACTACACGAACGCGCATACACCGCAGATGAACGCAAAAGAATCATTATGCCCATATGCGATCGGCCCGGAGCAAACCCCTTTGTCGGCGTAGTATGGCTTGGAAGAGCATTAAATAACGACATCGTACTCGATGATCGGCAAGCAGCAATATCCAATTCCCACGCGTGCTTTCGCGTAACAGACAAATTAACAATAGAAGACCGATCAAGTCAAGGAACCTACGTGCGCGAAGCGAGCAGAATACAATTACCATGGAAACAATTAGAACCAGAAAAACCCATCACGCTACAAAGCACCCAACAATTACAATTCAGCCAAAACTACCCACCAACAGACGTCGTAGATGCAAAAGGATTGTATCATTTACTGCGCAAATAATTATTTCTACACTACAAGATCATATGCCAAGAACTACTTGGCAATAACCATCGTACTCGTCAACTTCACACCCGGAAGAGAACGAATCTTGTCAATAACAAAACTACCAAGTTCTTCAGGATTTGGAAGATCAATTTTAGCAATCATATCCCATTCACCAAACAGAATATGCACATCAATAACTTCCGGTAAAGACTGGAGTTTTTCCAATACTTCTTTTTCCCGCGCGGAATCCAAGGAAACCTGTACATATGCTTTCATAGTAATACACCCACACATAACCATGGCGGATTTGTTTAAAAGCATTATTGTAATAGGACAAATAGAAAAATCCTCATACTTTAAATAGGAGAAGGTGACAAAATGGTGAAATGCCTCCGTGGCTTAGCTCGGTATAGCGCCGCCTTGGTATCAAAAACAGAGATAACATCTCGATTTTCCAATGAGGCGGAGGTCGCGAGTTCAAATCTCGCCGGAGGCTTCAGAAGAAGAGTGCGAAGCACCCGGAAATGAGCGCATAATGCGCTACATTTCTTTTATAGGTCAAACTCCTGGAAAGGAGGTATGACAATGGGAATGCACCGCTTCGAAAAACAATACAACAGCGCAAAAATAGCGCTATGGAAGAGTTCTCTAACCAAAGAAGATAAGGAAAGCATAGAGTTATTTCTTAAAGACTGTAAAACAAGAGGAGTCAAATATGCAAGGCTAGTAAAGCTATGCAGAACACTCATAAAAATGGGCTCAATCTTAGAAACTACTTATGAAAAAGCCAGAATGAAAGCCATTAAAGAACTAGTTCACCATTACGTGGATGGAGATTATTCTGAATGGGCAAGACACGATATCAAAGTAATTATTAAGCAATATTATGCTTGGCTGAATAAAGGAAAATATCCCAATCACGTAGCTTGGATCAATACTACCATCAAGAAACAGGATAAGAAACTAATCTATGATGGAGAATTATTAACGCGAGATGAAATCGACAAAGCAATAGAAGTCTGTGATCATCCAAGAAACAAAGCACTACTTGCAGTTCTTGCAGAAAGTGGAGCTAGGATAGGGGAGGTCGGAAATCTAACTATACGCCAAATAAACCTAGATCCAAATGGATGCGTAGTAACAGTTCAAGGAAAAACGGGAAGCAGAAGATTACGACTCGTTACGGCAACACCTCATTTGGTAACTTGGCTAAATAATCATCCGGATCGCAAAAATCCTTATGCACCGGTATGGATGAATATAGGTTGTAAAAACTACCATCGAGAAATGGGCTATGGAGGCATCCGCAAAGTAATACAAAATGCTTTCAAGAAAGCAGAAATAAAGAAGAGATGCAACCCACATATTTTTAGACATACTAGAGCTTCACAACTCGCTCATTATTTGACAGAATTTCAAATGAACACATTCTTTGGATGGGTTCAAGGAAGTGATATGCCTGCATTGTATGTCCACATAAGCGGAAAAGACCTTGACGAACACATGTTGAAGATAAATGGATTGAAACATAGTGAAAGACCAATCTATTCCAAACCTAAAAACCGGATCTGCCCTCGTTGCAAACAAATCAACGGACCAGACGCTTTGTATTGCGCTAAATGTGCAGAAATAGTCGATCCCGCTTTAGCTTTGAAGATCCAAATGCAGACAACCGAGAAACCCATGCAGAAAGTGAAGACTCCTTTCTTAGAATGGTTGCAGAAAGATCCAGAAATGCGAGATGTACTGAAACGAAAAGCAGACGAGTTTAGAGGAGGGGATTTGAAGATCTAGATTA
>WJJS01000005.1 GCA_014729505.1 Candidatus Woesearchaeota archaeon
AGTCACAGGTCAAAAAAATGCCAGACAATACTTTTTGCGATTTACAGGTTTTACACTCCTCTGGTTTGTACTCTTTTTCTTCTCGCTTTTTCTAATCGCAGCTATTGCACAATCAAACGCGGTTTTGCCATTTTTTGGATCCTACGACACGCTTGTCGTGACAGTACTTCTTATGATTGTGTTGAGTTATTTCGCCTACATGACATACAGCATACCGCAATGGAGGGCGCTTCGACACGGCCTTAAACGGTTCTGGCCGCTATTTTTGCTGTACCTGGCAAGTGTAGGTATTACCGCACTCTTTTTGGGACTGAGTTCCACCATATTCACCGTTCACTGGTCGCTACTGCTTATCTTCATAGTCGCCATACTCATTCCATCGTTTACCATCTACAAAGTCGGATTTGTTACGATTGCTACAGAAGAATTTCAATCAGTACAAGAAAACGATAAAAAGAAAGAGAACAAATAACTTACTGATTGGTGGCGTTAGCAGCATCGTCCGGGGATGCTCCTAACTTACCAACAAGAAGATCGCGAATATCATCATCAACAGAATCTGACAAGGTATCTGAAGAATCTCTATCCGGCAATGACGTACTGGGCGCTGCCGGCTCATCTGGAGGAGTCTCAGTAAGATCTGGCGTTGTCGATTCGATCGTTGGTGAAGTCGCAGCTCCCGTAGGGGCGAATAAAGGCGGCAACACCTGAAAACCATAATACAGCACCATAGCTGCACAGACAATAATGAGGAAAAGAACAAGCTTCTTAAAACCGCTACGACTGGATTGTTGAGGATCAACGCGACGCTCTTTTTGTTTTGGCACTTCCTTTTCGACCGTTTTTTCCTCTTTTAACGGTTTTACAATAATCTCAGACTTTTTTGGTACCTTCTTTGTTACCGGCTCTTTTTTAGGAGTTTTTGCATCAGAAGACTTATGTGGTGTATCAACGTTCTTTTCTTTTTGAGAATTTTTCAAGTTCTTATGCTTCTCTTCGGCAGACTCTTCAGACTGTTTCTCAGATGTCTTAGGCTTTTTGCTTTTTTCTGGAGGAATTTCAGACTCTCTCATCTCTTTGAGAACCTGCTCTTTATACTTGTCCTCTTTATCCAAATCTTCGCCGACGTCTAAAGAAAAACCATATTGACTCATACGTATCTCTTGAGCAGTGGTAGTTTTTAAAGAATTCGGTAATACGAAGGTCAGTTGGCAGTAGCATACATTATTCTTATAAATACGGCCAGTACTGGAAACCTATGGTACCCATAGCTCTCGTCTACGATGCCGATTATACACTCATGGACGGTTATCATCCAAGCGTTGTTCTTGAACAACGGGGAATGGACGTGGACGCTTTCTGGAACAAAGTGATTGCAACACAACAACTGGAAAAAAAGAAGGGAGACAAAACAAGCAAAGACATTATTTATCTTGCACATTTCATGCACGAAATACGCTATGGACAATTGAAAGGCCTACGCATAAAAGACTTAGCACAAGCAGGAAAAGCATTACAACAACATTTCTATCCCGGAATACCGGATTTTTTTGTACGCGTCACAAACGCTCACCCTTATGCGAGAGTATCACATAACATAGTCAGCGTAGGAATAAAAACAATACTCGAACATTCGCCGCTTGGCGAGCACGCAGACACCATTTTTGGCTACTCCTTTTTTGATGATCTCACTGATAATGAAACCATCGACGAAATAAAAGGCACCTCGTCATCACAAGAAAAAATACCTGCGATCGTCGCCATCAGTTACGGCAAAGGACAGAAAAACGGCGAGTATGAATTCCCCATAAAAAACATGATCTACTTTGGCGACGGGCAAACAGACAAGCCGGCATTTCGCTTCGTCGCAAAAAGAGGAGGACTCGCCATATGCGTGTACGATCCACGACGACCAGGCGCGTTTGAAAAAGCACAACAACTCAAAGAAGACGTACACTATATAGTTCCCGCAGATTATCAATACGGACAAGCCATCTGGCACATAGTCCATAACTTTATCAGTACGCGTTATGACGAGCTGAAAAAAAGATAGCTCAGAGGTAGGTTTATATAGTGATTTCTTGATTCACACTGTATGAACTTTCAAAAGATCCGCAGCATACGCGAACCAGAATTCTTCATAGAAGTAGCGCTAGGAAGAGCAGACAAGCGAGGATCACTTAAACGAGAAGGACAACAAAAACGCCTCACGAAGTTAGACAAGTCAAAAAATATTGAACTTATACGCGTACAGGTCTTTGCTGAAACTCTCAAATCACAATTGCGGGCAATACGAGAAAGCTTTCCCGAGTTTGACCAACTCGATCCCTTCTATCACAGTCTTGTTCGTGTCTGCATCGATTACAATCGCATGAAAAAAAGTCTTGGAGCACTCAACTGGGCAGAAGACAAAATAGCAGATCTACACAGAGTTACTGCTCGATCAATACGGCACGCACGACTCATCAGCGCGATCAATAATTACCGCAAATCACTCGTCGGACGATGCAAATCAGTACTTCACCAGATACGAGACGAACTCGCATTTTTGGAATCCGCAAGAAAAATACTGCGAAAATTTCCCGTCATCAAAACAGACATGTTTACTGTTGTACTTGCAGGGTTTCCAAATGTAGGAAAATCAACACTTCTTGGCGCATTAACGGGCAGCACACCAAAGATTGCCTCGTATCCTTTTACCACACAACATCTCATGCTGGGCTATGCACATGACATACAATTTGTCGACACACCAGGATTACTCGATCGGTTGCTAAGCGATCGCAACGACATAGAACTCCAGGCAATACTTGGACTCAAACACCTTGCAAATACCATATTATTCATACTCGATCCGACAGAAGAATGCGGATATCCACTCAGTTCACAATTAGCATTACTCAAGCAGATACAGGACGAATTCAAGATTCCAATATATGTTATTGTGAACAAAACAGATGTGTTAGAACAACGACCAAAAATACCGTACAAGAACGTACTCTACATTTCTGCACAGAAAAAGCAGGGACTGGAAGGATTATGGCACTTACTTCTTCATCGAGAAGGACGTGACGAATAATCCGAGTCCAATAACAAAATATCCAACAATAATCGTCGTTATTTTTGGCACTTTCTGCTCAAGATACGATTCGAGTAAAGGCCGCACAGTTTCAAACTCTGCAGCGGAAGCTTGAATGGTTGCAAAAAAAACCTCTGCACTATAGAAATTAAGAATAATTGCTATAACAGAAGGTATGAGAGTTGCAAGACTCAAATGATACAGGGTTTTCTTTAACGATCGCGTATACCCATACCAGATAAAAAAAGCAAAACTCACAAATGCAACGGACATGAGAACAGTAATAACAAAACCAATGCCCAAGTCCCGATAGGGAAATATTACAAGAAAGAAAAGAGGAATAACCATCGTAAGACCAAGAGTATAAAAAAAAGATGCAACAGCGCCAAGTGCAAAACGAAACAAAAACTGCGCTACAGGACTCTTCAATGCTTTACGCATCCTCTTTCTCATACAAAGATATAAATAAGGCAAATATAAAAAGAATACGAAAAGATGGTGATTGATTTAGTCTTTGTCATAGTAGGTCTCGTAGGACTCTGGATAGGATCAGACCTGCTCATCAAAGGCGTCAAGACCATAGCAACGGGCTTTGGATTATCACACCTGTTTGTAGGACTGGCATTTGTCAGCATCGGCACAAGCATTCCAGAAATTGCTGTCAGCGTGTCAGGAGCGCTTGACAGACTTGCAGGTTTTGAAACTTCAGGCGTTGTCGTTGGCAATAGTGTGGGCAGCGCACTTAATCAAGTATGCCTATTCATGGGCATCCTCGCATTTCTTGTTCCGTTATACCTGACCAGAAAAGAAACAATGCGTCATGGCAGTTTTTTAATAGCCAGTGCATTGCTGGTTTTCGGTCTTGCCATCGACGGAACACTCTCTTTTATTGACGGATGGATAATGATCGCAGCCTACATAACGTATTACCTCATCACCTTATTATCAGAAAAAGTCATGAAAGACGGAAGAGAATCACTTGACAAAAAACTCATAGTCAAAAACGTATTTTATGGCATCTTTGGACTCGTCATTGTGCTTATCATGAGCGATATCGTCGTGCGCAATGCCGTACACTTTGCAGAATCCCTGGGAGTGCGACAATCTCTAGTAGGAGTGCTTATTGTTGGCTTTGGCACCGGACTGCCAGAGTTCTCAGTAGCCATTGCAAGTGCCAGACAACACGCCATGGCCATCTCCATGGGCAATCTCATAGGAAGCAACATTTCAGACCTGCTCCTCGCTCTTGGATCAGGAACAGTCATCAGCGGTTTTGTAGTCGACAAAGTACTTGTGCGGTTTGATCTTCCCGTACTTATTTTCTTCTGCTTTGTTGTCGTAGGATTTCTCCTTACACGCCAACGTATCTCGCGTCTTGAAGGAACCATCATGATACTGCTTTTTGCCATTTTCACCTATTTGAAATTATTTGTGATCGGATAATGATTGGCACAAGGTTTATAAGTGCTGAAACAACTGGATGATTGATGTTGAAGACAGCTCCAACACTGTTGGACCGTTCCTCAAAAGCACGGTCGTTGATCCAACAAGACAAAAAACTCCAAGTTCAAGCGCGAAGAATTGTTCGAGCACAATATACGCACGGCAGAATACCCGACACCGTTGAATTGATAGGAAGAGGAGGAGCTCATTGCGTGTATCGATTGAAACCCGCGAGAAAAAAAGAGTTCCATGTCGCTTTACGACTCACACATATTTGTCCCATGCCTCTCACGAGCACACCCCTGCTCGGGGAAGCAGGAGCATTTGAAGAAGCATATATGCGCGGAAAAAAAACATTAGATTTCTTGGTAGGAGCAAGCCTGACCCATGAAGACATACCAATAGGTTTCTTTTTTGTAAGTGACGAAACAAGAGGAGGACGATACACACTAGAAGACATCGGTGAAGGTCTTTTCAAACGTCAAACCCCTAGAGGATATGAACAACTCTTTCTCGATCCGGTGGTCTGGGGATCAACAAGACTTGGAAAAAGATATTTTCTACAAGAAACAAGAGTAGAACTTGCACCACGCAGAACACAAGGCATATAAGTAAGATATACTTCTCACCTGTATGAAAAAAGGGACACTTGCACTTGAAAAACCAGTACCGTTTGTTGAATTCTTTTCACGATTTGTCATGTTCATTGGAGAACCAAAAGACATACTGGGAGACACCCTCTTTTATCTGGGACCAAGCAAAGCCACAAAAGTACGATATTATGAAACACCACTGGGACTGTGGAAAGACATGAACAACATGTCCGTTACAGCATTTGTCAAAAAATACGGGCACAAAGCGCTAAGAATTGCAAAAAGCGGAGAATGGAAAAACGCGTTTGAAAAAAAATTCGGGTTCACAAAAGAACAACCAACAGTCCTCAAAGGATACGAGGACAAACTCAATATCACTACACAAACAAAAATCATCAGTTTAATAGGAGAAGAATACTTTGACACAAAAGAAAAAGAATGGTACAGAAGAAAGGACCGTCTCAGTTATTCAACAGAAGACCTGCCCTTTGGTTTTACCATCAAAAATATCAAAAAAGACGGGAGTTTTACGGCCTTGTTTCCCGAACGGACAACACCTGTTGACGTAGGCAAAACATATGTGTATCTGGCCCATCAAAAACAATTCCAAGTCATAGGCATGTCAAAACCAATGCCGCATATATATCTCACACTCTTTGTCAAAAGCCATGGAATGCATGACACGATAAAGATCGTCGACAAAAAAGCATTTGAAACCATAGACAGTTCTCAGCTTTGCAATAACAAAGCACAAGTACGAGATTTTAGAAAAGGACAGTACACACTCAAGATATAAGATGAAGAAACAACAAAGAAAACAGATCGCACAAGAGACAGCGCGCATACTCTCTCAAGGCTATTATACAACACCAGAAGGCAAACACGTCGATATTAGTGAAGACTTGGCACACTCCTGCAAGGAAACAACGGTATATACTCCAGCAACACTACCAAAACTATTACGAAAAATAACAAGCACCAAACTACCCAATCGGGAAACAAAGCTGGAAGTAACTCAAGAATCAACACTGCAGGCGGCACAACGACTCACCTTCATGGGAGACGCTCTCTGCCTCAATTTTGCATCAGCAAAAAACCCCGCAGGAGGATTTCTCAACGGCGCAGATGCACAAGAAGAATCACTTGCGAGAGCTTCAGGATTGTATGCAACGCTCACAACACCGCAAGCAAAACAATATTATGATGCCAATGCGGCGTGCAACACTAACCTCTACACTGATCACATTATTTTCTCACCACGAGTACCTGTCTTTAGAGACGAGGATGGTATGCTCCTCGAAGAGCCGTATTATGCAAGTTTTCTTACCGTCCCGGCAGTAAACAAGCGGGCAATAGAGAGAAATGAACCACACAAAAGTGTTACAATAGAAGAAGTCATGAGACAACGAACACAATACCTGCTTGCAGTGGCTGCAGAACACGAACACAACGCATTAGTGCTTGGCGCGTGGGGATGTGGTGTGTTCAAAAACAAACCACGAGATATTGCCAGACATTTTTCTGAACAGCTCAAAGGACCATTTGCAGGACGCTTTGGAAAAGTAGTCTTTGCCATAGTCAGCCACAGCGACGAATTAGCACAAGTATTTAGGGATGCACTACAAGTATCCGCGTAACATTGATAAAGAACGACGGCATTGCATGTGTATGTCGAAAAAATGGCTGACGATAGTTGTCATTTTGATATTATTAGGATTAGCATGGCCTTTTCTGCAACAACTCGCAGGATTCCATCCCGCACCACTGGTTACAGGAGAACTTTCACAGATCACCTTGCCACAGGGATTTCACATCAACTATTACGCAAAAGAAGTTCACAATGCGCGAAGCATGGCACTTAGCGAGACAGGCATCCTTTATGTCGGATCGCGAAGCGAAGGAAAAGTGTATGCAGTCGTTGATCAAGACGGGGATTACCAAGCAGATCGCGTCATAACAATAGCAGAACATTTGAACAGTCCAAACGGAGTAGCACTACGGCAAGGAGATCTATACATTGCAGAAATCAGTCGCATACTACGCATCGACAACATAGACAAAGTATACGACAGGTCACCGAACTATACTGTTGTCAACGATCACTTCCCGACAGATGCGTGGCACGGCTGGAAATTTATACGTTTTGGACCTGATGATAAACTCTATGTCCCCATAGGAGCTCCGTGCAATGCGTGCGAACCAGGAGATCCGTATGCGAGCATCATGCGCATGAATCCAAACGGCACTGCTTTAGAGATTTTTGCGCGAGGTATACGCAACACAGTAGGCTTCGACTGGCACCCTATAACCGACGAGTTATGGTTTACTGATAATGGAAGAGACTGGTGGGGAGAGAACAGACCTCCAGATGAACTGAACAACGCACCACAACAAGGAATGCATTTTGGCTATCCGTACTGTCACGGCATGGGAGCAGTTGATGACGAATTCAACAAAGAAGGTAATTGTCAACAGTATACAACTCCAGAGCAAGCATTAGGACCTCACGTGGCAGCACTGGGCATGAGATTCTACACCGGCTCGCAGTTTCCAAAACAATATCAAAATGGCATCTTTATCGCAGAACACGGCAGCTGGAATAGAAAAGTGCCAATAGGATACCGGGTGACATTTGTAGCATTGAATGCTACCGGTCCGACATCATACGAACCATTTGCTCAAGGATGGTTACACAACGACAGTGCAAGCGGAAGACCTGTTGACGTGCAACAAATGACAGACGGATCACTGCTTGTCTCAGACGACGCTGCAGACGCAATATACCGGATATGGTATGAACCATAACAACAGTTGTTGCGCAAACTTTTTAGTACACCACGAATCCCATAGGTCATGGACATCTTCGCACACGCAGCTATCAGCTTTATCGCATTCCACTGGATGCGCCGTTGGTGGCTTGCGATACTGTTTGGTGTACTACCGGATATCATGAGTTGGGGTGTCTACGTCGCGTACAGTATCATAAACGGCGGAGCTTTTGGCCCACCAAATCTGGCACAAATACCTGCATGGACCTTTATGCTTTACGGCATCAGTCACAGTTTGATCGTATGGGGACTTGTAGTAGCTGTACTGTACTTCTCGCTTAAGAAGTTTCCTTACTATGTACTTGCTGCGCCACTCGCGATAAGCATTGACGTACTCACTCACAGTAGGGATTTTTTACCAACGCCGTTTTTATGGCCGCTATCAGAGTGGAGATTTCCAGGCATACAATGGGGACAAGAATGGTTTATCGTAACGTACTGGACACTCATTATTATCGGAATAGCAGCCGTAATGTTCTACAAGTATCGAAAGAGACTACAAAATGCGGGCAACAAGAAGAGATGAGTCATCACGAACACGATATGATTGCAATCGTTCAAAAGATTGCTTTATGATATCCTCAGGCGATCGCACGCGACGACGACGCACCACATCAGAGAGTGCGCGCTCCAAACCATCACGACCACACTCTTCACCACTACCATCAACAGCCTCAGTAATACCGTCGGAGTACAAAGCGATAACGTCACCCTGCTTTACCTTCAACGGCATAGGCTCGTATGCTCGCGTACAATTAATCTCACCATTTGGCAAACGATCGCTATTTATGCCTTCAACACCAATAGGAAGAGGACTGCGCGAAGGACGCTTAAGACGACGACTCTTATGCGTTTTAGAAGAAATAAGAATTGGCAATTCATGGCCTGCACGATACACAGAAACAACACCCTTATTACGTCTGAGTAACACATCAAGATAGAGGACCGTCGTGAATCGTTCGTCCTCGTCTACATGATGACGTGCAACATCGCGCATGGCATCCGTAGGATGACGGCCTTCTCTTACTTGCTTTAGAAAATCATTACCAATAGAACGCACTTGCTGTTGTGCAATCAATCCCTTTCTTGACGAGTCAGCCATGAAAAGTCCAAAACGATAAGGAGTAAACCTTACGACAGCACAATGATCCCCACTATACCGATCTAGAGGCTGAACACAATACGCAACGTCAATATTTTCAAAACGGTAACGTCTCACTACACTTACGGCTTTCATCTTCACCACTGCAGGAGGATGGGGAGTGTTTTAAAACATTGTGGTAATTTTACGCACGACGCCGCACAAGAACGAATCCACCAAAAACAATAACAAGCGCTACCAATACTTCCATCACTTAGAGGAGTTCCGGGGCCTTGGCGAGCAAGATAGCCTCACCCAGTACTGTTAAGAACAGCACCCCTCTCAATGACAAAAGAATCAGAAAAAGTGAAATTAACGGAACGATTACTAGTGAGCACTGCTTTGCACTGTTACATTATCACACACCTGATTCGTGCTAATAATCTGATTGGAAGAAAACACACCATTAGCAGCACATATAGAAAAGGAACACAGAATAATAACTAACCCTAGGAAGCCTCTTTTCATGGATGGAAGAATTGCCTTTCTGGCAGTATATCTTCCTATTAACGAAATAATTGCCTCTGTGTCACAACATTTTTATAGATACTTTGTGTTTACATACTCATGAAAAGAGGCATAACTATACTTTTACTATTTTTCGTTCTTACATGCGTTAGTGCAAGAGACTGGAACGGAGAAGCACAAGAAGGGATCAATAGCATAAATCCGGAGGAAGCCGGATCACTAAAAAGCATCACGGATGAAACGCTCTTTGTTGAAGCATTGCACGATGAAGGGCTAATCACGGAGGGGCAACACGATGAACTGATCAAGAGTCTACAGGAAAAAGCAAATGAATGGCTCGACAATGTCCTTGACAATCTTGACCCGTCCAATCCTGGCGAACTCAAAATCTTTGTTGACTTACAAGATATTATAGGATTGGAAAACTTTTGGGGAGTAGAATACTGGGATGAGGAAACAAAAAAAGATGCAACAGAAAAGGTACACGAAGCGGCAAGCAAATGGCTCAAAGAACGAGTAGACGAGCTTGATCCTAACAATCCGGATTTTAGACCTTTTTTGGATCTTTTGATGATCCAGGAAGTGCCAGACATTGAAAAGAAATTTGACGAGGAGAGCAAAGCGTACAAAGCAGAACATCTGCAAAAGAAAATGGACGAGTGGCTTAAACAACGTGCTGATGAAATCACGACACTTGACGACATAGAAGAAATGAAAGCGTTTCAAGATGCAATCTTCAATGATCCTGCATATAACAAGTTTAGCGAGCAAGCACGCCAGTACAAAGAAAACAAATTACGAGCCCGATTTGCTACATGGTTAAGTAGAGAGCTCAAAAACCCGACTATCGAGCGGAACGCACTTGTTAACCTTGTCAACAATTTTTGTCCGCCGTTTAACCAAGAACTCTGCGACAACATAGCACAAGACAACATACGAGCAGTACAGGCAGAATTAGGTAACCACAAAGAAGGATTCTGGTCACGATTGTGGAGAGGATTCAAGGGAATCTTTGTTTCAACCACGCCGCTAGAACTCATCACGCCCGAGGAGCGGGAGCGAAATTACGATGTTAACCTTGATCTTACAGAAACGGACAATCCAGATTGGGGATATAAGGAAAACACGTGGATAGGATTACTCGCAAGTAGACCGGATAGTCACTTTTATGCACAAAAGCATGGTTGTGGAGATGGAATACTCAGCGATAATGAACAATGCGATATCAGCGCAGGACAAACATGTTCTGAGGGAACACTCTGTACTCGTCTATGCACTTGCAGAGATCCAACAGCGTATGCGCGTTTCATCATAGAAAAAACAGTGCCATCGAGCGTTGTTCGTACAAGTGTACCAGCATGCGGCAACGAAATAATAGATGGAGAAGAAGAATGCGATTTTCTGGCCCGACCACAGGGTTGCAAAGAACATATGGTCTGCAATGTAGACTGTGAATGTGAAAGCCCGTTCAAGTATAGTGAGCCGGATATCACACCAATACCTCCAGATTATTCCCCAGAACCACGAGAGAGTAAACCAGTAATTATTTACGGCTTTAACTGCGGAGATGGCATGATAGGATTAGGAGAAGACTGCGATCCCAGCTCAGCTACAAAAGCAGCATGCCCACTAGGTGAAGTATGCAAAAACTGCAAGTGTATCGGAACAAACATAGCAGGTCCCATAACATGCGGCGATGGACAAATAGAGCCGCCAGAAGAATGTGACCCGGGACTGGTTAAGGACGGATGTCCACCAGACCACGTATGCAGTACAGTGACCTGCACATGCAAGAAAAAACAATTTGTTATCGGAGACGGTGTTTGTGACAGGCCTGTTGGCGAAACATGTACCAGTTCCGATTGTGATTGTGATGAAGGCGAGTACTGCGAACCAGGACATGCGCGAGCTCACAGCGGAGGCTGTGTAGCACCAAAGTGTGGCGATGGTGATTGTGAACCGGGCGAACGATGTACTTGTGGCGATTGTGGATGTGATCATGGCGTGTGTGAACCCGGACACAGTCATGCAGGTGACGATGGATGTCTGCATGTGCCAGTGTGTGGCGACGGACACTGTCATACAGGATTAGGAGAGCAATGTGACGATTGCGATGATGATTGCGGTTGCGGACAAGGAGCAGTATGTGATCCGCACCATCATGGTGCTGACGATCGAGGTTGCACACTAGGAGAATCGGTCTGTGGCGACGGGCATTGCGATATACACACTGGAGAACACTGTGGCGAATGCAGTCATGATTGCGGGTGTGATACGGGAATGACATGCGATCCGGAACATAATGACGCAGATGATACGGGTTGTCGACCAATCGTTTGTGGCGACGGTGTTTGCGAAGGTGACGAATCATGTCATGAGTGTGGAGATTGCACCTGCAGCGGAAATCAAGTATGCTGGCCTGAAGAAGGAGGAGGTGACGGATGCTACACTGCAGTTTGCGGCGATGGGCATTGCATGGTAGAGACAGGGGAAACGTGTGATTCTTGCAGCGATTGTGCTTGTCCTTCCGGACTATACTGCAATCCACCAGAAGGCGATCCAATGGGATGCTCACCTGAACCACCAGGACCGGTCTGCGGTAACGGCATATGTGAAGAAACAGAATATTGTTACACCTGCCCGGACTGTGCTTGCCCTGACGGTTTCATATGCGATCCAGCACATCCAGGAGCAGGATGTGAACCCTTATACTAAACGCAGAGAACGTGGACAATCTCTACACAATTACCGAGACAAGCAAAAACACGCCAAGAACAATAGTGACCAGTGACACGGCTCTGCGCAATAATTTTTGAGAGATTATTTTAACAGCATACGTGGCAAGAGGTGTTGCGATCAGGCCGCCGATAAGCAGATAAGAAAGAACGGTCCAGTGAATCACCGAACCAAGAGTCAGCACAAAAACGCCAACGCCAACAATGGACACGGCACTCTCAGCAAGCGCAGTCATTGATACGGCAGCTTTGGGTTTGACATCACTGAGGATTTGACCATTAGCTAGAACAGGACCATAACCACCACCAGTCACACCCTTATTAAACGCTGCAAGAGATGCAAGGGCAATAATTTTCTTATATGAAAACTTTCCCGAGCTATGATTGAGAATTACTAGAATGCCAAGAACAATAATAACAGCGCCGACATACACTTTGAGCCACGTTTCAGGAAGCACCTGAGCAACAAACGAACCAATCAGTACTCCAGCAATACCAAAACCAGTCAGAATCAACACAATACGAGTATTTTTTTTCTCAGAAAAATCAACATTGCCAAAAGAGTGGTGGAGTAAGCCTGCAATAAGTGACAACAAAAAACTCGAGAGGATAACAGTAGGAACGACCTGCAAAGGAGCAAAACCAAGAAGAAGCAACAATGCGGTAATCTCACCAAAACCAAAGCCTACCGCTGCATCAGAGAACTGCAAAAAAAACGCAACTGCAATGATAATAAGCCACTCCATACCTTCATAATATGAATGTCACTATAAATTACTTTGTAATTTTCAATTGTTAAATGATCTGCAATCCAATAAGAAGTGCCAACACGAGCAAACCGATAATAGTGATATTCTCAATGTGCTTAATCTTTCTCACAACTGCCGAAAGATAAAAAATGATAATAAATTGCACGATACTCGCAGTAAGAATGCCAGCAGCAATAATGAATTGCGTTTGAACATGTACGAGAATAGAAGAGTAGACAATAACATCATCAATACCGGTAGCAAAAAAAGCGAAATATCCAATGATAGCGTACGTGAACAAACGACGCTTTCTGGTACGTTTCAACGATGCAATAAACTTAGCAAAACGTTCCCTACCAAAATGAGCAAACTTGTCAATATAGATAAAAATTGCAAGCGCAACAAGAAGAGCGCTGCTTATCAGATGACGATAAGGAATGCTCGTTAACAATCGGGCAAAAAACACAGACAAGACAATAAGCGTCACAATCGAGAGCAGCATACCAGCAATAAAAAACAGTCGATCGCTTCTTTTCTTAGTGAGCGATGAGATAAGAGGAATATGAGTGAGGGAATCATCCGCACCGGTGATAATCTTTGCGGCAAAGCCCTGAATAAAAGCAAGTATGATGCTCATACCACTACAAAAGAAGAGTGCTACTTAAGCATTGTGATTCCCATAGCTTTTTAAGGGATGACTTCAAGCAATGAGCGTGGATAAATTGCACAGCGGCGGTGTAAAGGAATTAACAGATATTCTGAGAAGAATGCTACACGCTGCAGAAGCAAACGATAAGGAACAGGTTATTCAACTCAGTCGAGGAGAATTCCAGGCCTTGTATGATGAGGTTGTCACAGGGAGAGATCAGCACAGAACACCATTTGATCGCATGCGAAACAATTGCCTGTACGCTGTCAGTCCAAAAATGTTTCCGCCTGAATTTCGACAAGAAGCAAGAACGATAAGCCTAGAAGATGCAAGAATGTATTATGACATGATACTGCAAGAGTTCTCACGAGAATAATTGCCGATCAGCTGACGGAAACGGTAGGGTCGGGAGCAGGATCCTGTTTGAAATCAGTATCAAAATCAAAAACAGCAAAAGGATTATTTGGCGCAAGAGTATACCCGAGACGCAGGATCTGAGCAATAAAAGGATATAGTTTTCCCTGAGCAACAGCAGTGCAATACCCTGAAACCATTACAGTAGTACCATGCAAAAAAAGAGGAAAATCCCTGCACACCTGCGGGCGAAGATCATACACCGAACACGAGAAGTTGACAAGAGCAGGACAATCACCTTTAAGCTTAAAAGAAACAGAATCAGGAAGATGCTTTACACGATTTTCATCTTTGACTAAAGAAAGCAACACCAGAGCCTGTTGCTTTGGAACCACGAGATAACCACGTCTACAAC
This sequence comes from Candidatus Woesearchaeota archaeon, assembly GCA_014729505.1. Classification (GTDB taxonomy): domain Archaea; phylum Nanobdellota; class Nanobdellia; order Woesearchaeales; family ARS49; genus WJJS01. Next base: position 14,455 of record WJJS01000005.1, read on the forward strand.
AATACGCCCTGCACTCTTCACTACAAAACAAAGAGAGCGATTTCCTTGCAGCCTGCGCAATTCTATGAGCATCATCCATCGCGACTCGTCGAACCATCGAGAATATAAATCTATTGATAACGGTCAGTTACGCCACACAGCAATAAGCATCAAAAATGAAACGCACCAGAGCACCCTTTTAGAACACGCCCTTTTACGATGCACAAGGCACTTGCTTCCAGGACTCTTCGTCAAGCACCTCACAAGAATACTCGCATGATACAGGCAAACCCCAACAATAAGAGATTTGCGTACAGGATTTGCAAGACGCATCAGGTACTGAAAAGCCAAGACACGTACACTGCATATTCTCAATAATACTCTCAGTTGCAGTAAAATGATCATCATGGACAGAACATTTCTTTGGAAAGAAAAACAAAATCAACAAGAGCACAAGACCCGCAATCAACAACCATTTTAACATGGTATTGCAAAGTGCGGTGTCATTATAAAGCTTTTCTCATCACAAAAAAACCGCCAACAACAAGAATCATTGCTGCTAGAAGAGCGTAAGTGGAGAATTCTGGAACTGGCGTAGTATCCTGGACAGAGAACTCTGTGAAGTGAGTGACATCAAAAGAGTAGGTCCCGTTCACATACGTTTTATTCACACAGACATTGCTAGGGCAGAGAACAAAAGATCCGTCATCGTTGAAGTCAACAAAGATATCTGCAAGAGGGTAAGTAATGTTGCCGAAAGTAATTGATGCAGACGCATTAAGTGAAGGATTGGCAGAAGTGTTTACAAAAATCGAAGTGGAAGTCAACACAATACTGTTTGAAGGATTGACGATGGTGCCGCTTAACGAGGCGAAACGCACGTTATTATTTCCTTGAGTCACTTCAATCTCTGCGTTATTCATTTCTATAGACCCTTGCACATTATCGTCGAAAGAATACTCAGTTCCTGAGGAGGAGACGTTTACGTTTTGAACTGTCAACTGGCTAATATTTGACATTGAAAGGCCAATGATACTCTGTAAACTTTCGTTTTTTTGTTCAATGACGCAATTACGTACAGTAATATTAACAAGATCTGAAGCTGCCACACCTATTCCTGCAGTAGTATTAGCAAAGTTAATCGTGTTATTGCCACAGTCAAGAACAATGTTACTAGCGCCGAAAGTTACGCCGTTGCCTCCACATGACGCGTCTTTGTTGAGGTTGATAGTGGACACTTGTTGATAATCAGCGCTTGAAAATCCATTGTCTGAAACTGTCCAGTTGAAATCTTCAGTAAGGACTTTACGACCTGCCTCGCCTATGCAAGTATATGTTGAGCTAGCGGCAAAAGGAACTGCGGTTTTTAGCGGGAGAGTAGACCATGTAAGCAACATGGAATCATAATTTGTCCTCGATAAACCCGCATTTGAGAACATTTGTTGCATCGTTGTCACATTGGATACGTCCCACGCACTTAAATCTTGATTGAAATCATTTGCGTTGTAGAACATTTCTCTCATGTCAGTAACACGAGAAGTGTCCCATCCGCTTATGTCTTGGTTGAATGAGTTCGCATTGCTGAACATACTAGTCATATAGGTGGAGCTCGAAGTATTCCAGTTAGTAATGTCGCCATTAAAGGATTGGGCTCCAGCGAACATTTCAGAAAGACCTCCGTGTGATACATCCCAAGCACTTAAGTTTTGATTAAATGAAGTCGCCCATTTGAACGCCGCGCTGAAATCAGAAATACCGGACACATTCCACGCGCTAATGTCTTGGTTGAATGATTGAGCATAAAAGAACATCGCGTGCAAACTTGACCAGCCCGACACATCCCACCCACTAATATCTTGGTTAAAGGGAGAGAAATAAAACATGTATCTGGCATCGCTTGTTACTCCAGTCATGTCCCAAGTACCTATTGGTTGATTAAAGTTGGAATTTGAGAACATGAACGTAAACCCCGAACAGTTTGATACGTCCCAGTCAGCAATAGGGGAGTTAAAGCTTGAATAGCTAAACATATTGCCCATATTGGTCACCCCGGACACATCCCAGTTGTTAATGTTGTTTGCAGTCGAAAGATCAGTAGAACGGAATCCACTTTGCATCGATGTGGTGCCCGTCAAATTCGGTGTATCGTTTGCAGTGATGATAAGATTACTTGCTCCTCTGAAATAGCTTCCACTGTTGCCGAGTTGTAAAGGACCCCACTCTTGAATATCAAGGATTTTTCGACGGTCGCCGCCGTTATTGAAAAACCAGCCTTGAATTTTTCCAGTAATATTTACTGTGTAATTACCTGCGAGCGCATATTGGTGGGTCGCGTTAGAACTGTTCCATTCCGTGACTGTTTGTATGCTGCTGTCTCCCCAGTCGATAGTGAAATTATACGTCCCGCTTGATTGCAAAGGAAGTGTGATGCCAGTACTATTCGTAACACCTGTGTTTTCGGTGTTCCAGAGGCTTACGAAGGAAGAAGCAGATACTAGAGAAGTTGAAGCTAATAAGATAAACAGTAGACAACACCTCTTTTTTGTTTGCATAGAAGATAAAGCGAGCATTACCTTTTAAACTTTGTCGAACGCGGCATAAGATAGTATTATTTGAAGTCCTTCTTTTCAAATGTTATCCTGATCTCAACTGCAGGATGCTTTTCAAAACCAGTTTGCACAGAACCAAGAAACGATATATTTAAATATCAATTGATAATTATAGTTATCAAATGCTAAGAAAAAATATCAAACAGCATATTGAGAACTATTTTTTCATCTATCCGAACGCCAAACTGAGGGTGAGAGAAATTGAGCGAACACTAAAAATTCCACTGCCCTCCGTAATAAGATACTGCAAGGAATTAATGAAAGAACAAATACTTACCACAAACAAAGTAGGGAATGTTGTTTTCTATACCGCGGATCGTTCCAGTCAAAAATACCTGCGGGAAAAAAAATTATACAATATACGAACACTCTACGAATCGGGCCTCATTGAATATATCAAAAAAGAACTAAGCAATCCAGGCATTGTTCTCTTTGGATCCTACTCAAAAGGAGAAGACACTGAAGAAAGTGATATAGACATATACCTTGAAACACCATCCAGAAAAGAACTAAAATTAGACAAGTTCAAGAAAGTTCTTAACAGAGAAATTAATGTATTAAGACATAAAAATCTCAAGGAAGTATCAAACACCCACTTGGCAAATAACATCGTGAATGGGATAACTCTGAATAAATACATAGAGGTATTCTAAATGAAAGAAACAAATTGGAGTGATTGTCTCAAGAAAAACGCAAGAAGAATAACTCCCGACATTACAAGAGCAAAATCACTAATCGAAACCGCAAAAGCAAGAATAAACCTAATAAAAGAAGTAACTATAGAAAACTGCAACTTCGTTTTTGAGGATTACTACACATCAATAATGGAATTAATTCAAGCAAAAACATTCAAAGAAGGATACAACATACTCAACCATCTCTGCCTCGGCTTCTATCTAAGAGATCTCCTCAAGAGAGAAGATTTATTCATGATATTTGATGACTTACGATACAAACGTAACGCACTCACCTACTACGGCCACAGAATGGACTACGAAACCGCAAAAAAAGCAATACAAAACTGTAAGAAAATAATCAAAGAACTATCTTAAAAAAATTCTCTAAAAGTGGGCACTGCAACAATAGTGAAAT
>WJJS01000006.1 GCA_014729505.1 Candidatus Woesearchaeota archaeon
AAGTATGCTGCGACGCTGAGACGTTTACCGAAATCTGATCGTTTGTGTGTGTTGCGTTTGCATGAGCTTGAAAGAGCGGTACTTGAAAGTCAAGACTCCAATGAACTCGTCTATTTTCAGCCGCCCGTCCTTGAAATGTCCGCTGGCATTCGTGGTTATGGTGTGACTCCAGTGTCTTCTACGATTATTCATCCCCGTCATGCTTTGTTTCGTGCTGATGAGATTTGGAATACGACAAAGGCAGTGAGTTTTTCCTGTGATCCCAAGCGCAAGACGGCAGTGATGATTAAGGATCCTTCGCGAGGAGCAAATAGGATTACGAGTTCTTTTCCTCTTCCCCGTTTTCCAGAGTAGAAAACCTTTTAGTCCGCGAGTAGTTTTTTACCATGATGAACAAGCAAGAGCGCGACAAACTCATTGAAAAGTATGAGCATTGGCGTACATATGACCCTAATCCTGCTGAGAAGGTGGGATGGATGGATAAGCAGGATCAGATTGGGAGGTTTTTGCAGTTTCTCAAGCTTGAATCATTCACTGGCAAATCGTTTGTGGGTTCGAGTGTTCTTGATGTGGGTTGTGGGTATGGCGCGTTTTTGGAATTTCTTATTGAACAGTTGCGCTCTAACTCTTTCTATTACTTTGGTATAGATATCAATGATAAATATGTAGAACGAGCGAAGGAAACGTGGGGCGGGGATGTTGGTACTGTGTTGTCGTCTCCTCCTTTGTTCGTGCATGCGGAGTTTGCGGACTATGAGTTTCATCGCTCTTTTGACTTTGTCGTTGCGTCCGGCATTTTTAATGTGAATGCATTTGATTCCAAGGATCGTGCGTATCAGGTCATATTTGAGACGGTCAAGAAGATGATTGCCCTTGCTACGCATGGTGTGGGGTTTAATTTCTTGTCAGCGGTGCTGGATCAGGGCCAGATCTTGACTGCTGATATGGTATGTTATGATAAGCATAAGGTTCTTGATTGGTGTAAAAAGCAGGAGTGTGTCAAAAAAGCGGTTATTGTCGAAGGTTATGATCCTCTTGATTCGACCATTTTGCTTGATACGCGAAAAATGTGACTGACGATGTAAGTACTTATGGTTCTTTGTACCCCATTCTTTTGAGTCGTTCTTTCCACATGACGCCGATGCGCATGAGGGCGTTTGAGAAATCTGTTGAGATGCGGTATGTTTTTTTGTACATGTCGTATTTGACAAGACCCATTGATTTCATCGGTGTGAGTATTCTGTCGTAAAATTGTCGTTTGTTATAGGAGAGTTTTGCTCGTTTCTTGTGGTACTGTCCGTCTTCAAGCGTCGTTTCGTACTCGCCGTCGTGTAGTTTTGTGGCAAAAAGGCTCATTTGTGTTTTTGTTACTTCGCTGTTGTTTTCGAGCATGTATTTGATGAGTTCTTTTGCTACGATGATTTGTTGATCTGTGGCAAAGATGATTGCGAATACGTCGGAGGGGAAGTTGAAGCGGTCAAATAAGATCACCATGTCGTCGGGAAAGGCTATTCCAGAATATAAATGTTGCTCTTAGTTCCCGAAAACAAAATGTTTATATATTAGTACACCATACTATATGCCAGTATACAAATTTGGTATACGAGTTGTCGTATATACATACGATAACCTCACACATCTCTATGACGGCTCTCCACTACTTCTCCGTCTACCAACCCCCCAAAACCGTAGAATTCCTGGAGAGCCTCCCTTTCCTTTTTTCACAAAGGGCCACAAAAGGAGGTATGAAGAAATATGGACTTTATTGTCAAAAGCGCATTGGAAAACGATTTGTCGACTCAAAAAGAGAGTCTCGACTTTGGACAGGCTAACATTAAGGTTATCGGTGCAGGTGGTGCCGGTAACAATATGACGAGTTGGCTCTATAAAAAGGGCATTCGCGGTGCTGAAGTTATCGCTTGCAACACGGACAAGCAACACATTGACATTTCTGAAGCTGATAAGAAGTTTCTCATCGGTAAGGATCTCACACGCGGATTAGGCTGCGGCGGTTACCCTCAAAAGGGTGCAGAAGCTGCTCAGGAGTCTATGATGCAAATCAAAGAAGCCCTTCGCGGCGCAGACATGTGTTTTGTGTGTGCCGGAATGGGTGGCGGCACGGGAACTGGTTCTGCACCTGTGGTCGCTAGTGTGGCAAAAGAGATGGGCGCTATCGTGATTGGTACCGTCACGATGCCCTTTAATATTGAACGTGCACGTATTGATAAGGCAGAGTTTGGTTTGCAAAACCTTCGCAAAGTATGTGACACGGTTGTCGTTGTTGACAACAATCGCTTGGTTAAAATCGCTGGCAATCTTCCAGTCCAACAGGCCTTTGCCGTCGCTAACGAGCTTATCGCAACAATGATCAAAGGTATTGTTGAAACGATCGCCATTCCTTCGTTGGTCAATCTTGATTATGCAGATGTAAAAGCTATAATGACTAACGGCGGGGTCGCGGCCATTGGTGTTGGAGTCTCTGACACTGCAAACAAGGTTGACGAGTCAGTGCGTGGTGCACTCAGTAACCCACTCCTCGACATTGATTATGAAGGAGCGACAGGAGCACTCATCCATGTATGGGGCGGACCGGATTTAACCCTTGACGAGATTAGCCGCGTGGGTGAATTAGTAACAGAAAAAATGGATGACGACGCTAACGTGATCTGGGGAGCTCGTGTGAGTGAAGAAATGAAAGGAAAACTTATGGTAATGACAATTATTACTGGTGTCAACAGTCCATGGATTTTAGGAAAGACACAGCAAAAGAATAAACCAAACACCTTTAATCGAGAACTCGGTCTCGAAATGATATAATGGCCAAACGAAAAAAAGCGGCAAAAAAGACTACTAAGAAGTCTAGCAAGAAAACAACGCGCAAGTCTGCGAAGAGTTCACGCCAAGAGTCGCGACCATCGCCTCAAAAATCCGAGAAGTGGCGCGACGTAGTCATTGCACTGCTCGGTATTGTTGCAGTCGTGGTGCTCGTCGTGTTGTATTTTTTATTGCAGCAGTGAGGTGAGTTAAAACGGAAAACGTCTTGTCTCATGGTAGGCAGACTTTTCTAGTTTTTCTTCCTTTTGAATTCTTTTTTATCTTTACTATGCTAACGTTTTTCTTAAGAACTATCGTATACTTTTTTTCGCCTTGACCTCTCATTGAACAATACAATCACGCAGTTGTGGTAGTAGTATCAGGTAAGGAGTTCTTCTTTTTTGACCTTTTTCTCTTCTCCTGTTTTCAGATCTTTTACAGTGAATATTCCTGTGGCTTGTTCTTCGGTTCCATAAAAGATTGCTTTTTGTGCACCGATAGAACTGGCATAATCGAGTTGTTTTTTTGGTTTTCTTTCTTTGAGATCGACGTACACAGAATATTTTTCTCGCAGTTGTTGTACGAAAGTCATCAGTGAGACTGTGTAGCCTGTCATGACAATCACCGCGTATTCTGGAGCTGTTTGCGGTTGTGGAAGCAAGCCTTTTTCTTCGAGCAATAATCGCAGTGTGCTGTATCCCAGTCCAAATCCGACTGCTGGTGTTTTTCTTCCGCCGAGTAGCGCTGTCAGTTCATCGTATTGTCCGCCGCCTGCTATGGCGCGGAATTTTCCTTTGCGATCGTAGACTTCAAACACTGTTCCTGTGTAGTATGCAAGTCCTCTGGCGATGGAGAAGTCGAGTTCAACAAATGATTCTGGCAGGAGTTCGAGGATATCCATAAGTTCGTTTACGCCTTTTGTGCTTTTCTTAGAGTTGGTATAGTTTACTTTTTTGAATACTTCTTGAAACATTTTTGCTGGCGTGTCCTGCAGTTGGAGAAGTTGTAGTATTGTTGTTGCTTGTTGTTCTTTTACGTATGCCTGTTTGAGTTCGTCGAGAAACTCTTGACCGCTCATTTTTTTGTATTTGTCAATGACTTTTACTGTTTGTTCAAAGTCGCAGTCAAGACAGTCGAGTACTCCTTCCAGGAATTGCCGGTTATTCACTTTTATGATGAAATCTTTTTTTGTTAATCCTAGTGATTGGAGCATGTCTATGAGTAATTGCAGTGTTTCAGCAACCGCGTACTTGCTGTCTGTTCCAAATATTTCTGCGCTGAATTGATAGAATTCCCTCAGTCTTCCTTTTTGTGGTCGTTCATAGCGCCACATGCGGCTCAGTCCGAACCATTTGGCTGGTTTTGGCAGTTCCAACTGTTTTGCTACAAACATTCTGGTGATTGGTACGGTGAGGTCGAATCGTAATCCGAGTTCTTCTTTGCCCCTTTTGTCGAGTGTAAAGATTTGTGAGCTTATTTCTTCTCCTCCTTTTGCAGTGAGTAATCCCAGGGTTTCCAGTGCTGGTGTTTCTACTTCATTGAAATTGTAGCGGTTGGCAATGGTTCGCAGTGTTGAAAAAATCTGTTGTTGTATTGATTTTTCTTCAGGATAATAATCCTCTGTTCCTTTTACTTTGTTGAATTTCATTATGTTCCTCCAATTATGTTCGAACTTTTATTTCTTTTGTAAAGGGCCCGAGGCGGGAGTTGAACCCGCTCCTCTAGATTGCTGTCACTATTCGTGATAGGTCCACAGTCTAGTATGCTGTCCGGTACACCACAGGGGCCATAAGCTGAACTAGTAGTGATGGTAGAAATGATGAATACATTCACGAGTTTGAGATCTAGAAAAAGGTCGTTTATTGACGGTGAATACAATCAACTCGTGTCATAATACCACAGATTTGTATTCTGCAGTATATAAGTCTTTCGCCCGTATGCGGTATGTTTTTATAGCGCTTTGACGTGCTCAGTATTATGGAAAGGACGCGACGGGACGGATTGTTGTGGACGACTGCTTTGGGTAGTGCGATTGGTTTGGTTGCCTTAACTGCAGATCTTGCTCTTCAAAGGTCAGTTGATTCTTGTTATGAGGCAGTACAGCCTTACAAAACGATGGTTAGAACGTTTCTTCGTGAACCTGTTGTGCCATCTCGGTCTCAGGAAATTCCTGTGACACCGGTAAGGAATGATGGTCTTGGTGAGTATCCTTACACTTTTTTCAATACTTCTTTTGATGGATATCTTGTTGTTGGTGATGCTGCTCAGGCTGAAGATGTTATTGGCAGGTGTGATATTGCGATACCTAGTAGCAGATCGCGGCAATAATTATTCAAAGAATCCGTCGGTAAATGCGACAAAATATTGCTTGTCCAGTGTGATGCCCAGGTACGTGAGCAGTTCCTGATGACCGTGTGCTGAAGGTTCTTGTTTGTGCAGTAGTTTCTGGTTTTTGACTGCGTATCCTTCATTGAGGCAATCGCCGCCGTGACAGTTCACTTCGATAAAGACGAACGTGTCGTCGGGAAATTGTGATGACCATGCGGGCAGTTCTTTTTTCATGCGTAGTGCTCGTTTTTTGTCCTCTTTTGTTGCTTGAAATGTTAAATCCGGATGTGCGGCAATGCCGAGCAGATGGTATTTCTTTACTTCTTTTACGTAGCATCCAGGCCATTGTTGCAGGGCTTTTGCCTCTAGTGATGTGTTGTGTGTAAAGATGGCGGCGAGTCGAAATCCCATAGTATAGTGCGTGTTGAATGTTCTTATATTCTTTTTGTGCCTGAACTTGTTGGTACAAGATACAGTTTTCAGTGTAGAGCACGAACATGCCAAATTCATATAAATGTTTGTTTATTGTTTTTTGTTCATGGCATTAAATTACGTTATTGCAATTGCAGGTGCTAGTGGCAGTGGTAAAACTGCGCTGCGAAAACGCCTGGTGAAAGAATCGTCAGTACCGATTTGTGAGTTACCCATTGATCATTATTATCGTGATCAAACGGATATTCCTAAGAGTGTGCGAGAAAAAACGAATTATGATGAGCCCGCAGCAATTGATGCAGGTCTTTTTTCTCAGCATGTTAAAGCTCTTCGTCGTGGCGAGCCGATTTCTCGACCAACGTATGATTTCAATGAGCACACGAGGAACGGAACAGTTCTTGTCGAGCCAAAACCGTTCGTGATTATTGAGGGTATTTTTGCGTTGCATCCTGAGATTTATCAAGAGGAGGGTTTGTATGATCTTGGAATTTTTGTAAACACTCCTGAAAGGACTTGTGTTGCCAGAAGGTTTCGTCGTGACACTGTTGAGCGCGGACGGTCCGCTGAATCAGTGTATGAACAATTGGTGACTACGGTGTTTCCTGGTTATGATCACCATGTCGCTCCTACCCGTGAACATGCGGATTTTCAGATTTACTGGGACGGTAATATGGATAATGTGGTCGAGAACTTGAAGCATCTCGTTGCAGGAGTATCTTGTAGGAGAGAGTTGGAAAAACAATTGCAGATGTTGGATGAATAGGTCTGACACTCCAAGATCGCAGAGTAACTCTCTATAAAACCGTTGAGAAAAAGCTAATTAGATCCGCTGTGGGATTACTGTATTTCTTTTCCCCATTTATCCATTTTGCAACCGCAAGTGGTACAGGTCGATCCGCCCCATAATGCTTCTTGAGTGGAAGTCGGAGTTCTCACCCTTGGGGCGCGAGTGGTGCATTTTGGACAAAAAACGGGTTTCAGATTTATTCCCCACTTGCCTTGTCGTTTAAGTGTGCTGACGATTACCAATACGCCCCCGATAGCTAATAGGGCGATAATAATTCCTAAAACAATGTTCATATCGTAATACATGCTTTTATTACTTAAATAGTTTCCTAAGGGCTGCGAACTGTGAGAGCGGTGGTAGTAGAATCATTCCTGCGATACTTTGCGGTGTGAAAGGAGCGTTACCGGTTATCCTGTAAACTTTTTTCTTGGAGGGTGTTCCTTTCTCTTTTTTTCTTTGTCAGTTTCAATGATGTTCATGTTCTCGTCGACAAGAAATGTGATGGTGTGCGTGTTCATGTACAAATAATCTTCATCAGGTCCGTGTTCGAATTCTGTTTCTGTGTACGTAGTATATGTTGCTGTCACTTTGAATGCCTTTTGCCCTTGGTACTTGGTTTCTTCTACAGAGTCGATCGTAATGTCAGTGAGACGTTCACTACCCAAATGTCCTGATCCTCCAACGAAGGTTCCGACATAATCGTAATCGGAAAGGTATTTTTTTGCTACTTCCTTAAAGTGTTCCATACTGGTGTATGAATAGTATTGATGATAAAAAAGTATCTTTATTTTGACGTCATATCGTGATAGGAACGTCGTATGAATTCCTTAAAGTTCAAATGCCAGTATTTTTTAATGTGTTGCCATATTTCTTCATGTTGTTTGTAGATATGAAGTGAAGGCTTAAAACCGATGCGTATTCGTTCAAGAGGATAGTTGACTGCGATTTCAGAGAGATGCCATAATGTGCCTTTCGTGTTTTCTTTATCTTCTGCGGTGCCAAGTTCTAATTCGTCGATAACACCCCAGAAATGAAGATGAACAAGTTCATGTAATAGAGTGTCTAACGCATTGCAATGACTGACTCTTGGAAACACTGAAACAATGGTTTCTGATTCAAGATCGTAACATCCTCCGCAGATAAATGAACTACTCAAATGACAATAGTACGTGTCATGTTTCCACGCAAACCCCGTTACGCGTTCAACTTCAGTAAAGAAATTATTGCATTTTTTCCAGTCCTTCTTCAACTGCTCGCTTGATTGTTGCATCTCGCGAATTAAGCGTTCACCATTATAGTGAAAAAAGTCAACAATCTCCTTGTGAGTTTTACCGACAAGTTCAGGATAATAAAGGGAAAGAAAGTAATTGTACGTTTCTTCACCAAAAAAACTACGCAGATCAAAGGTACGCAATAATTGCACATCCCTTTCCACATCCGAAAAAAATTTCAAGGTTGTCATAAAAAAGTCCGGCAAAAAACCGGACATGGGAACGGGAGGACATTCAGCGGCAAGTAACACTTAACCACATTTGAACCCCCGATCTGACCCACCCCAAGGGCCAATCATACCAGGCTAGACCACGTCCCCTTCTCGTTCTATAAAATTCCAGATCGTTTTTAAATGAATCGCTTTGTGGCCACAAATACTTTATTGAAGCATAACGGTTATCTTTGCAACAAAATTACGCGCATTTTCGAATACTTCATCCAACCTTCGCTGATTGTAGCTCGGTTTTGCCTTGTATCGGGCAATGTGGCTCTCCTTCTTGGCATCTTCGAAGTGCTGAACATATTCATCTTCGAATATCTTATGCGACTCATTAAGAATTTCTAAATCTTCTTTTTCTAGTTGGTCTGGCACGAGTAAATGTCCCAGTGCTATTTGTGCAGAGTCATGATCTCTTACTTCGTAGCCTTTTGATAGTATTGCTGCCTTTGCCGCATAAAGCATTGAATAATACGATATTGTTATTGCCCAATAATTCCAATGTAGTTTTTTTGGCTGATCTATGCTGGGCTTGATTTCTTTGACGTGTTTTGCTATTAGTAGGCTGTTTTCTGCCTTTTTGGAGAAATAGATTTATTTTGAATGATTGGTTTGAAAACTTAATTCGGTCATCAGATGTTAATTCTTTGAATTTCTCTTGATAGTACTCTCTATTGAATTCCATTTAGTACACACTCCCAAAAAGCATCGTGATTATTCAATACGATATGATGTTTAACTACTTGTTTGCCCAAATTCTCATCAGCAGCCTTTAGCATCAATCGGAATTCTTTGTAAGTCATAAAGATTGGATTAATTTTGCATTTGAATAATGTTTCGTATTTTGAAAAACTCACGGTTCGTTTGCCCGTGTTGTTTAATATGAGCAAATCAATATCACTTCTCTTTGTGGCAGTTCCTTTAGCATAACTCCCAAACAGTATTACTGAATCTTTTGTATTTAATTCTTCAGTGATTTTTTTGATTTGAATGTTTTGATTGTTGAATTCCCGCATTTCATCAAAAGCCGCATGAACTAAATGGGCCTTTACTACCGGGTAACTGAAATTTAGCTTTACAATTTTAGATTGGCCTATCTTTGTTAGGTTAAGAATTTTTTGTTTGTGTAATTGTTGCACATAACGATAAAAACTAGCATATGGCACGCCAAGTATATCACTCAATTGGTGCATAGTATAATCATTATCGTGATTCTTAGCCAAGAAAAGGCAAATTTTAAGTATGTTTATCATATATGGATAATATTATCCATTATTGATATATTAATGTTTCGGTCAAATTAAGTGAAATTTCCAGTTTGATCACAATTTGGGCCAAACTTTTTTTATAGAACAAACGATTAATAGCATTGTTAGCGACGATAAAATGTTGGAAACCCTGTTCTGGTAATCTGGAACATTCAACCGTTGTCCCGAATTTGTCCGGACAAATGGTGTTTTTCACGACCATTGGGAACTGGAAATTTAGAAATCATGATTCCGACCCCACGCGTTTCTCATTATTCCAGACCGGTATATAAAGGATGTGGTTTAGTATTTGAATCTTTTTTCGTAGTCTTTGTGGTCGAACCATTCGATGACTATGCTAATAATATTTATCTTGTCTTCTTGTATTGAGTAGATAAGTCTCCAGGCATTAGGTAGGTCATATTTCCATAGGTTCGTAACTTCGTATTGTTTAATGTAATCTTTAGGTATGAGTTTCTTAGGAATCTTAATTCCACAAGCAGGATCTCTTTTTAAATCGTCCAAAGCACGATCAATGAATTCAAGTAACTGCTTTTGTTCATGTTTTCCAGTTTTCAAACAGGTATGCTTTTCGCACTCTTTCATCTGCAAAATAAACATGCTTTTCCTTATTTTCTCTTTTCATCTGATCTTAAGTCCTGGTTGAGACATTATTTTCTTCACTAGTTTCGGATTCCAAGTCCAAATTATCTTTCCTTCTTTATCGATCATAATCTTTCCAGAGTCTTCCAAATACTGGATTATTAGCTTAAATGTTTGGTACATCATCTGTTTAGGCAGTTCCTTCCACAGTTCTGTTTTAGTTGGATAATAGTCCAATTCTTTGATTGTTTCTTCTACCATAATTACTGTGTCTAATCTCGGATAGTGAAGTATTTCGGTTTTTGTCATTGTATATACTTATACAATCACACTATTTAAACTTTTCGATCATTTTCTGAATAAGCTTCGATTTGCTTTGGATGGCTTTAGTATTGGTTGTCGGCGGCTTTCTTGTAATGAGGAAACGGTAGCAAACTTCTAATTTTGATCTAAATTAAATAGAAACATTTATATATGTATTTGTACTACATTGTTATTAATACATAACTATTGGTGATGATTATGCAAGAATTAGAACATTCCCCGAACTTGAACACGGTCATTATGGTAGAGAATACTCTGAAGAATATGGATGGAAGTGTAATTACTGTTGCTGAACTTAAGAAATTATTACCGAGGCAAGTTAATCATAATACTCTTAAAATTATTCTGGAATATTTGGAGATGAGCAATAAGATCGTTGTGACGATGAGAGGGATTACTTGGATTCATAATCCTAATAAAAACTTGCAAAAGGCTATTGCTGAAGGTCTCGAATTATGAAAAAAAGTTAGGCTTAAGTTATCTCCAGAAGCAGAGGAAGTGTATAAACATCTTAATGCAGAAGCTCCAACATCCAAAACAGAAAGGATGATTCTAAAAGCAGTAAATAAGAAAGTCGAGTTAATCAAAAGTAATCCACACTATGGCGATCCAATTGCTAAAAAGCTCATTCCAAAAGAATATTCTGCAAAGTTTGGAATTACAAATCTTTTTCGAGTTGAGCTTCCAGGATATTGGAGAATGCTATATACTTTAACTGACAGTGAAAATGAAGTTGAGATTATTGCGTTTGTTCTTGATCTTATCGATCACAAAAAATATGATAAAAAGTTTGGCTTTCGCAGCGCATAATTAGTATGCATTAGTGTAAAGTGTTCCAAAAACTTCCAGAGTTGTCTTTTTGGGCCAAAACTTCAAATATTAGAAGTTTGTACTCTTTTGCAGCGTTCGTCGAGAAAAACACAAAATCCAGTCTAGCCTGTCGCCAAGCAAAGCTTGACGAGCGCATCAAGAACTTCGTTCTTAATGTTTGGAAACATAATGCTTTGTGGCCACAATACTTTGATCGACTACGATTGTTTTTTAAGCCATTCCACATAGAAATCTATAAATTTCAGCCTTTCCTTGAAGTTACGTTTGTTTCGTTCTTTCAATTCTTCTAGGTTTATTTCAGGCAGCTTCATTGTATATATTCTCTAAACAGTTCTACTACTTTAAACTGTCGATTAAAATCATCTAAAACTTGCATGTCTAGATGTTTCTCCAGTAGCTTAAAAAGATGTCTTGCATCTTCAATATCTTTCTCAGTTCCCAAAAGAAGCTTATAAGATATTTGTAATTCTATTGGTGAGACATACAAAGTTTTTCCATTGAACTCAACTTTGGTTCGGTTATCTAGAGCCCAATTATCTAACTTAATTTTCGCTAATTTAACTTCCATGTTTGGAATTGCTTGATTTTTTCGCGCGTATCTGACTGCGATGTCCTTGCTTAAGTATTGCTCATATGCTTCTAGAATATCATTTGTGTTTAAGCAATGGAATTCAGTAAGTGATTCGTGTAGTCTACTGAATTGGTCTTTATTGATGGCTTCAATTATGATATCCACATCTTCACTGGATCTTGACCTACCTAGTAAAATCGAAACATACCCTGAAATGATGACGTATTTTATTCCTTTATCGTCCAGAATCTTTATGAAATCAAGGACAAATTTATCTAAATCAGTTGCTTCTCGTTCAATAGATATTTTGCCTTCGGCAACCTCAATTTTCATACAAATTATGCAATTCTCCAGTATAAAAGCATTGCGCACAGATGTCCTATGTCCCAAATTCAGCAGATTTGTAACTCAGCATTTCGGAGCACTGATTCCCGGCAGGCCTTTTGTGGCCACAAATCACGTTTTCACGTCGCAAACAGTTTGTAAGTTTTTTAGAACGAGCCCGTCCACAATTCGTTCCATAAATTTCCAGACCGTTTTTAAATGAATCGCTTTGTGGTTCTGGAAAAGTTCATATGGTCTCGCACGTTACCGATCGGTAACCATAAAGTTTATATAGTGTCTTACGTTACCATGCCCTATGGCGAGAAAGTCAAAAACACTTCGCGGAACTAGTAAATCTGATCTTGAGAGGGCGCTTGACAAAGTATTAGTGTGGTTTTATGGCCATCCCGAGACTGATTTTACCTTGAGTGAATTATGTACTAATTTAGAAATATCAAAGACTACTGCGAATACAATTGTAAATCATCTTGAAAGCATTGGTTTTTTGACCAAACAAGTTCTAGGCAAAGTTTGGCGTATTAGAGCAAATCCATCTCATGATTTTTTTATTACTAAGAAAATTCCATTTAATCTTCAAAGTGTTTATGAGTGTGGCGTGCTTCAATGGATTGCTACTAACATACCTAATGCTCGAGCAGTTATTTTGTTTGGCAGTTATAGAAATGGAGATGATACTGAACAAAGCGATATTGATATTGCGGTAGAAGTGCTCAGCAACCAAGAAATCGAGATAATTCCCTTGCACGTTAAAGCTCTGGGATATAGGACTAATGTCCCTTTAAATGTGCATGTTTTTTCTCGTAACAAGATTGATCTTAATGTGTTTGCAAATATTGCAAATGGAATTCTTCTCAAGGGATTTTTGGAGGTTAGGCCATAATGCGTAAAAAAAAGCCGGACAATCTAAAAGCAAAAAGCATGGTTGCAGCGGCGGAGCGTGACATGACATTCACACTAACGCTACTCGTATCTTCACTTTCAGGATCTACGATAATTCGCAACATTTACGAGTCCTTTAGAATTCTCGGAGATGCGATTCTCGTTAGTAAAGGAATTGAGTTACAAAAAGACATTCACAAAGGACATTTGAATGAATTATTTAAACTTCAAATTAAAACTTCTCGTCCACTACAAGTATTAGATACGTTGCGTGTACTCCGACATAGCATAAGTTATCGAGGATACTCGCCAAGCGACGCAGAAATAATGGACGCAATTGATATTGCAAGAAAACTTTTCAAACCGATTCTATCTGAAGTAAAGAAAATTATCGCATAGCTGATTTGTGAACTTCCATCTCTTTTGTTTTGGATGGCTCTCGCTATCTTGTATTCTTCCCAAAATGTTAAAAATGTAGGTGATAACTCATACTATCAGTGACTAAAATAAACATACCTGACAGTGAATGTAACTGGATAATAGAGTACTCAGGGCAGCAGACAGGTTTGGATTGTGGAAATGAATCAGTACAGTAGAACAATGGCTCTGGCAGCGCTCAGTATTGGTG
>WJJS01000007.1 GCA_014729505.1 Candidatus Woesearchaeota archaeon
CAAAAGACTTATTTCTCACACGAGGTCTTCTCTTTGGCGTGCGCATCGGAATACGCTTACTAAAATATCGAGTTCCCATAACCGATTGTCAAACCAAGGGATATATAAAGTATTCGAAAGCAGCGGGTGAAGACGCAAACCGAACTTTTACGAAAAGTTCGATCAAAAGACGCGCGGCATAAAGCCACGCAGCCAAAGGAAAAAAAAAGCAGCGGGTGGGACTCGAACCCACGATAAGCCGGGCTCTGGCAACCCTGGAGTCCAGGGGGCGTTGCAGCAACGGCTCCGAGAAGCAAGCACTTACTCGAATCGACCGCCTTAGCCGCTGGGCCACCGCTGCAAAAATGCAGTTCTTTGAGCGAGTGAACTGCGAGGCATATAAAAACCTAACTTTTTCCACAACAAATATTTTGTTCGATTTTTCCTAGTAGTAAATCCTATCTGGTCAACCCACTTATCAAGCTCCATTTTGCCGCTACAGTATATCGCGACACAATCATCCTTACCACATCTACGAATATGAGCACGAAATCCTCGCGACTTCAAAATCTTAAGAACTTGGTTAGCAACTACTCTGTTTTTCATCTTAATCTCAAGTCTGGGATAAAGAGGCACTCCACTGATTTTTGAAAAGTACAAACAACCATCAGTGGCAAACAAGCCACGGATAAAAAACTTGGCACGAGCCCATTTGCGAATTGGACGAGGAAACACACAGGTATACATCTGAGAACCTCCGCAATACCGTAACTCGCTCAGTAATCTTTTCATGAACTCCTTATTATTGAAAATGAGTCGAAGGCTTTTTCCTTTCTTTTCAGTTCTAACAATTACTCTTGGAATTTTACCGGTTCTATCTTTGATATACTTAGCAATTTTTTCATAATACTCTTCCTCTTCAAGAGGGTTGCCGACAATCTCTAGACGATACACTCTCGATTGTTCATCATAGATCAAACAACCGTTCCCGATTATTACCCCTAGGAGCTCATCGTTATTCATGATAGACTATCCTAGCAGGCAGAAAACTTATCTGTTATGGTAAA
The DNA here is from genome assembly GCA_014729505.1 of Candidatus Woesearchaeota archaeon. Taxonomy (GTDB): domain Archaea; phylum Nanobdellota; class Nanobdellia; order Woesearchaeales; family ARS49; genus WJJS01. The sequence goes on from WJJS01000007.1 coordinate 1,047, forward strand.
GTGTCCAGTGACTTCGCCGCTGGGCCACCGCTGCGCATGAGAGAACGAAACCAGAACGTTATATAAAGGTTTACGTAGAAAAACTTATATTCTATCCCGTAATGCAATAAGAAAAAAGAGCGATGAAAGTTGAAGCGAACATCAAAAACGAGCATATCTATATTCTTGCAGCCATACTCGTAGTGCTCTCAGGACTCTTTTTTGCCTACGCGTACGGAGGATCAAATCCTGCGATAGTCGGACACAGCGCAGGAGAACTGGTCGTCACGGGAGAGAGCATAGTCAATGAAAGCATAACAGGAGCAGACATCGCCAACAACAGCATACAAGGTACGCAAATCGAGGAAAGCACGCTAGGAACAGTCCCATCAGCTTCAAGCGCATCTAGTGCGTCAATTTGTTCAAAAGTAGGTAGCTCTGGTTGCGGCGGCCTTAATTACTTCGAGGATGATGAGGGTAGCTGTGTGCCCCGAATAAATTCTAAAGGTAATGCGTTAAGGTATATGACCGGAAGTTCAAATGGCCCTCCAACACTTACTTCAAGCTATAGTGGACTGTGCATCGGAACCCATGGAGGCAGAAATTATTCCGTTGGATTGTGTCCTTCTCTTAGAGAATTCAAAGAAAACATAACCACTCTATCTGAAGCACTGCCCTTACTAAGTCAGATGAGGCCGGTTAGTTTTGTCTGGAAAGAAACCGGCGAACCTTCAATAGGATTTATCGCAGAGGAAGTTGCAAAAGTAGAACCCAAATTGGCAATGTTCGCAGATGGAGAATTGGCCGGAGTACAATACGAAAAATTTGCTGCAGTATTAACCAAAGCAATTATGGAACAACAACACCAAATCGATCAGCTTACTTCTATTGTGTGCCAAGATCATCCCACTATGGATTTGTGTCAAGAATAATCAATAAGGGTTAACTAACCCCCTATTCCTCGTAACATGCCTACACTATATTCTTACAACGTGAGAAAAAAAGCTACGATGAACGGCAAAAACATGATAGTATCAACCAGAAACAGTCTTATGTGACAGATCTTAGGCTTACGTGCTGTCTGCTGTAAACCTCTTATTTCTAGTATATAGAAACATATTTCTATTACTACTCATTTCTATACTCTATGAAAGGACTGCCACCAGCGAAAATATATGAACGAGAAATGAGCTATTTTCCCTGAGGTTCGCTCGTAGAAAAAGTGCGATCCTATGTTGTAGAACATGCTCCGCGAGAAGCAAGCGTACTTGACTTAATGTGCGGACCGGGATACTTGCTTGGCGCTATTGCTCAGCAAAGACCTGATCTGAAACTGCGAGGTGTTGACATCAGCGAAGATTTTATCGAGCACGCCAAAACACAGTGTCTTGGAACCTTTGAAGTGCACGATGCGAGAACGTGGAACACTAAAGAACAGTTTGACGTCGTACTCTGCACCGCAGGAATACACCACTTGCCTTACGGCCAGCAATCTGCATTCATTGAACGATTACCAAGACTGCTCAAACCCACAGGATTTTGCATCGTCGCAGACCCACTTCTTCCGGACTATAGCAACGAACTGGAACGAAAACAAAGTGCTGCAAAACTAGGCTACGAATATCTACAAGCCACACTAGCAACGGATCCGCCAGCAGAAATTGTAACCGCCGCGCTTGACATCCTCTATGACGATGTGCAAGGAGATGAATGGAAGACATCGCTAGAAAAACTTCTTCCCAGCTACAAACCACATTTCAACAAGTAGAACACCACAAAACATGGCCGGAAAACACTGAAAACTTTGGCGAGTTTTACTTTATCTGTCGCAACAAGGATTAAATAGTGCAGCAGATTTCCTTGATCCATGAGACTCCTCTTACGCAAAGCAAAAACAGCACAGGTTGATGGACGTACAAGAGTGCTCGTCAAAGAACACTTGTTCACGTGTCGCGATACGTCAAAAGACTACCACACAAAACACGGCGTTATACCAAAGAAACTACTAAAAGCACCAGACGGCACAATACTAAAAGACAATAACAATAACGAGTATATCATCTTTACTGCTTCTTTTGCAGACGTTTTATCTCGACACCGACGATTACCGCAATCAATGGTACGAAAAGATACAGGATACATTCTGGCAGAAACGGGAGTGAACCGTCACAGTATAGCGCTTGATGCAGGTGTTGGTAACGGCTATCTCACCGCCACACTGGCAAACGTATGCAAGAAAGTAATTGGGTATGACGTGGAGCAAAAACACCTCGACAACGCAAAAGAAAACCTTGAGACTCTCGGCATTAAAAACGTAACACTACAACACGGATCAGTGTACGAGCCCGTAACAGAAAAAAAACTCGATCTTGTCACGCTTGACGTTCCAGAACCATGGCAGGCACTACCACACATGATAAGCGCATTACGCATAGGAGGCACACTCGTCACGTATTCACCATCAATTATCCAGGTTAAAAAAACAATTGAAAAAGCACAACAACACGACGAACTCCACATAGTAAAAACAATAGAGTTACTCGAACGCGGATGGAAAGTAAAGGGAGACGCAGTGCGGCCGGACAATATCGAAATAGGACATACCGGTTTTTTGAGTTTCTTTAGAAAAATACAATAGCACGTATTATTACACGCCGTAATACAAATGACCAGACTCTTTTTGTTCGCGATCCTTACGACTGTCCAACTTGTTAATTCTTGGACGCTTACTCTCCTCATCACGACGCATAGTGATACCAATATCTTTGAGAAACAAATTCATCCCTGGCTCCATCTCAAAAGGACCGTTGACCGTTCCTTGCTTGGCAGGTTTTCCAGTAAACACCATAAGACGGTCAGCAATATAATCAACAAAAACAACATCATGATCAACAACGAGCAAGGTTTTTTCTGTATAATCCCTAAAGTCACGAATCACTTTTGACACAATAAGACGCTGTTCCACATCAAGATATGCAGAAGGCTCATCAAGAAGATACAAATCAGCATCCTTAGCAAGTGCAACACAAATCGCAACACGCTGCAACTCACCACCACTAAGCGTACTTAGATTCTTTTCAAGCAACGGTTCGATTTGTAACGGAACAATTAAGGTCGTATGATGCTTGGCCATCGCTTCAGCAACAACAGTTGCCACTTGTTCATCCTCAGACACCTCCAAATACTGGGGCTTATAACTCACCCTGATTTTCGTATCAAGAACGCCCTTATCAGGCTTTAGCAAACCAGCAAGAAGTTTTACAAAAGTCGTCTTACCAATACCATTTTCTCCAAGAACACCAACAATCTCCTTAGTGCGCAATTCACCCGACGGTGCAGACAAAGAAAAACGACCAAGAGTAAGCTCTACATCATTCCATTCAGTCAACTGCGGCGTGACACGCTCACTTGCCGGAGGTTTACTCAAGAATTCAATAGCATGATCACGAAAACGCATATTCTCCTCACGAATATATCCAGAGAGAAAAGTATTAATGCCGTTTCTTGTTGACTTAACAAGTGAAGAAATACCATAACACGCCTGCTTACCATACAAGATATGCAAATAATCAGTCATATGATCAAGCATGACCAAATCGTGTTCCACCACCATCACTGACGTCTCATCAGATGCAAGATCACGAATAAACCTAGAGACACGAAGACGCTGCTTGATATCAAGAAAACTCGTAGGTTCATCAAAAATATAGACATCAGCCTTCTTAAGCACCGTAGCAGCAATAGCCAAACGCTGCAATTCGCCACCTGATAATTTTGCAATATCATTATCAAGAATATGAGCAATATCAAGCTGGCGAGCAACAGTCTCAGCACGCTTCGACCCGTCGACATGATGCAACAATTCCCGCACCTTTCCCTTAGCCGTTTGAGGCAACAAATCAACCTGTTGAGGCTTGTAGGCAACAGTAAGCTTTCCCTCATGCTGTTTTTCAAAAAAATTCTGTGCAGACGAACCCTTAAAGAATTCATGGACCTGTTCAAAAGAAGCAGGCTCATCACCACCAAGATTAGGCTTAATCATGCCACTGATAATTTTAAGAGCCGTCGATTTACCAATACCATTACGACCAATGATACCAACAACATGACCAAACAAAGGAATGGGAAGATTATACAGATGAAAACCATTTTGACCATAACGATTAACAGGAGGCTTGTCGAGAGCCTCAGGAAGATTAATGATATCAATAGCGCCAAAAGGACAACGATTAGGACAAATACCGCAACCAGTACATAAAATCTCATCAATAACCGGCTTGCCATCACTACCTTCAGCAATACACTCCTCGCCCTTCATATTGATCGGGCAGACACGAATACAGAGATACCCACCACAACTTTGAGGATTACACTTGTCTTTATGAATAATAGCTATACGAGGCATGAGACTGAAAAACCAAGAACGTTATTAAATGTTACGGCGCCTTAGGAGAGTTCTTTGTGACGAGCACAGTAGTGCTCAAAGCCCTTTTTTAATTCGTCTTGGAAATCGTCAAAGTTATCTCGATCATACTTGCCCAGTTCTTTTGCAGTTTTGACCCACTCCCGCACTTCCTTCCAGGTCTTTAACCCAAACTCTTCGATAAGATTTCTAGGCAAAAAATGGAACAGACTTACTGAACGCACTTGCCTCCATTCAAACCAGTCTGGCTTATCATACGACCAGGGTTCTCGATAGAGATCAGAGTATAGGACCAGTTGGTGGCCCTTATGGTCTTTTACAAACAGTTCGACTAAAGGAATTAACGTGCCAATGTATGCAATTGCTTTTGTTTTTTCAGGATCTCTTGCCTTTGCGTCAGCAACCCCTTGACTGAGGGCATTGCAGTCAACAGGACACCCACAATCATTGCCTTTTCCAAAACACTTCTCGAGAGCACTATCAATAGGCACAATACACCATTTATGCAGATCAATATACGTCTTACACGTCACGCACGCAAGCGCGAAATCAGTTCCCATACGATTGATAAACAGTCGCAGTATAAATGATAATCCATAAGATTTTTAACCAGCACGAGTCCTTAAAACAGCATGAAATGCGAAATCTGCAAATCCACAATAGGAGAGACGTTCTTGAAGAAAATTTTAGGAACATACCTCAAAGATGCAAAAGGCAAGAAACACATCGTCTGCTTTGAGTGCCAAAAGAAATTCAACAACAACAAAAAAGCAATGCTTGAAGCAACAACATAATGGCACTACTTTTTATGTTAGCAGCGGATTGCAAAACAAAAGAGAAAGCAGAAGCATTCGCACAACACTTTGAAGGAAAAAGTTTTGAACTATCCGACGGCTTTATCTCACAACTCAGTTGCAACATATTCAAACAAGGAGGAGCGTACTGGGTGCGCGTTATGCCAAGCGGGTGCGGACAAAGCGGCATCACGCGAGCACTAGAAGATCGCTTTAACGAAATCGCAGAACAACTCTATACACTACTCAAAACAGCACCACCATATCGCTATGCAGTAATAGAAGTGGAAGCAGAATCGTATCGCGACTATGACGAATTACTCGACAACAGGATGGACGTAGAACAACCAGGACTCGTCGTTAGCGAACAAATATGGAACGCACTAGGCAAGCCACCACCATTTGACAACTTCGTTTGCGGATACAAATGGATACCCTTTGAACAATTTAAACTGCGAGGACCTCGTTAAACTTATAAAGCAGATATTTCTTTTCGTTCAAACGGACAGTACAATGTACCACCAAAACACAATCATTCGCCTCCGTAGCATAGTGGTATTGCGGCGCTCTCGTAAAGCGCAGGTCGCGGGTTCAAATCCTGCCGGAGGCTTTTAGTAATTGAGGATACTTCAGTATCTTATCGCAATGATCGCAGTCCATAAATCTGGCCATGCTATTTTCTTCAAGAACTATACTATCAGGAATTGTTGATATGAATCTTCTTGCTACGCATATTTCCAAGTAATAATTTGCACTCCACTACTGGCAGACACCTCAACAGCATTAGTAGAATTCGAACATGAAAAATGTGAAAGCCTAAAGAAAAAGAAATGAGATTACCATTTCCACTTGACGTGATCATCATCGCCGATCATGGGACTATTCATAATTCTGAACTTCTTTTTGGTATTCCAAATCTCTACTAACTTGTCAAAGTTGTTATCTGGTTCAAGCAGTAGTGTTGCTAATTCGTCAATTTCCTTAAAATCTTCTTCAGTTAAGTCCTCAAACTTATAATAGATATACCCCGGAAGTTGATTGTAGAACGTCTCGTTATTCATTAAGGAATGGAAATCATAGAAAACCGCCCATAAAGCAGGCATCAAACCTTTGAAACCTCCCGCATGAACAAAATGTTCTTCCTTGAGCTTTCCGCTTCGCAATCCTAACCACGTATTTGCAGCCCAATCAAACTTTTCCTCAGGCATACTATATTGATCGAAACCTATAGTTGCATCAAAGAAACCGTCAGCATCAAACGTAATCCATTTCTCACCGTTCCAATATTGATTAATCCAGTGATCTCCACTAGTTTGAGAAAAATAAGGTGCGAATCCTGAACGAACTCTGCAAGGAATTCCATGACACTTAAGTATGGCGGCCATTAAAATGGCAACACCTCTACAAGTAATACTAATTTTATTCTCGACTTTCCTGTCAGGCAAGAAGCCACGATCATCCAAACGCAATAACTCAGCAACCATAGAAATTACATTGGGTAACGCTTCATCTTCAAAACGTAGTCTGTACCACGGAAACTTTTCCATATCGCCATACCGCAAATCACGATTAGCATTAGTATTACCTTGGCGTAAAGTAACTGGATGGATGATTTGATGACTGACAAGATTGCCAAGCTCCTCAACATTTTTTGGAAGCGTCTTTAGAAAATCCTTATAACATCCGGGATTAGTAAACAAGCTAAATTTAAGATAATGATCTAAGACTTTCTGATCCATAACGAGTAACCACCTTATCCGATTTATAAATGCTTTTGAAAGAAACCCAGTGCCACTAAGAATGTGAAAGAATCCTTGCCTTTTTAGATTTCGAACTGCAGAAGAGATACTGACAATACTTAACGGATGCGAACAAAAAACTCGCAAGGGCATGTTGACGTGCAGTAAATTTCTTAAAGATGTAGACCACAGAAGTAGATATGGGGTTGGGTAAGAAACACGAAAAAGGTAGCGGGTGGACTACAGAAGGAATACTGTTGGATGTCATACACTTTGCAGAACAACAGCAAGACTTACGATGTACAGTGTTTCAAAAAGCCCGTCCTTCAACCATGTCCGCTCTCAATTACCACGGCTTTGGTTATCGAGAAGTGATGGAATTATGTGCGGATTATTGTTCACACCATGGCGCTCAAGAACTCTCTTCACGCTTTCGATCATACGAAGCCAATCTACGGCGCAAAGATGCATTCCAAACAAATCCAGAAGTAACCAAAGAACGATTATTAGAGCGAATACAGGAACGTCATGAAGCAGGATTATCTCTTGCAGTATCGGATATGGGAGATGATAAAGGGCTTCACAAAGAGGCATCGAGGAAGTTTGGCAATTGGAAAACGGCGGTAGAACAAGCAACCGGTATAGATTACTCAAACATTGCAAAAATTGGCAGATACTCTCGAGAGGACATTATGGAGCGATTGATAAAAATAGCGAGAGACGGCGGTGATGTTCGATTCTGGCCATTATCCCAAACGCATTCAAACCTGGCAACACTCATTAGCAAGAAAAGACAATTTCAATCACACGAAGAAGCAATAAGATGCACTCGCCAGTACTTGCTCGATCGCGGCGAAACCGAGTTAGCAGATAAATTTGATTATGAAAAACTCCAAGAACAATCAAGAGCATCACTACATCGAAAAAGAACAACGTTACCAAAAGAACAACCCTTAGAAATTGTCACCACCGATGACTATGATTCTGCGTGGCTTGAAGAACATAATTTTGGCGAATATTGTACCACTGGCACGTTGTCAGGTGAAGAATTAGAACAACTCCTTCTAAGAAAAGAATTCATATACATTACAGAAGCGGCTACTCGTTTAGGTTGCTCTCCAGACACTATCCGAGTTCATGGAGTGCCTCGAAACCCAAAAGACGTCATCAAAGTTCATTACGGACAAAGACACAGATACCTACTAAGAAAAAGTTCACTTGAGAAATTTGTAAGACGTCCACGAAAAGAAACCAATGAATCAATTGCAACAGGACTCGAACAAATAAAACCTGATGAATGGTACTCTGTAAAAGAACTAACAACTATCTTGGGAATTGGAACCACGACAATATTCAATAGATTTACTGGTCGGACAGTGAGAAATAGAAGAGAAATTCAAGGTTTTGAAATAATTGCATATTATGAACAACAAGCCTCGGTTGTTGGTAAGACGATCCGGGAAGTATCTCAAGAAACGGGTCTGCAATTAGGCGTTATTAGAAGACTGTGCAGACAACGAAGAGTGCAACCTGAAATGCTCAGAGGAATCGCATTATTTCAACCGAAACACATCGCAGCGTTAATGCTACACGTTAGGGGGGCCGAACAGGCCAGAGAATCAATCATTTCTTTTATTGATGCTTCAAGAGAATACTCTCCAGGAGATCTTGTAGCTGCGGGAATTCCACTTAGCGGACTCTATAGAGCAATGCGCAGGAAAAGGATTTCCTATGAGATGACCGAATCCGGCAGGAAAATTGCGGGTCAAGCAGTTATTGATTTCTTTGCAAGTATGCGGGCTAATTATTTTCTTACTTATGCTGAAGAATTATGTTTTGAAAACGGCTTGCTTGTACCTCCAAGAGAAGCCGCTCAAGCACTCAGAGTTAGTTCAAGAAAAGCGATTCAAATGCTTAGAGCTTTTGAACACAACATGCCAGTCAAAGTCCAACACACACCAACTTGGAGCAGAAATTTAATTCCGCAATCCAGTATTAATGCACTTCTTAGAGAAGAAGAACCCCTAGTGACACCAATTCCACAATATACAGGACACGGACAACGAGGAGAACTGTTTGATGAATTGTATGTGACAATACCTCAAACCAAGCACAGAATTGAAACACGAGTTGGACTAGATACGCCAATAATACTTGAATTATCGGATATGATTCATGGACGAAGAGCTATATCTGTCACTGGTAAAAGAAAAGTTTCCAAAAGGCAACTTAGGAAGTATGCAACCCAGTTGAGAAGATTACAACGAAGAGAAGAGCAACTAAAAAATGAAATAGTCACGCAAAACGAAAGACTAGTATTTTTCTGGACACACAAATTCAGAGCAGGCAGAGATGAAGATGTTATTCAAGCAGGCATGATGGGAATGGGACAAGCACTAGAAAAATACAATGGATCAACAGCATTTTCAACATATGCAAGCAATAACATTAAGTGGGAAATAATCCGAGAACTACAAGCAAAACGAATGATAAGACTGCCTCAACAGCACAGAAAAACAATGAAAGCCCTAAGATCGTTTGAGGCACAATACGCAAGAACTCCAACACCTGAGGAGCTGTCAGAAGTAGCAGGAATTCAAGTTGGTATTGCCCGAAATGTATTAGAGACTATACGAGTTGCAAGCATTGACGTGCCAAATGATGAAGGACAAACAATTGCGGGAAGTATTCCTGCAATAGAACAACCAGAACAAAACCCCCATATCAAACTGGTCCGATCACTAATTGGACAGTTGAACAAACGCGAAGCAGAAATACTTTCATTACGATATGGAATTACAGACGGCACTCCTTGGAGACTCGATGAAGTAGCCAAGAAATATAAGATCAGCAGATTAGATGTTAGAAAGATTGAGAGCTTAGCTTTGAGGAAGTTGAAGAGATCAAGAATCTAGAATTATCGCAGGGAACCGCAAGTATGTTTGAAGAATAAAAAATAGTATTACAATAATTTTACCGAATACCCACAGTAACAAATAGTCATATTGCTACTTATTTTCGTGCAAAACAAAGATACATGGAACCAAGACCTATACGTCCAAGGACTTCTTCAACAGTTGAAAGAGCACGTATCATGAACAGCGGAGCAAACTCTGTAAACACATAAGGCAAAAAGACCACGCGAATATCGCGAAGACCTGCTTTTTTCATCAAAGATATTAATCTTGCTTTTTTGAGATATCGCTCGTTACCTTTTCCATTGCTCCATTTGTACATCATAATCGGTGAGAAAAAATTAGGTACTCCTGACAGAATCCACCCTCCCTTTTTTGCAAGATGCTTCTTAATATCGAGAATCCTAAGAATATCCTCATCACTAAAGTGTTCTATCAAACCATAACTTTGGACAAGATCAAAAGATCCTCCCGACATACGATCAGGTAATGAAAACAAATCAGACTGCACACAAGACACCGGCGCCAGTGCACAACCCCCGCGTTTCAAAGAAGCAATATTTAATCTTGCATACTCCAACGCCATTGCTGCATTATCGACCAGCGTTGCATTAGCTCCACGCATCGCCAAGAACACGCTTGCCAAACCACTTCCAGAACCAATCTCGATAACATGCGAGCCATCAAAGCACATCCTGGTAACACGACGTATCGATTCCACAATAAGGCCGTAATACCGCTCATTTTTAACACCATCAGTGCCAAGAAACGCTCTCTTGGAATGTATCTTATGAACATACCACGATTCCCAATCATCTTCAGGCATTGCTGCTGTACTGCTAAAAATCCTATCATACATTTTTTCAATAACAGCATCCATGATGACTTCACTACAACAAATCTATAAAAAAATTTCTTTTAGAAAAACTACAACGCCCATCATGCAGAGTTAGGATTCAAGACGCTCAAGAATCTCCTGCATTTGAGCAATCTCCTCTTTTTGCGTTGCAATAATCTGATCAGCGAGTTCTCGCACCTCAGGATCTGTTATCGCTGCTTCTTCACTAGTCAAAATCGCAGAAGAGTGATGAGAAATCATTGCCTTCATATACTGTTCATCTCCAATAGGTGTCTGCGTTCGCAAAAACACCAGCGCTACAACAAACACTACAATAGCGACAGTGAGAATGATCGTATTTGTCTTCTTGTTCTTATACATCCCCCACATCGCGATGAGCATTACGATAGCCATTGGAGCGACCATGAGCAAAGCCATGTAAAACCGGGTCAAACTCAAATATACATGCCCAAGTGCTACCACATTGAGAAACATTGCCATATACATGACGACAAAAGAAATCAACAACATCACAAAAAATCTATTGTACTTACGATCCATACCGCCTATCAATGCAGGACACTATTAAAACCTATCGACCACGCATCCAGTGAAACACTTATTCGTTTACAAACTTCAACGAGACAGAATTAATACAATACCTTTTACCAGTAGGCTTAGGACCATCATCAAAAATATGACCCAAATGACCGCCACATTTCTTACACGTCACTTCGATACGATGCATGCCATGACTATCATCATCATGAAACTCTACAGATCCTTTTTTTGCATCATAAAAGCTGGGCCAACCACAAGACGAATCAAACTTCGTTGACGAATCAAATAACACATTACCACATGCTGCACAAACATATTTGCCTTTCTTATCAAACTTCACGTACTCACCACTAAACGGTGCTTCAGTCCCTTTTTCTCGCAACACACGATATTGTTCAGACGTTAACTTCTTTTTCCAATACTCATCAGATTTCTCACTCATAATCCCAACTGCTGATACGGGACGGGAGACCACCATATATATCTTGTGTCCCGTCTAGGCAAGGTTTCTTGGCCCTGCACCCCACAACAACTCCGGATACTGTCGATAATCTCGGTCGTCTGCAACAAAGAAGAATCAAGTTGCGCCTCAAGCAAACAGAAGCGTCGCACATACCCATCGCCCCACCCCACACGATGTTGGAGGGCAACAAACCCACACGAAGGACCGTCTTTTTGCACCGATACATCCATCACCGCTCGCCGCTCAACAACACGCATATCCAGAGGATGAACCAGTCCTGTCTTACACACCACATACTGCAACCCCACCAATAATTCAAGAGTTTTTGAATCGTTATCCTTCAAAGAAGGATATGCTTCAACAATACCCTGCACAAACTCCGACATCCCAAGCATTTTTGCACGATACGCACAGTCAAGACTGCGCACAAATTCCTGAGAAGAAAGCTTACCCCAACGAAACAACGAACGTGCTTGATGCAACACTTCTTCACCATCCAGCACCTGAGAGTCCCTGTCACGAATAAACAATCGCACACCATCATCAGAATTTCTATACTTTCTCATGACATCACACTCATCACATAATACGTTAGAGCTTACAAGAGCATCCTATATAATA